>NZ_JBEOOU010000002.1:0-410488 GCF_040309405.1 Psychrobacter sp. W2-37-MNA-CIBAN-0211
TCACCTTTAACCTTGATTCAGTTAGGTTACAAGTTGGTCGACCAATAGATAATATCTTGACGTCAATAATAACAACATCAGACTCATATCTAACCCCCTTTGCTGACGACAATAGCGCGATGGCCCCACCTGATCCCTTCCCGAACTCAGAAGTGAAACATCGTAGCGCCAATGGTAGTGTGGATTCGTCCATGTGAGAGTAGGTCATCGTCAGCTCTCTATTCAAAAGCTAAACCCCCCTTTGCGAAAGCAGAGGGGGGTTTTGTTTCGTGTGCGGTTTGGTTATTTACAAACATTCGTTGTTTGAAATATTTTGCTTGCGGTCGGTAATCGCTCAAAATTTAGTACTCTGAGAGTACTATTAGATTTGTTAATTGAGTTTCGTTAATCTATGCTTATTTTTGAATGGATTATTACCTTATATGCTCAAAATGATTTGACTTATATCATTATAGCTGCTAATTTTATATAGTATATTTATTGCAGATTTATTAGAAAGACGTTTTAACTTTGTAAATGATTAATTATTTCATCGACTTAGAGTGCTAAACGTAAGCTCTACTCCTCATCTCATAATTATCAAAAGGAATTGATAATGAAGCTAGCTCCTCTTTTTTCAATTGGTGCCTTGGCAGCGATCAGTCTTTTAGGCTGTTCTAACCAATCCGCTGATACTACTGATGGCTCATCAGCAACTTCTCAAGAAACCACCGTTTTACGCTTTTCTCACTTTTGGCCAGCAACATCATCTATTAGTACGGAGGTTTTTGAACCTTGGGCTAAACAAATAGAGACAGATTCTAATGGTCGCTTGAAAGTAGAATTGTATCCCTCAGCAGGTCTTGCTAAAGCAGATGTTACCTATGAATCTGCTGCAAAAGGTACGATCGATATAGGCTCACAGGCTCATGGCTATACTAACGGCCGCTTCCCTTTAACTCAGATTACTGAGCTCCCCGGACTATCAAATTCAGCCACTCAAATGGGCTGTATGCTCCAGACCCTTTATGATGATGGCACACTTGCTAGTGAATATGAAGATTCTCATCTCCTGTTTATGTACGGTGCTGGTCCTGGCGCACTTCATACCACTGACAAGCTAATTCGAACGCCTGAAGATATGAAAGGTATGCGTATCCGTCGTCCTTCAGCCGTGGCTGGTGATATCATCGAAAGCGCTGGCGCTTCACCGGTAGGTCTACCTGCTAATGATATGTATACCTCTTTACAGCGCGGAGTTGTGGATGGCTTGAGTTTCCCTTGGGAAGCAGTGACTGCTTTCAAAATCGATGAGATTACGAAATATCATACCAATATTCCTTTTTATAGTTCAGCGCTTATGGTGACGATGAACAAAGATAAGTACGATAATTTGCCTGATGATCTAAAACAAGTCTTGGATAAAAACTCAGGGATGGCATTGGCTAATAAGGTCGGTGAAGTGTTTGATAAGCATGATCAGATGGCAATTCAAGCTGCCAAAGATAAGGGTGACGAAATTATCGAAATTCCTGATCCACTAAATGATCCAGATTGGAAAGGTCCGCTGGAAAGAGGAACGCAAAAATATCTAAAAGACGTTAATGCTTTAGGTTTGGATGCTGATAGTGTCTATGAAAAGGCCAAAGCTGCCAGTGCTGCCTGTAAGGTATAACCTATTGGAGGTGTCACATGGCATTTTTAGTCAAAATCAGTACCTTTATTTCTAGATTATGCCAATTTTTTGGTGGTGTCAGTCTTATTATTATTGTTCTAACCACCATGTTGGATGTGACGGCTCGTTATATATTCAAGCTCACTGGTGGTGAGTTTGGATTTACGGTCAAGGGTAGCGTGGAAATTGTGTCTTATTTCATGCTATTTTCCTTGCTTGCCGCCTTTGCCGCTTTCGTCGAACGCTCACAAATCATCGTTGATGTCTTTACTCAAAAGATGCCTCAAGCCGTTAAAGGCTACATGATGGGCATCTTTATGATGGGCTTTTTTGTCATTGGTATTGTGTTCTCATGGGGTCTCTATGAGAGCGCCATTGATGCCATAGAATACGGTAAAGTTACCCAAGATCTTCGACTATCAATGATGCCCATCTATGCATTTAGTGCATTCTTAAGTCTTTTACTCGCTATTCGCTCGCTAATCGAATCCATTAATATCTTTAAAACGGGCGAGTTCTTTGACGCCGAGGAGACAGGCGCATGAGTCCAGAAATTATTGGAGCCATTGGCTTAGTCATCATGATCCTGCTTGTTGTCCTGCGAGTGCCAGTGGCACTTGCCATGTTGGGTGTGGGATTGGTTGGTTTTGGGGCAGTGACTGCGCCAAGCGGTGCTTTACAGATGCTCAAAGACATTCCGGTAGATGTCTTGGCAAAATATGACTTTAGTGCTATTCCGTTGTTTATTTTAATGGGAGTCTTTGCCACACATTCAGGTATGGCAGGAAAGTTGTTTGAAGCTACCCGAACCATTTTTGGTGGAGTACGAGGGAGTCTTGGTATCGCGGGTATCGGATCATCTGGTATTTTTGCTTCTATTTCAGGCTCATCATTAGCTACTGCCTCTACTATGACGAAAGTTGCGTTGCCACAGATGGAGAAGTATGGTTATCAACCTGGTTTTGCTTGTGGTATTTTAGCAGCAGGTGGCACATTAGGTATTATGATTCCGCCTAGTATTGCTCTACTGGTTTATGCCATCCTAACTCAGCAGTCCGTTGGTGACATGTTTATTGCAGGCTTTTTGCCTGGTATGTTAGGGATGGTGATGTACTCAATCACTGTCATGATTATGGTACGCTGGAAACCGCATTTAGCGCGTCGTGGCGAGTCGACTACTTGGAAAGAGAAGCTCATATCGTTAACCGGTTTGATACCGTTTAGCTTCATTTTTATCGTGATTATTGCGGGTATTTTCTTTGGGCTATTCACTCCCACAGAAGGCGCAGCAGTCGGTGCATTTGTCTCTTGGGCTTACGCTTTTGTTAAAGGCATGCGTATGAAAGGCCTTAAGCAATCGCTGATTGAGACGCTCGCATTATCAGCAGTGGTCTTCTTTATGCTACTGGGTGCAGAAGCTTTGGGCTATTTTATCTCAGTGTCACGCTTGTCTTATACATTAGCGACATGGATTGGTACGTTAGCAGTGAGTCCAATGGTCGTACTGATCTGTATCTTGATCATGTACTTCCTCCTAGGGTTGTTCATGGATGCTTTAGCGATGCTGGTTATTACCATTCCAGTGGTGTATCCAATCATTGTTGCTTTAGGCTTCGATCCAGTATGGTTTGGTATTATTGCCGTATTGACGGTAGAGCTTGGATTGATAACGCCGCCGATGGGAATGAATATTTTCGTGATTAAGGCAATGGCTCCGCATATCAAACTGTCCGATATGTTCCGCGGGGTAGCCCCATTCATTGTTTCTGATGTGATTCGATTGGTTATTCTGGTCGCGTTTCCAGCGATATCTTTAGTGCTATTAAGTTAATTCCTACATAAAATAACACTGAAGCATTGTTGCATACTATGTATAACGCTAGAATAAATGAGAGACATCGCTTTGAAATATTATCTCTACGATAAGCTTGTCTTAAAACACTCATTTTAGAATCACATGGATGCGAGAAATATTATGACAATTGCCAAGAATATCGAGATCAGTAGTACCTCTGAAACCAGTTTTGAAGATGCTATTCAACAAGGTATTGAACGGATTTCTAAGACCGTTAATAATGTTGAAGGCGCTTGGATAAAAGAGCAAAAAGTAGGGGTTACTGATGGAAAAATCACTAAATATCATGTCATTATGATTGTAAGTTTTGTCATTAATGATGGTGCTGATATTAGCTAAGTGTTCCTTGAAACCTAAAAAAGACTGCGATTGCAGTCTTTTTTTTGTCGTAAAAAATATATATTGAGGATTGTTGTGATTAGCAGGAGTAGCCACACAGCTTGCCTATATATGTAGTAAAATAAAACGCTATCATTTTGAATATTTAGAATAGAAGTAAACATTTATGGCTGTCGATTTTAGTAACACGCTCATAGTCGCGATTTCTGCAACCGCGCTGTTTGATTTAGCAGAATCAGAAAATTATCTATTACAGCTATTAGAACACCGGCCTGAAAGTGCTATAAAAGAGTTTCGTGACTATATGGCAGCGCGTGAAAACGAGCCGTTAAATATTGGCGCGGGCTATCCGCTTATCAAAGCACTGCTAAATTTGAATCATTATTGTGAAGACGATACTGTACAGCTCCCTGATATTGAAGCGCCTTTGGTCGAAGTAGTGATTGTCTCGAAAAGCAGTCCAGATACGGGTATTCAAGTACTCAATGCCATTCGTGAACATGGACTCAATATTTCTCGATCAGCATTCATATCGGGTAGTCCTGTTTCGCCTTATATCAGAGATTTTAATATTGATCTGTTTTTGACTACCAATCGTGAGGATGCGCAGCAAGTTGCTGATACCAATATCTGCGCTTGTGCGATATTGGATGCGACCCCTGTTAATACTTATAAATTGGATACCAATCAGCTGCGTATCGCTTTTGATGGTGATGCCGTGCTGTTTGATGATTCAGGTGAGCTGCTCTATAAGCAAAAAGGATTACGTGCCTTTCATGATCGTGAAGCACAAATGCGTGACTTGCCAATTGAGAAAGGGCCTTATGCTGAATTATTAATTAAGCTATCGAACTTGCAAGAGCGTCTACCAGCAGGCCTTCAATATTCTCCCATAAAGATTGCGTTGGTGACGGCTCGCAATGCACCCGCTGACCTGCGTGCGATTAAGACATTGCGAGAGTGGGGCGTCAATGTTGATATGGCGTTTTTCTTAGGAGGTCTGGAAAAAACGGCTGTACTTAGAACGTTTGCGCCACATATCTTTTTTGATGACTCTATTAAACATATCGATGCCGCGCGCAGTTTTGTTCCTACCGCCTTAGTGCCTTATCATTCAACGTCGTTACTGCATGCCAATAGTTATTTAACAGCGGACAAAGATGCTTCATTATTATCATTCAAGCCGATACAGCAACCACTGTTTTCAGTGAACCATTAGGGTCTGTTGAATAAAATAAAATCAATAGGATAAAAGATTATATGAAGTGGCGGCAATTACTCACGTTGATATTGGTACGAATCAAGCAAGTTATCGGCTTATATGCTTTTGTCTTAGTGCCGATGTGGGGTATGTTTTTTCTCAATAAGTTTGCGCTGTTTGGACTGTGGAATATCTTTGGCATCGTGCCGCGTGCTCTTGATATCGGTAGCATGATTGGGGTGTTTGCTTCATGGACGATGCATGGCAATTTTTCACATTTGCTTGGCAATAGTGTAACTTTATTACAAATTTTATTTTTATTTGGGCTTTTTGAGAACAATGCTTATCGTACGATTGTTAAGCTCATTATCGCTTCCGGTTTGGTCACTTGGGTCATTGGCTCGCCGCTATCAATTCATATCGGGGCATCAGGGTTATGCTTCGCGATGCTTGGTTATATGATAGGGGGAGCCGTGTTCGCTCGGCGTTGGGGTTATTTAATCGCTTGTATCGTTATGGGGGCAGGGTATTGGCTCACTATCAAAGAAGGCTTAATGCCGCAAGAAGGTATATCATTCGCGGCGCATTTTGGTGGTTTATGTGCGGGGCTGCTGCTAGGTGCCAATTCTAAGCACACTTATACGACAACGTCTCATCATTGAAAAGCAAAGTAAATAAGGCAGTATTTTCAGATTTTTTATTCGTCTAAAATATTGCCTTATCATCACATGTCTCTTTGAAGACTTCCCTGTTGATGGATGCACTGTTCTAAATCTCTCTTAATTCGTTAGCTTTGTTTATCAGTGCAAATACTGATAAATAGCGGATCATCTGTTGCTAGGTCTCGCCATGCAGTCGTTTGCTTTACATGTTCATCAATTGATAGCGTATTGCCTTTCTCAGGTATTACGTAGTCTGCACGTGCAGGAATACTACAATCGATAACTTGAGGGACTGTCTCTACGGCTCTTCGTCTTTCAAATAAATATAAATTGAATAAATTTATATCTGGGTTATCTATTTGTACACTAGCATTTCCAATATCGGCAGCGATAAACCGTAATATTTGCGGCTTAGCATAAGACCATGGGCGGAACCACTCAGTGCTTTTAGCTGTTTTGACGACTTCTACACCTTTTGGTAGCTTCTCCACTTGTTGACCATACCAGCTGTACTCCTGATTTATCTGAAATGCAAACATACCAATAGCAGCAAATAAGGGAATCAGCCATTTAGGGGCGCGTTTGCCTGCCAGTTTGCTGAGGTGAGTTATGATAAGTGCTAGTCCAGCCATGCCAAATGCGGCAGCGATGGTAGCGATAAACTCAAAAAGCATAAAATATTCCTTAATGCGTGAGATATGTTTAATTGAACTTATTGGATATAAGGAAGAATTTAAAATATCGTTATTATAGCGCCAAGATAAAAAAATCACTCACAAGCAGTGACTGCCTGTGAGTGATATATTAACAGAAGATATATCCTCAGTTGCAAGCTTAGTGGTCGACGGCACCACCAGCGCCACGTGGAGAACGTACGCTCTCAACCAACTCTTGGATATGTGCTGGTGGTGGGGCAGTAGCATAAGATACGGCGAATGCTACGATGAAGTTAAGCAGCGCACCAACTGCACCAAATGATAATGGTGAGATACCAAATAACCAGTACTCTTCAGTATCAGGGAAGTTAGCAGTACCACTGATGAAGAACCAACCTTTGAACATAAAGATATAGACAAGAACAACTATTAAACCAGTCAACATACCTGCAATAGCGCCAAGATTGTTGATGCGTTTAGAGAAAATACCCATCATCAACACAGGGAACAATGAGGATGCCGCAATACCAAAGGCTAAGGCAACAACCTGCGCAGCAAACCCTGGTGGGTTAATACCCAGATAAGTCGCTACTACGATTGCCACACCCATCGTAATACGAGCATATTTAAGCTCTTGTTTATCAGTGATATTTGGGTTTAAGTTACGTTTAATTAAGTCATGACTAATCGCTGATGAGATCGCAAGGAGTAGTCCAGCTGCTGTTGATAGTGCTGCTGCCAAACCACCTGCAGCGATAAGACCAATAACCCATGATGGCAGATTAGCAATTTCTGGGTTAGCAAGTACTAA
Organism: Psychrobacter sp. W2-37-MNA-CIBAN-0211; assembly: GCF_040309405.1. Classification (NCBI taxonomy): domain Bacteria; kingdom Pseudomonadati; phylum Pseudomonadota; class Gammaproteobacteria; order Moraxellales; family Moraxellaceae; genus Psychrobacter; species Psychrobacter sp. W2-37-MNA-CIBAN-0211. Next base: position 7,179 of record NZ_JBEOOU010000002.1, read on the forward strand.
GATATCAGCGTTTACATCAAGCTCGTTACCTGCCCATCCGGCATCAGCAAAACGACCATCAAGCTCTGCATCATGAGCAATGCGAGCTTTTTCTACCGCTGCAGTTGCGGTAGCAACATCGCCACCGTCAGCTTCAGCCGTATTAAGGGCTATTTGCGCGGCACCAAGTCCACTGTCGCTATATAACTGGATACGACCATCATTATTTAGATCGTTGTACTTAATAAGACCAGTCTCTTCCCATGTTTTCATCCAGTCAGGACGCTCATTATTGAGAATAGGTTGATTTTCGACACCTTGTGGATAGATAGTATCTACTAAGTTTAAGCGCGCCATAGCACCAACGGCAGGAGCGGTGAAGTACAGTAGCGAGATGAATACCAGTGTCCAGCCTGCGGTCCAACGCGCATCTGCCACTTTAGGTACAGTGAAAAATCGAATGATAACGTGTGGTAAACCTGCAGTACCGATCATAAGCGTCAAGGTAAATAGCACCATGTTTAGCTTGTTAGGCACATCAGCAGTATACGATGCAAAACCTAAGTCAGTAACCACTTGATTCAGCTTGGTCAAAATAGGAACACCTGATTCAACATGATTTGAGAACAAACCAAGGCCTGGAATAGGGTTACCCGTTAATTCAAGTGAGATGAAAACCGCAGGAATGGTATAAGCAATCATTAGAACGACATACTGTGCAACCTGCGTGTAAGTAATCCCTTTCATACCGCCCAATACCGCGTAAAAGAATACAACGACTGCTGCGATAATCAGACCAGTGGTACTTTCAACTTCTAAGAAGCGCGAGAATGCAACACCAGCACCGGTCATCTGACCGATAACGTAAGTGGTCGATGCGGTAATCAAACACACCACAGCAATCATAGCTGCCGTCTTGGAATAAAAGCGATCACCAATGAAATCAGGAACGGTGAACTTACCAAATTTACGTAAGTAAGGGGCTAAGAGCATCGCGAGTAGAACATAACCGCCTGTCCAACCCATTAAATAGGTGGAAGCGCCATAACCACCAGCAGCAATAAGACCTGCCATTGAGATAAATGACGCCGCACTCATCCAGTCAGCAGCGGTTGCCATACCGTTGACGACTGGATGGACACCGCCGCCTGCAACATAAAATTCACTGGTCGAACCAGCACGGGCCCAAATCGCGATACCGAAATACAGAGCGAAGGATAGACCCACAAATATAAGATTAACTACAAATTGACTCATGGGGCTATTCCTCGTCTACGCCATATTGTTTATCTAACTTATTCATACGCCATGCGTAAAAGAAAATCAGAATAATAAACACTCCGATGGATCCTTGTTGGGCAAACCAAAAGCCCAAGTCAGTACCACCGATCTTGATACCAGCTAAGAGGGGACGTAATAAGATAGCAAAGCCGTACGAGCATAGTGCCCAAATAACTAGGCTACCTACGATGAGACGGATATTGGCACGCCAATAACCGGATGGATCGTTATGATTTTCCATAGGACAACTCCTTTTGTCTTACCTAAAAAATACCAACAATATAAAAAAGACAGTGGTTATTTCTTATCAAAAAAATCAATATAAAAAATAGACACGTACTGCTTTATATAATGAAAACGATGACGCGCAATAGTATGTTTATTTATTGGTGGTTTTTTACTTAAAATAAAAGCAACTACTCTTGTAGGCATCACATTGATTGAAACCATTGATCTAAACCATCGAATGGTAAAAACAGCATTTCTTGAGGAAGGCAGAAAGGGTGGACTATCCAGTGTCTTTTTTGCAATCTCGTCTTCCTGACAAGAGTTTTAATGTTTTGAGCACTCTAACTCTTTGTGCTGACTGGTAATTATAAAAGCAGCACAAATAGGTATGAAATTCATCTTAGCACGATTCAATAAATATCATTGCAAACAACTGAGCATAAATTATGGGGAATATACTGATAATTAGTTTGGTTACTATTATAAAAGCGACATTACTGAAATTGAACGCAAAATGTTCAGTATATGCAGCTAAATTATTATTTATTTATATTCTATATAATATGAGATACAAGCATTATTTATTTTAGAAATAAATATATGAAACTGATAACCAAACGTGATACTCGCAAGTCATTTAATATCTATATCATGCACAGGATGTTTTAGTATCAGACATTTTGTCCATAACCTTGTGAGGTTTTGAATCGTTAAAATATGATATTAATATAAAATTTAAGTAACGTATATAAAGAGTGAGTAGGGAGCCCATATGAACGAAGGGATAGTAAGTTGGTTTAATAACATCGTAAATTATGGTGTCAGTATTATCTGGGGTAACAATGACTGGTTAATTGCGAGCAATCCTTGGTATGGATTACTGATGTTCGTGCTGATTGGCGCAGGTCTTTATTTTACCGTGGCCACACGTTTTATACAGTTTCGCCACTTTGGTCATATGTGGCAGCTGTTACGTGTCTCAAACCAAGGGCGCAAAGATGGCGGTATCAGCTCGTTTGAAGCCTTGATGACCTCACTCGCGGCGCGCGTTGGTACGGGTAACTTGGCAGGGGTCGCAATTGCTATTTATCTCGGTGGTCCGGGTGCTGTTTTTTGGATGTGGATGACAGCGATAGTCGGCATGTCGACCAGCTTTATTGAGTCTACTTTAGCGCAAGCATACAAGGTGCCGCATAACGATAACGTTTACCGCGGTGGACCAGCTTACTATATTGAAAAAGGTCTGGGGAAACGCTGGCTAGCAATATTTTTCTCGTTATGTTTGCTGGTGGCTTTTGGTTTGGCGTTCAATGGCGTGCAGTCAAATACCATTGCTCAAGCAACCAATGAAGCCTTTGGTATTCCAACATGGATGACAGGCTTAATATTAGTAGTACTGGTGGCGCCAGTGGTGTTTGGTGGTTTACGCTCAGTGGCTCGTATCGCGGGTAAAATTGTGCCGGTGATGGCGATTTTATATATCTTATTGGCGCTATTCATTATCGTTACTAACTTTAGCCAATTCCCCGCAGCGATTGCGTTAATTGTAAAATCCGCCTTTGGTTTTGAGCAGGCAGCAGGCGGGGTCATCGGCTACGGTATTGCTCAGGCGATGATTAACGGTATCAAGCGTGGTTTGTTTTCTAACGAAGCAGGTATGGGGTCAGCCCCGAATGCGGCGGCAACAGCAAAAAGTCATCCTGACCATCCAGCAGTGCAAGGATTTATGCAAATGCTCGGTGTCTTTATGGACACGCTGATTATTTGTACTGCCACCGCATCGATTATTATCTTATCGGGTGTGGTTGACCCGAACGTTGAGCAAGAAGGTATTCAGCTTACGCAGTTGGCCTTGTCCCAGTATGTTGGTGATTTGGGTGTGGTCTTCGTCGCAATTGCTATTTTCTTTTTCTCATTTACGTCCATTATTGCCAATTACAGCTACGGTGAATCAAATCTTGAGTTTATCTCTGGTGCCAAAAACGCCAAAGTGATGATTATGATTTTCCGTTTTATGGTGTTGGGTATGGTCTTTGTCGGTGCGATTGCTAGTTTGCCTGCCATCTGGAACTTCGCTGATTTGTCGATGGGTCTGATGGCCTTGGTCAACTTAGTGGCGATTTTGCTTTTGTCTCCAGTAGCACTTAGAATTTTGCGTGACTACGAGCGCCAAGTGAAAGAAGGCAAAACAGGAGATCAGATTAAGTTCAATCCTGATGACTTTGTGAAGTTAAAAGACGAAGCCAATCGTGATGCCTGGACGGATTAAGTTGACAGATTAGTTGTGACTGTTAAATAAAGTGTATGAGTACAAAAAAAACCGCCCTTATTATTAAGAGCGGTTTTTTATTGATTTCTATTTATCTCAATCATGACTTACATGTTTGGATAGTTAGGACCGCCGCCACCTTCGGGCGTTACCCAAGTAATGTTCTGCGAGGGATCTTTGATGTCACAGGTTTTACAATGCACGCAGTTTTGCGCATTGATAACAAACTTAGCACCTTCCGCATCTTTGACCACTTCATAGACACCCGCTGGGCAGTACAAACGTGCTGGCTCAGCATATAGGGGTAAGTTGATTGAAATAGGCACCGTTTGATCGGTGAGTTTCAAGTGCGTTGGTTGATCTTCGGCATGGTTGGTGTTAGAGATAAATACCGACGACAACTTGTCAAATATCAGCTTGCCATCAGGCTTAAGGTAGGTGGGCTGATAAGCGTGGTTGGCACGCTCTAACTGATCGTAATCTGGCAGGTTATCGTGCAAGGTAAATGGCATTTTACCTTTCAATAAGTTGTGCTCGATAAAGGTAAACGCTCCGCCCATAAACAGACCCATACGATGTATCGCAGGTGAGAAGTTGCGCGACTCGTAGTTATCTTTATACAACCATGACTCTTTATACATGGTGGTATAAGCAATCACTTCATCGTGCTGACGATCTGCTTGTAATGCTTCAAAAATAGCTTCGGCTGCTAGCATGCCTGACTTCATCGACGTGTGCGTACCTTTGATTTTTGCTGGGTTCAAGAATCCAGCATCATCACCGACCAATACACCACCTGGGAAGGTGAGTTTTGGTAGTGAGTTTAAGCCACCTTTAGTCAAAGCACGAGCACCGTAAGAAATGCGCTTACCACCTTCTAATACATTCTTAATGACAGGATGCGTCTTTAGGCGCTGCATTTCATCAAATGGTGACATGTATGGATTGTGATAGGACAGATCTGCGACGAGACCAAAACTGACTTGGTTGTTTTCGTCGAAGTATAACCACCACCCACCAGTAGAGCCTGTTTCGGTCAATGGCCAGCCAAGTCCGTGCATGACCACGCCTTGCTCGTGTTTCTCTGGGACAACTTCCCACAATTCTTTTAGACCAATACCGTAATGCTGAGGATCTGAGTCTTTATCAAGATCAAAACGGCTGATCAAGCGCTTGCCTAGATGACCACGGCTGCCTTCGGCAAAAATAGTGTATTTGGCAAGCAGCTCATAACCTGGCTCAAAGCTTGGCTTGGCTTCGCCATTGGCGGCGACACCCATATCACCAGTTAGGATACCGCGTACCGAACCATCGTCGTTATACAAAATATCATCAGCTGGGAAGCCTGGGAACATCATGACTTCTAGCTCTTCAGCTTGTACTGCTAACCAACGAACCACATTACCTAGCGAGACAATATAATTACCGTCATTGTGCATCGGTGCTGGAATCAACGGATCAGGCACTTTAGTAGAGCGTGTGGCTGAATTTAAGTAGTAGAAGCGATCTTCGGTGGCTGGTACGTTAAGCGGTGCGCCTTTTTCTTTCCAGTCTGGAATTAACTCGTTCAACGCACGTGGTTCGATAACCGCGCCAGATAAGGTATGCGCACCAAATTCAGAGCCTTTTTCGACCACACAAACCATAAATTCATCGTTGCCAGCTTTAATAGCGAGCTGACGCAGACGAATCGCAGCAGATAGACCAGCAGGTCCACCGCCAACGATAATAACGTCAAATTCCATGGATTCGCGCTCAATCTCAGGCTCTGCCGCGACAGGTTCTACTACTGGCTCAGGCGTTTTTTCGATCGCTACTTTCTCAGCAGGCTCTTTATCCGCGGCTACCGTTTCGACTGCTTCTTCTGTCGCAGTTTCATTGGTCTCTGCTTTATCGAGGTCGGCGGTTTCGACAGCAACTTCTTCAGCTGGCGCTTCTTTGGTCAGCGTCGTTGACTCTGGTGTTGTGGTGTCTGGCTTGGCCGTATCTGTCGCGACTGGTGCATCAGTGTGAACGCTATCACCGTCGACGACTGGCTTTTGATTGTCTTGCTCTTGCATACCTACTCCTAAACTTTTAGTGGCTTATCTCAGGGCATCATTAGCTTAACAATTGCATAATAAGGCTTGCGGCGCTAATTTCACTCAGACATATGGCTGCTCGACAGAAACTGTCTTTGCGGCATCAATTGACAACGTTGCTATTAAACTAAACCTAGTAGTTAAACTCAGTTAATGAAAAACTATTAACACATCAGCTAAAATGTGTCGTTAATACAACGCTCACTTGACTGTTTCAATAAAAAATCGTTACTCATTATAAAAGAAAAGTCCTATAAACACGATACGCATTTACGAGTATCAGTGTTAAGGTGAAATTCATGTAGCAAAGGTATAATGTTGATATGGTCTCATCATACCCGAAACTAAAATTTATAGTAATAACAGATTTGCCAAACTTTAATTACTAGGTAAAGGATGAACTGATGAGTAATGACAATAGTAAGATAGATAATAATATACAAAGCAGCGCTAATAGCCCACAGCACGTGGCATCCAACCAAAATCCGATGAAAGCACTTAACCAGTATTTAAAGTCTGCCGCAGGCACACGCGAGGGAAGAGCGATACCACCACTGGAAAAATGGCACCCTGAACAAGTGGATGATATGGATTTGGTGATTAAAGCCAACGGTGAGTGGTGGCATGAAGGCGGACAAATGACCAGAGAGTCATTGGTGAGCTTATTTGCCACTATCTTATGGAAAGAAGAAAATAATGGCGTAGCAGAGTATTTTTTAAAGACACCCGTACAAAAACTTCGCATTCAGGTAGAAGATGCACCATTATTGATTAATGATGTCGGTATCGTCGATGAAGCTAATAATAGCTGGCTAGAATTTACCACAACGACTGGTGATGTGGTACGTTTAGATGACGAGCATCCAATTACTTTACGGGCTTATAGCCTTGATGGTACTACTGACGACCAATCTGACGTGCAAGTAAGACCTTATATGCCAGTCAGAAACGGTTTGACTGCATTAATTGGTCGTAATGTTTTTTATCATTTGACTGAAATCGGCGAACTGACAGAGCAAAAAGGTGAGACGATACTAACCTTGCAAAGTGGTGGTCGATCTTACGAGCTTTCTATGCCAACTGGCTAATTATTACTAAGTCTTATTTATTATTGCGATAAGCTGCCTTTCTATTTATATTAAGAGTAATATTCTATATTAAGAGTAAAGTTTTATATTAAGAGTAAAGCTCTATATTAAGAGTAACATTTGAAAATTGCTATCAAAATGAAGGTATCGACATGAAGACAGCGGTAGCGTACCGATGAATATTGCTGCAACCAATCTGTTAAACGTAGTTGAGAGGCCATCGATTGCCGTTGAAAAGCGAGATTCTAAAAAACCTGTTATTGATACCGCTAAAAATGCCACTTCGGTTAGCCAAGCTATGACTAATAAAGAGCGCAATGCCCCGATTGGCTTATTTGATTCTGGTATAGGCGGTCTGTCTGTCTATCTGCATTTAGCCCAACAGCTGCCTGCCGAGCGTTATATTTATTATGCAGATACTTTGCATGTGCCGTATGGCAATCGTGATAGTGAAGATATCGAAGCCTTGACCCTGACAGCAGTAGAGTGGCTGTATCAGCAGGGCTGCAAGCTCATTGTGATTGCCTGCAACAGTGCTTCGGCCTATGCTTTAGAGACAGCTAGACGATGTTATCCGCAGTTGCCTATTGTCGGTTTGGTACCAGCGCTCAAGCCAGCAGTGTTGGCCAGTAAGAGCAAACACGTTGCTGTATTGGCTACCAAAGCAACTTTGAATGGCATGTTACTGAATGAAGTTATTACTGCTATTGCCAGTCCTAATCGCACACTAGTGACCAAATATTTCGATCCACAGTTGGTACCTTGGGTAGAGGCAGGTATGCCAGAGAATTGTGAGACTGCGAAGCGGTTACGGCAGCAGCTACAGATATTTGCACAAGATGGAGTGGATCAGTTGGTACTAGGCTGTACCCATTATCCATTTTTTAAAGCATTTTTGTTGGATGAGATTGCGCAGCAGCAACTATCGATACAAGTGGTGGATTCAGGACAAGCGATCGCTGAGCGGGTCAAGCAACTCTTGGTTGCAAACCAATTGTCTGCTTTGCTTAATAGTAGTGCGAAAAATGATGGTATAGAAGGTAGGGAGACGGGTAAAAAAAATCGACCTCCGTTGACTTTTTATGCGACCAAATATGATGATAAGTTGGTTATGCTAATACAGCGCTTACTGGGTAAAGAGACGTGCTTACAGTACTATACTAAGGGCGTGTCCTAAATACTCAGGGCGTGTCCTAAATACTCAGGGCGTGTCCTAAATACTCAGGGCGTGTCCTAAATACTCAGGGCGTGTCCTAAATTCAATTGATCATATCTGAACGGAAGCAACTAGATGAGTCAAAATAGCTAAATCTTGCCAAACGGCGTTAAATAGCTGGTCAATATATTGATATTATCTATGCTGTTTTTCTTATCTTTATCACTATTTTCAAAATGAAGATACGGACTAGTAAGCGTTGACATTGATAGGCGAAGACAAAACTGTTTATAACCATCTCGCTATATCTGTATTAGACAGCATAGACCTGATTATAAAATAAGCTGAGCGTACCTCCATAGGATTATGCTGGGCTGTGCAAGACATGATATTTGTGCTATTTTTACGTTCATATTTATTCCTGTCATCACCCAAGCGCAGAGGTTATTTTGCCAAACCGTCGTTATCACATTCATGTCATATGCGCTGACAACGATCAGTTGCTAGTGCTAGACAGTTTGGCGGTTTTTTTTCAGGCGCGCGCATTTCTGACCTACGATGTCTCCAGCAAATTGCCAAAAGCCTCGTTGTATGGCCGCCAATGTATCGATGCGTGCGATTATGCGCTAATGGTCGTTGGGGATAGCTACGGCACAGTACAAAATACTGGTGTCAGTCAAATGCATTTAAGCTATTTGAATGCCAAAGCCAAACTCAAGCCCTTACTAATATTAGTCAAAAAGCATCACCAGGGTGCAGATATCAGTCGGCAGTTGCAAGAGTTTATCAACACAGTCACCCAGCAAGCCAAGCATGTTCATTACTATGATGCGGATACAGATATCGAGCAACTGCTTATCCAGGCCTACCATAATATGGTGATTCACTATAGTGTAAAAGACGTGTGGTTAAAGGTCAGCGAAGAATCGATAAGATTAATCAAACAAGCTTCACCTGATTCGATAATCTCTCGGCCTCCTATGAATACGCCGCTGAAACAAAATAGCGGTGTTGTCGACGGAGGTGTTGCGGATAGTGTTAGCAAGCCGATTGTCTTAACAGATACTTTTTCTATTCAGTATAGCGCGCAAGCCTATGCCGGTGGCAACTTGACAGATGTCACTAGATCGATGACATTAAGTTGGCAGGAGGTATTGTGCACGCTGATGAAGATACCTGCGACTTTCTCAAGTTACGGTTTACAAAGTGCCATGAATCGTCTCATCGCCTCCAAGGCTGAGCATGACATCAAACAAGAGATGCCCAATGTCCACGCCGTAGCACGCTGTCAAATCTCCCAAAAGGACCTGAACCATTTGCAACGCCAGCTGGTCGCGGCTAACTGGATACAGTTAACGACTTATGGTACGCGGGTCTCGCAAGAATTGTGGAAACTAACTTTCTATGCTCAAAACCTATTAAAAAATAAACAACCGGCCATTCGGACTCAGTAATGGTCATCAGAAGCTTTAATCAATGGCATGGTAAGGATTGTCAACGGATTTCCTGTGTTTCCTACTACGTTTTGTAATACAAAGCATACGCGGTAACGGTTGTGAATTTAGCCAAGACTCTTGATAATAAAGCTCATTAACGTAAAAAATATTTTATGATATTGGTTATTGGAACAATAGTTATTGAGATAATAACTGAGATAAAAACGATTCAAATGATGTACTAGCCTATATAAACTTATCTACCGTAAAAACGACAAACATAAAAGCGTATAATAATATTGACTGATTAAGGAGCACTATCATGAGTAATGATAAACATGACGAGTTAAGAAAAGAGATTGATGGTCTAGAGAAAACCATGCACGATGCTGAACAGTATCACACGCTAGAAGAGCAAGTGGCTGATATGAAGCGCCGTGGCATCGACCCTAGCAAAGCCTATAAAGATTGGGACAAAAAACAGGAAGACGAAGATTGGGGCGACGACACCTGGAAAGAAAATGGTAAATGGGAGCCGAAGACGCCTGCGGATTTAGATGATAAAGCCCGTGAAAACTGGGATGGTGATAATGGCAAACCCAATCCACCACCGATCGTATAAATGATCTCAATATAGTCAATCCACTATAAAAGCGTTACAGCGTTAACCTCGCTTGAGGTATTAAATATACATCTACACTCGGTTGCCTTGTACCACTTTTAAATTGAACCGACTATAGGTAATCGATATTTATAGATAATTGATTTTACAAATAAAAAGGCCACGCTAATAATATTAGCGTGGCCTTTTTTTGATCAATAACAGTAAGATTTATAAAAGAGCTGGCGCGTGTCCTCATTTTAAAAATGATAATAAAGATGAGGACATGCCGTCGTGCTATGAGCCTTCATCAACACGAACGAGCTTCACGCTACCATCAGCACTAGTCACGCGGCGATAACGCGTATTGCCAGAACTTGATGGTCGAGCCGACGACTGAGGTGAGTAAGTGTTGGGACTGCTCGTTTGTTGTTGAATCAACTGTCCCATGCGATCAGCAGAGGCAGGCTGTAAAGGCTGACTGTTCGCTGGTTGACCATATTGATTGCCATATTGTGTGCTTCTTGGAGCCGCGTTTCCGGCGTTTCCAATGATTGCGCGGTAGAATTTCTGTCCTGCGCGTCCATCAGCAGGGAAAATGCCCTTACTGGTTTGGTACTGCTGAATTGCGGTGCGAGTATTGTCTCCAATAATGCCATCGACTTCACCAATATCATAACCAGCATTTAACAGCGCTTGCTGAATGTCTTTGGCTTGCTGGCGACTGATACCCGGATCATCGGTAGGCCAAGCAGTGACAAAGTCAGTTTTGCTGCTGTCTTCTTTGGTGATTAGGTCTGATAAATGCGCGATGGCTAAGGCGTAGTTCTCTGACGCATTGTACGAATAAAACGTATCAAAGTTTTTACCCACTAAGAAAGCAGGGCCTTCAGCGCCTGCAGGTAGTAGTAATCCTGCACTATTCAAGTCGTAAGGCAGTGGACTGCCATTAGCGAGCGTTAGCCCTTGATCGCGCCAGTGGCTGATAGACTTTTTATTTTTTCGGTCAGACGCTGCCCAATAACCACTGGGCAATTTGACCTCGTAACCCCACGGCTCGCCAGTACGATAACCACGATTGTCTAAGAAGTTAGCGGTAGAGGCTAGCGCGTCAGGGACACTATTAACCAAGTCGCGACGACCATCACCATCAAAATCAACGGCCAATTCTAAAAAGGTGCTCGGCATAAACTGCGTCTGTCCAAAAGCACCTGCCCATGAGCCGGTCATATCACTTGGCGCGATATCACCATTTTGGACGATTTTTAGTGCATTGGCATATTCACCTTGGAAGTAGCTCTGACGACGGTCAAAACAAGAGAGCGTCGCTAAGGATTCAAACAACGGCTTTTTGCCCAATGTCTGACCGAAGTTTGACTCAACACCCCAGACGCCTAGTACGTGCTCGGCTTTGACCCCATAGCGTGATTCGATTTTACGCAAAGTATCTGCCCATTGGCGCTTGGCACGAATACCGTCCTCTACGCGCTCGCTATCGACCAGCGATGAGAGATAATCCCAAACGTCTTTTTGAAATTCAGGTTGATAGTTCAACGATTGAATGACACTAGGATCAGGCTGGCTTGGGCGATAGTTGTTAAAAGTGTAACTATCAACTCCCCTAAACTTGCTAGAGTTTTTTAATCCATCTAGACATTGTTGTAGCTCGGCATTAGATAAGTTTGGGGCTGGCGGTTTGGCCGCTTGGGCAGTGCTAGCAAAACTCAAACCAACAGCAAGGCTAAGTAGCGATAAAGTAGAAACTGGAGTCAAACGCATGAAAATGTCCTATAAATGTCAAAGTGGTCATTAAAAAAGGATGCAGAACTGGTTAAGGCAGTATGGACTTAGAGTAACCAATCTAAATAGTAAAGAAAAGGTATCGAAGCACTCAGTTACTATAAATGGACGCTGGCGTGAGGTTAGGAGAGGGTTTTAGGTACGTTGAAGCTTTTTTCCCAAAACAATAGCATTCCTTACTTGTCTTTTAAGTTGTTATACTGATAGGTAAGAATTACCACAGAAATTGATAAAATACCTAAATATTTACTACCTATAAAAATAAGGTAAACAATGAAAGTCAAACGCTTACACCTACAAAACTATGGTCGCTTTGAAGACTTAAAAATAGACTTTGCGCCAACTTCTGAAAAGGCGGGTAATGTCACTGTTATCGTGGGTAATAACGGTGCAGGAAAATCGCAAATTTTGCAGGCATTGGCGACGAGCCTTAGTTGGTTTGTAGGTTCTTTGAAAACGGGTGAAACCATCGGGTCTAAAATAGATTTGCACTCAATCAAAAACGAAAAAAACGAAGCTTCAATAAAAGTGATAATGGATTGTGCAAAAGATAACGAACCTGATAACTCTAAATCTCAGTTATCTTGCGTCCAATGGCAATTGTCTGAAGTAAGAGATGGTAGGGTCCGACAACTAGGTAATAATTTTTCTCAACTAAGTGCTTTAGTGAAGAGATATAGAAATAAATTAACTCATGTAGAAAAATTATCACTGCCTTTATTTGTCTTTTATCCAGTCGAAAGAACTATATTACAATATGTTGAAGCTGATATTGTGTCTCATGGTCATGACCAACTTAAAGGATATTATGAATCTTTAGGTGGTGCTAGTATAGATTTCTCTAATTTTCTTAGCTGGTTTAGGAATGCTGAAGATATTGAAAATGAAGTTAATGTTAGTAGAAATCTAAATACAATTCAGCACCTAAACGCTTCTAGTGAAGAAAGAAGAAGTCAGCTTGAGAGTGAAATTTCTCAAATTAAAAAATCTATCGAGCTAGAAATAGATATAAATGAAAGAGTTAAATTATCAGAGAGTGTAGTTCGAAAGTATGAAGAAATCATTGATGCAATCAATTTGGAGTCTCAAAATATAACTCTAGCGCTTAATTTACATACCCAGAACTTATCTTTTATATCTGCTAAAGATGCAATAAAATATTTCACTGACTTTAAAAATATTCGCATACGCCGTCAAGGTACACCTACTATGATCGTAGAAAAAGATGGTGAAGAGTTGGATGTCAATCAGCTGTCACAAGGTGAAAAATCCCTATTTGCTTTAGTAGGTGATATTGCGCGTCGCTTAGCTTTGCTTAATCCAAGTCTGGACAATCCATTAGAGGGTGAAGGCGTGGTGATGATAGACGAAGTAGATTTGCATCTACACCCAAAGTGGCAGCATGACTTAATTGACAAACTGGTCGCTACTTTTCCAAACGTTCAATTTATTCTAACCACCCATTCGCCACATGTTATCAGTGATCGTAATGATATTTTATTGTACTCATTAGATGATGGTGAATTAACAGAAATGCCTAACATTTACGGTGAAGATGCGAATACGGTGCTTACCAAAATATTTGGTGTGGATATTCGTGACAGTAAAGTTGAAGAGCAGTTTACGGTTATTCGCCGTGCTATCAGTAAGCATGATTATGTGACAGCAGAAACTCGTATAACAGAGCTAGCTGAAAAGCTGCCATCTGACCATTTAGAGCTATTGAAATGTCGCTTGTTATTAGCCCAAGCTAGACTGGTAAATAGCAATACAGATGAGTTTAATCATGCAAAAGATTGATAAATTGGGTTCAATGCCAGTTGATGCGAAAAAAGGTTTTGAAAAGTATAAAACCAAAAGCTGGGGCGAAATTCCAGAAGCTATTAAAGCGCCTTTGCGCCAGCAGCTATATGATGAACAGCATGGGGTTTGCTGTTACTGCTGTAAAAGTTTAGGCAATGAAAAAACCACTATCGAACATTTAAAAAGCCGCAACGACTATCCACATAAATGTTTTGACTATGACAATTTATTATTAAGTTGTAGGATTGCTAAGCAGTGTGACAATGCTAAAGGCAGTCAAGAATTGCCTTTAACACCGCTTATGAATGAGTGTGAAAATGAAATTATTTTAAATTTAGCTGGTGAACTAGAGTCTGATAGTGAAAGAGGTAATGAAGCCATCAAAATATTAAATTTAAACAGCCGTCAAGCCTGTCAGCACCGAAAAAATTTGTTCACTATGATGAGTGATGTTTTTGGTTATGATCTGCCTTACAGGCCACCTATTAAAATAGCAAATGAAAATGCTCTTGAGATGCTTTTAAAGTTTTTACCCGATGTAGGTCAAAGAAGTGAGCTAGAATATATTGTCAAAAAGCTTACTAAATGAGTTATAAGAGGTTTCAAACCCAACTACTCCCCCAAGACCTTATCCAACTCATTAATAAAGTCATGAATACGCTCAGCATTTTTGCCCAAATCACTACCGCCAACCCGTGACTTACTGCGAATATCGAGCAGACGCTCACTGCCGTTATCTGTGATACGTACGACGACATCATCTTTAAAGCCGAACCACATCGTACTATCTGTCGCTTCGACAATGCCTTTATCCACATCACTATTTACCAAATCCCAGCCTAAATTATTGACGGCTTGTTCGGTCGCCTTGACCAATTCAGATTGTGATTGCGCATAGCTCAAGGTTTTCAGATCCGGATAGGCGTCACGCTGTTGTTTTGCAGTTGCTTCACCTGCGTACTCAACGGGATTTGGTGCATCAGCGCGTAGTGGGGCAATGGCCTCAAACTTAGGTGGATTGATCAAGTCGGTCGATATATCGTGAATAGGCGGTACACTTTTGCCTTTATTCATCATGCTAAGCGGCATAGCTATGGCAATAGCAGACAGTAGCAGCGCTATTACCGTGCTGCCAAGCGTCACTGTTTTGCGTTTAAATATCATTTGTAAAACGAGCAAGATAAGGGCGGCGATGCCAGCAAACACGCCGAATTTAAATCCTGTAAAGGCGGTACCCAAATCGACGATGCCATATTTATAAAGCGGACCGGGTAACGTCACCAGTAAAAAAGCGATTAAGCTTACGAGACTAACTAGAACTTTCATTAGGTTTCTCCGTTATGATTTAATCGTCGCTTAATCACTATTGAATCACTGCGATAATTAAGCCTATGTTTAATTCAACAGCCAAACATGCTCAGTGACTTTTAGCTTAGCTGCGGAGCCAATAGTAGCAGGTTCATTTATCAGTTCGTTAATTTGATAGTGCTCGCCATAGTATTGCTGTATTTGCTCACTACTGATGGAGAAGGGCGGTGCATTCTTTTTATTTTGATCATAATTGAGCGTGATTAATAATTGCGGTGCAAATTTTTTATCAGCAGTATCGCTAAGCTGTCGCACTTGCTCGCTATATTTCATACGCATATTGGCTGGTAAGGCAATCAATGCCGCTTTATCGTATACCGCATCGACAAAGCCAATATCCTCAGCCGTTAGCGCAAAAATATCAGCGACCCATAGCGTGATGGTTCGTCCTGCCAGCTGACCTTGATAGGATTTAATGGTTGGATTATCCGCATGTTGATATACAGTAGGCACGATATTTTGCTCAGTAAAGAATTCTTGTACGGCTGTCTCAACCAATTCAACGCCAACGACATTATAGCCCTGCGCTGTTAGCCATGCCATATCAATTGACTTACCACATAAAGGCACAAATACTCGACCACCAGCGGGCACGTTTAAATGGCTAAAGCACTTCATTAATAACGGATTCACTTCAGACTGATTAAAACCAATGCGTTTCTCTTGCCAGCGCGTTTGCCAAAACTCAGGGTTCATACGTTAGCCTCTATTGGTTAAGGTTTATATTATTAGTTATTTTTATAATAATCTTTTGGGTGATGATGCTAAAGGTATTAAAAAGCCAAACACTTATATAATAAGCGTTTGGCTATGATTAAAATTCGCTCTAAAATCTATGCTTTTTCAGCAGTTTCTTATGTAACGTTTTGCTTAGCTCACCATGTATTTACTGAACTCTTTACGCAATTTGGCAAGCTTTGGCGGTATAGCGAAGTTGCAATAAGCTTGTCCTGGGTTTCTATTAAAGAAGTCTTGATGGGTCTCTTCTGCTTGATAAAATTCAACAGCAGGATGTATTTCTGTGACCACATTGACACCCATGTCACGCAATTTATTGATTGTGCGGTCGACGGTTGGTTTTTGATCTTCTTCGGTGTAAAACACGACGCTGCGATACTGGCTACCGACATCATTGCCTTGACGATCCATCGTGGTGGGATCATGAGTGGCAAAGAAAACATCTAGGATGACTTCTAGCGGGACGATTGAGTCATCAAACTCAACCTTGATGACTTCAACGTGTCCTGTCGTACCACTACAGACTGCCTCATAGTTGGCAGATACTGCGTCACCGCCCATGTAGCCTGAAACGACAGATTGCACGCCTTTTACAGATAAAAATACTGATTCGGTGCACCAAAAACAGCCACCGCCTAATATAATGGTTTGCATAATTTTTCCTATTATTATAGATGTTGTTATAGAGATGGGCTAAGGTCTTTATTTGGATGCAGTATTGTCATTTTTCAATGACTTATTGCTTTGAAGAATTTATTACCCTTAGCGCTACCTAATCAGCTTAGCAGGGCATCTGACCGCGATAAGTAACAAACAGTAATGTTATAATGGGCTTTTGCTACGTTGAGCAGCTTTCAACTAAATAATGACAAGCAAGACTATCAATTATTTCCTACTTTAAGTTCTATTATTAACCAATGAGTCGTACCATGAGCCAATCCAAGTCTGCTATCAAACATGACACCCTATTTGACAAACCGTTCACCACGCCACTCGATAAAGCAGCGCGCTTTTCTTTCGATGAGCAAGTGGTGGCTTGTTTCCCTGATATGATTCGTCGCAGTGTGCCTGGTTATGGTCAAGTGCTCGCGATGCTACCTATCTTTGCTCGTCGTCATTGTAAATATCGCCAGCAGGATGATAATGGTCAGCGTGTCAGTCGCATCTATGATTTGGGCTGCTCACTTGGTGCCGCAAGTATGACCTTGGCAGGCGAGTTTGAGCCGCAAGACTTGCAGATCAAAGCGATTGATATCTCACCAGCGATGACGACGGAAGCAAGCACTCTACTGAGTGAAAATTATCCTGAGCATGACATCGAAGTCATCACTGCTGACATTCGTGACGTGACGCTTGAGCCATGCGATATGGTAATTCTGAATTTAACGCTACAGTTTTTACCCGCCGCTGATAGAGTAGAAGTGCTAGAGAAGATTTATGCGGCATTAAGTGAAGGCGGCATATTAGTGTTAACCGAAAAAACCCACGCGTTTGATGAGCAGTACGATGCATGGTTGGTTGAGCGCTATTACGACTTTAAGCGCGCCAATGGCTATACCGAGATGGAAATTAGCGGCAAGCGTAACGCGCTAGAAAACGTCCTTATTACCGATACCTTAGATGAGCATCATGCACGTTTAACGCAAGTTGGTTTTGAGCGTCATCTGACATGGTTTCAGTTTTTGAACTTTGTCTCTATTGTGGCGTTTAAATAATCCTTATCTTTAACACAGTTATTTTTCAATCAATACGGTAACCTTCTTTTATGCTCAACGACACTATCATCAACGCCGAACGTGAATTATATCTAACCTTGCTAGAGCTGGCGCAACAGCAGCCGATCGCTTATGAATGGCTCAAGCAATTACCAACTTGGCTAAATGCGATCAAAGACAAAGCCAATTATGCGCACGCGCCTGCCTACCAAGCGTCAGTCGCTCGTTTGCCAACATTAACCGTCAATAATGTCGATCTAAACAGCGATACATTGACTATTGATGCCAGTCTCAATGAGTCTGAGCGTAAACAAGCAATGGCACTACTAAAGCAATTGATGCCGTGGCGTAAAGGGCCTTTTCAGATTGGTGGTCAAATTGGCAGTCAGATCGGTAATGATGAATCATTTATAAAAATTGATACTGAGTGGCATAGTGACTGGAAGTGGCAACGAGTGGCGCCGCATTTGGGTGAGTTAAAAGGTCGCCGAGTGTTAGATGTGGGCGGTGGTTCAGGTTATCACGGTTGGCGCATGGCAGGTGCTGGCGCGGATACGGTTATTATCATTGATCCATCATGCTTGTTTTATCATCAGTTTATGGCGATTCGGCACTTTGTGGGTAATGCCGATAATTATAGGACGCACTATATTCCCGTACCGCTAGAAGCCTTACCTGCGCATAGCCAATTGTTTGATACCGTATTTAGCATGGGCGTGCTTTATCATCGTCAGTCACCTTTTGAGCATTTGCAGCAGCTTCGAGGGCAATTGGTCAAAGGCGGTGAGTTGGTACTTGAGACGTTAGTCATCGAAGGCGATGCCAATACCGTGCTGGTGCCGCACGATAGGTATGCGCAAATGAATAACGTGTATTTTTTACCGTCAGTGGCAGCATTAATTGGTTGGCTAGAAAAAGCTGGATTCTCAGATGTGCGCTGCGTGGATGTGGCAGTGACATCGACGGAAGAGCAGCGTAAAACAGAGTGGATGACCTATCATTCGCTAGCAGACTTCTTAGATCCTAATGACTCAACTAAGACCATGGAAGGCTATCCAGCACCAATGCGCGCGACCTTGATTGCCAAGAGGTAGAGCGCTATTAGTATCTGCCATGAATAAATAGACCTCTTGCACAAGTCATTGCTAACCCTAGTAACAAGCTAGGTGTTTATGACCCATCATTAGAAGGTGAAGATATGCCCGAATTAAATGAGCCACTTCTTAAAAGCGACTTCTAATAATATCTTGAGTAAAAATCCTACAAAGCCCGCACCCAGGGCCAAGAAAATCCAAAAAGTACCTGCTCGCCCAGCTTCAGACTTTTTAGAGATATCCCAAACAATAAAGAATAAAAACGCAATGAATATAGGTAATAATACGTATAGTCCCCAACTGGTGACGGTACTGGCGGCAATGGCAAACATGGCATAATCCTATAAAGTGGTAACATACCGTCTATTTAACGCTGTCATTCTATGGTTTCTTTGATAGAAATCGCCCTAAGAAAAGCGTATCACCCTCAAATAATGAGCAGTAATAAATAAAACAATAAATGAAAATTAAATAGAAGGAAAAAATACAAAGCATCATTATAACGCGGAAGCAAGTGGGTATAAACTGATGCTAATGAGTCGACAACAGTAACGCTACAATTAGCAGAGCTAACTGTTCATTGCCCATCTTAAATTGCAGCCTATTTATACCGTCTCTTTGGGGTTTATAATGAACGATAGCATAGCTAGGCCTTTTAACTGCATAAATTACTCGCATTAACTGTTATAACCGTAAGATTTTAGTGCTAATTTTGGTGCAAATGGTGCAATAAAGCGCAAAGATTGTTATATTTACAGGTTACTTATCCTTTTGTACTATTTTATCCCTTGCAATGTCGGTCGCTATCATAATGGGCAGTTATCGACTGCTCGCATTCGCCACATTTTTACACCGTTTTTGTTGTTTATTTAACTGAGTTCAAATCCTTATGTCACAAGCCCAAATTGATACACTTGCATCACTATTCAACGATGCTATTCATACCTTACAAGCCGATGGCACACTACCTGCTGACTGGCAAAACAACAGCCAAATCACCCGTACGAAAGACTTAAGCCATGGTGATTTTGCCAGTAATATCGCGCTTACTGCTGCCAAAGCTGCCAAGGCCAATCCACGCCAGCTTGCCGAAAAAATCGTCAATGCGCTACCTGAGAATCAAGACATTCGCCAAATAGAAATTGCTGGTCCAGGCTTTATCAATGTCTTTTTAAATGCCGAGGCTAAGTTTTCGGTACTAGACGATATCTTTGCGTTACAAGATCGTTTTGGTCTAAGTGATCAGTTTGAAGGGCAAAAAATTCAAGTTGAGTTTGTCTCTGCCAATCCAACGTCCAGCCTGCATGTCGGTCACGGGCGTGGTGCTGCATTTGGCATGAGCGTGTCAAACCTGCTAGAAGCGATTGGCTATGACGTCACCCGCGAATATTATGTCAATGACGCTGGCCGTCAAATGGACATCTTAGCGACCAGTACGTATCTACGTTATCTAGAAGCCAACGGCGAGGAAATACAGTTTCCCGTTAATGGTTATCAAGGCGACTATGTCAGTGATATCGCAGAAACGCTAAAAGCGCAACATGGCACGAGCTACGTGCATAGCTTTACAGACGTTGCTAAAGATGCGCCAGAAGATGCACAGTTTGAAACCAATGCCGATGGCGAAAAAGTTTTGCTATCAGGTGATAAAGAAGCCCATATCGATGGCCTGATTGCCAATAGTAAAGCATTGCTTGGTGAGGGCTATGAGCTGTTTCTAAATGCCGCATTAAGCAGTATTCTGGCTGATATTAAAGACGACTTAAATGACTTTGGTGTGCGTTACGAGTGTTGGTTCAGTGAAAGATCGATCGATAGCGAGATTGAGCCAGTACTGCAAGTTTTAGATGACAAAGGTTATCTGTACGAAAAAGACGGTAATATTTGGTTCAAATCGACCGACTTTGGCGATGAAAAAGACCGTGTGGTACGCCGTGCTAATGGTCAATCTACCTATTTTGCTTCTGACATTGCTTATCATAAAAATAAGTTTGATCGTGGTTTTGATAAAGTCGTCAACGTTTGGGGCGCGGATCACCATGGTTATGTGCCACGGGTAAAAGCGGCTTTGTTGGCTTTGGGAATTGATGCAGAACGCCTTGATGTGGTGCTGGTACAGTTCGTGGCGCTATGGCGCGGTAGTGAAAAAGTGCAAATGTCATCGCGTTCAGGTCAGTTTGTGACTATGCGTGAGCTGCGTGCAGAAGTCGGTAATGACGCTGCGAGATTCTATTATGTGGCACGTAAGCCTGAAGTGCATATTGACTTTGATTTAGAGCTCGCCAAATCACAAAGCAAAGACAACTTGGTTTACTACATTCAATATGCACATGCACGGGTTTGCCGCGTATTAGAAAAACTGGCAACCTATGATTTGACAGTAGATGATGCCGTTGGTTTGGCGCATCAAAATCTGCTTAGTGCACCCAATGAAGATGAGCTGATTAAACTGCTAGCAGGATATCCAGCGACACTGTTACGAGCGGCGACTGGCTATGAGCCGCATGTACTGACCAACTATCTAAAAGAGTTGGCAGCGCTATTCCACGGCTGGTACGATACCAATCGTATTTTGCCAGTGAGCTTAACTTCGGGCGAAACACCAAGTCAGGTAGAGATTGAATTGATGCAAGCACGTCTGCGTTTGTCTAAAGCAGTACGCCAAGTATTGGCCAATGGGCTTAGTTTATTAGGGCTATCCGCACCGTCTAGCATGTAGTGTCTTTCTAACATGTGGTAATTTTCTAACATGTAGAATGAGTATAGGCGACCGATAGCAATAATTCGATAATGATAGATTCAGTAGGGAGAAAGAGATCCATGCTAGCCAAAAAACCTAAAGGCGCGACCGAAAAGCGCAAATCAAGTAGCGTATCAGGTTTATTATGGATGTTTGTCGGGGCAGTATTGACCTTAATGATTGGCGTGTTTTTGTACCTTTCGCCATTGTTCGATTTCAGCCCCGCTGATAGCACTGCCGGCAATGATCCTGATCGGCAGGTAGAGCCTCGCATCGATACTGATACTGATAATAGCGATTACGAGTTCTACGATATATTGCCCAATCAAGAAATGGCCACTATTCCTGATGAAAATATCAGTGAGATAGGTAATGATGGTTTGGGTAGTATCGGTGCTTTTGAACCGGATGTCGTCGTCACTCAACCAGAGAACAACTCAGCCAGTCGCAACGATGATACGGGTAACTTCGGTATTTCTGAAAGCACCTCTATCGAGCCGAGCCGTGGTAGCAATGCTGGCACGAGTAATAATAGCGATGATATTGTTATCGTTGAAGAAGACGCTACCTATGATAGTGCGCCGGCTAATGGCAATACAGCAAACCGTACCAATAACACAGGGGCGAGTACGGCTAGTATTCAACCTGCGAAGCCTGCAGCGACTTATATCTTACAGATTAATAGCTTCGGTGATGCTGATGAAGCCGATCGTCGCCGTGCCCAAGTGCTGATGGCAGGTGTAGACGCTAGAGTGGTCAAAAACACCACGGGCAATGGCTTGCCTATCTATCAGGTTATTTCGCGCCCAATGAATAACCGTCAAGCAGTCACTACTGCTCAGCAGCGCCTACAAAATAATGGCATTGATTCTATTATTGTTGAGCAGCGCCGCTAAGTTGCGCCTAATAGCTGCCATACTCATTTATTAATAATAAAAAAAGCGTCGCAATGGCGTTTTTTTTATCTCTGCTTTTTAGCAAAGTTATTTTTTCTATTGGTTTATTATCTCTCATCAAAAATTTCATAAAGAGCGTGGCCATGACTGTCTCTGATTCAGCAACACCGCCTAACAGCTTGATAAAAGCATTTTTCCAAAAGTATTTCATTGATGCCTTTACTGGTATGGCTCTAGGACTTTTCGTCACATTGATTGCTGGTTTGATTATTTCACAAATCGGCGGTTGGTTAGACATGCCAGCACTCATTGCGGTCGGGAAATTGGCCTCTATATTAATGGGGGCTGGTATCGGTGTGGGCATTGCGTATTATCTTAAAGCACCGACTTTGGTTATGCTCAGCTGCTTGGTCGCAGGGATGCTTGGTGCTCACTCTGAAGCGTTGATGGCAGGCATGCTTTTTAACCCGCAAGTGGGTGGACCGGCGACATTCGTGGCTTTGCCCGGAAATCCTATTGGCGCATATTTGACCTCAGTATTTGCTTATCGCGCTGGTACTTGGGTCGCTGGCAAGACCAAACTTGATATTTTGTTAATTCCTTTATTGGTCTGTGCCGTCGCATTGGCAGTTTGCGCCTTGCTTAATCCGCCTATCGTTGCGGCTGTTGCTGCTATTGGTCAAGGTATTCAAGCAGCCACTGAGTTACAGCCACTACTAATGGGCATTGTTATCGCAGTCGTGGTCGGTATTTTGCTGACAATGCCCACTTCAAGCGCTGCCATTTGTATTGCGATTGGACTTGGTGGTGTAGCAGGTGGCGCTGCTGTGGTTGGCTGTGCGGCGCATATGATTGGTTTTGCCGTTGCCAGTTTCAAAGACAATGGAGTTAGCGGTGTGATATCTCAGGGCCTAGGCACTAGCATGCTGCAAATTCCCAATGTGTTAAAAAAACCTGTGGTCTTATTACCTGCCGTTGTCGCTAGTGCCATCGTTGGTCCTATCGCCACGGTAGGCTTTGGCTTGGCGTGTACGGCGACAGGCGCGGGCATGGGCACTGCTGGACTGGTCGGGGTGTTTGGGGTCATTGAAGCGTCACAAGAGATTATGAGTAGCGCTCAGTTATGGACAGCGATTATTTTATTGATGTTCGTATTGCCTGCGCTGATTGCTGGGGTCGTCGCTTATATGATGCGTCGTCTGGGCTGGTTAGTTGATGGTGATATGAAACTGCCCTAATCCTCAAGGACTATTTGATCTTTTTGATAAGGCTAAAAATCAAAAAAGCCCTGATAATGTAGCAGGGCTTTTTTGACCGTCTTTATCTTTATCTGAATCTTATAGCGACTAGGCCGATTTACGAGCACCAGTTCTGGCAGGTTTCTTGCCTTTGAATTTGCGTGACAGCTTATGGACGTCATTCAGTATCTTGCTATAGCTTGATGGAAACACGCGCTGTACGGCGTCGATTATTTTGGCATCGTTACCGATCAAGCAGCGTGGCTGATTGGTCGCGGCGGCTTGCAGAATAATCCAAGCCGCTTCACTGGCATCAAACTTTAAAAATTTATTAAAACTACTGATCGCTTTGCTGCCACCCCGCATGCCAAGGTCACTGATGCTGTCATTACCACGCGCACTATTGGCGATATTGGTTTTGATGCCACCTGGATGGATGCAAGTGGCTGAGACGCCGCAGCGCTGAATATTCAGCTCTTGACGCAGGCTTTCGGTAAAGCCACGTACCGCAAATTTGCTAGAGTTATAGGCAGATTGCGAAGGCTGAGCGGTCAAACCAAAGAGACTTGAGATATTAATGATATGACCGTGCTCAGTAAATTGGCGTGCTTTGCTGTCTTTACCATTTTTAGTCGATTCGCTTTCTTTGACGCTATTTTTGATTAAAGGTAAAAATGCCTTGGTGCCATAGACCACGCCCCAAAAATTGATATCCATGACCCATTCCAGCTCATCGATACTGCTACCTTCTACGGTCGAGTATAGCGCTACGCCTGCATTGTTAAAGATAAAGTTTACTTTGCCGTGATCTCTCATGACGTCGTCTGCCCATGCTTGCACCGCTTTATTGTCTGAGACATCGAGTACGGTCATGGTGACTTTGACATCATAACCGACGAGCAGTTCTTTGGTTTGGGCTAACTGCTCGGGATTGATATCGGATAGCGCGACATGACAACCCATTTGTGCTAAATGCACGGCAAGCTCACGACCCATACCAGATCCTGCACCGGTAATGGCGGCAACATGATTGCGATAATAAGGGGCAATATCATGGTTTTTATTGGCAGAAAAAGGTAGGTGCTGACGCAGGGAGGTTGCTATAGAAGTAACGTTGTTAAGCATGATAAACAGTCCTTTGTATCATCTGTGATGGAGTCTGGATAGTGCATTTGGCCTTAGCTCTACTGGGCATAAACTCTGAGAGTAAAGCATAAATAGAACCTCTACCTTAGCATGGTTTATAAGGTTAGCTGCCTGCGATTGATAAACGCAGCTGTCATTTTTTGAGCCACTTATAGTCAGTGAAAAGTAATATCGAACCATGAAGCACTGCTGATATCCATTTTTCTTGCTTGCTGTGCCTGCGCAGACAGAGGCGACAAAAAACAGACATAAAAAAAGCGTCTTAGCATAATGCCAGACGCTTTTTTTGATGACAGCCAATTAAGTAATTAGCTGTCATCATTGAACTATAAATTAAGCCATTTCAAATTAAGCAATTTCAGGGGTTTTGCCGTCATTAATCACTTCCTCATCGACGAGCACGGTCTTCGCATCTTTCATAGATGGCAGCTCATACATAGTATCAAGCAAAGCATTTTCTACGATAGAGCGTAAACCGCGAGCACCCGTTTTGCGCGCCATTGCTTTTTTGGCAATCGCATCAAGCGCTTCTTTGGTAAAGCTAATATCAGCGCCTTCCATATCGAACAAGTACTTATATTGCTTAACCAAGGCGTTCTTTGGCTCCGTCAATATCTGCACCAACGCTTCTTCATCAAGCTCTTTTAGGGCAGCGAGCACTGGCAAACGACCAATCAGCTCAGGAATCAAACCGAACTTGATTAAATCTTCTGGCTCGACTTGCTGTAGCAAATCTGAGCTACGTTTACTATCGTCTTTTGAGCTGACATCAGCATTGAAGCCAATACCGGTTTTTTCTGTACGCTGCTGAATCACCGCATCAAGACCGGCAAAAGCACCACCAACGATGATAAGGATGTTACTGGTATCGACTTGAATCAGCTCTTGTTGTGGATGCTTACGACCACCGTGCGGCGGGATAGCAGCAACCGTACCTTCAATAAGCTTTAGCAAGGCTTGCTGTACGCCTTCACCTGATACATCACGCGTGATAGAAGGGTTGTCGCCTTTCTTACTGATTTTATCAATCTCATCAATATAGATAATGCCTTGCTCAGCTTTAGCTACATCGTAATCTGACGCTTGTAGCAGCTTTTGTACGATGTTTTCAACGTCTTCACCCACATAACCTGCTTCAGTCAAGGTAGTCGCATCTGCCATTGCAAAAGGTACATCAAGTAGACGAGCCAAGGTTTGTGCCAGTAGCGTTTTACCAGAGCCTGTCGGGCCAATTAGCAAGATGTTACTCTTAGCCAATTCAACCATGGCATCGTCAGCGCCAATCTTAGATTTTTTGCTGTCATTGGCTAAAGTCTGGCTGACTTTGAGACGCTTATAATGGTTATAAACAGCGACCGCCAGTGCTTTCTTAGCAGCGTCTTGTCCGATGACATATTCATCGAGCTTGGCACGCAACTCTTTTGGCGTTGGTAGCTTTTTATTGACCCAAGAGGTATCAATCTCGCTATCAGCATCGTCATTGTCATTGTCGGTATCTGCAATGAGGTCGGTACACAATTCGATGCACTCATTACAGATATTGGCATCATCAGCGGCGATTAGCTGTTTTACTTCGCTTTTTTCTTTGCCACAAAAAGAGCAATGCGGTGTTTTATCTTTTGCCATATAAAGGCGCTCCTAAAATTTAAAACTTACAAATATTTTGATTTTTGACATCAAAGCCAAAACGTATAACGTTCAGGCTTTTAATGCTCATCAAAGCTTGTGCTCTTATGCAGTAATTATAAAGAAGCAGGGCGACGCTCTAATACTGCATCGACCAGACCGTATTCTTTGGCTTCTTCGGCATCCAACCAATAATCACGCTCGACGTCTTTTTCAATTTTTTCTACTGGCTGACCCGTACGCTCAGCTAATATCTTATTCAAACGTGCACGAGTTTTTAGAATTTCGCGCGCATTAATTTCGATATCAGTTGCTTGACCTTGTGCGCCACCTGATGGCTGGTGAATCATCACTCGAGCATTGGCTAGGGCATAACGCTTGCCTTTCTCTCCAGCTGCCAATAGGAATGAACCCATGCTATACGCGCCGCCCATGCAAATGGTCGATACTTCAGGTTTGATAAAGTTCATGGTATCAAAAATAGCCAAACCAGCACTTACTGAGCCGCCTGGTGAGTTGATATACAAGTGAATATCTTTATCAGGATTTTCAGCTTCTAAAAACAATAGCTGTGCGACGATCAAGTTGGCCATATGGTCTTCGACTTGACCAGTCAAAAAGATAACGCGCTCACGTAATAGGCGTGAGAAAATATCGAACGAGCGTTCACCGCGTGCTGATTGTTCTACAACCATAGGCACTAGTGCAGCCTGAGGTGCGCTTTGAGTGTGTTGCGCGCTTTGGGCAGTATTGTGCGCACTCATCAGCATATCAAAATGCGGGTTAGCAGTAATACGATCATAATCTGTCATAGAGATGTCCTGTTTATAAGTACATAAAATAAAGAAATAGAGATTAGCGAACAGCCAAGCTTTTATTAATGCTTATCATTGTAAATGTTGCCATCTTTTAATAATACTAACTGGCTAAAATAATAAGCGCCAGATGTCGCTAAAAATAATTGAGCCAATGGTAACTTTTTTATGGGGGCAATAGTAACGTTTTAATGTGACAAACGATAAATGACTCCCTATTAATAAGGCGTCTATATGGATTTATCAAGGGGAGCTGCTATAAAGTATGGATAAAGATAGCACATAAACCACCAATAAAAATGCCCCAACAAAGTGTTAGGGCATTGCTCAAGCATTGTTACCGATTAGCGCTGATGTGACGACACTGATGAATAATCAGAGCATCATCTTACATCGCTTGCTGCTGTTGTTGCTGAGCAGCTAGCAAGTCTTGGTAGCTAACTTCTTTGTCAGTTACTTTACCTTGCTCGATTAGATAATCAACCACTTGGTCTTCTAGTACAACAGACTCAATGTTAGCGCGCTGTTGCTTATCAGTGGTGTAGTACTCGATCACTTCTGCTGGATCTTCGTAGTTTTCAGCGGCTTCTTTGATGAACGTTTCAACGCGTGCTTGATCTACTTCTAAGCCTTTGGTATCGATAACACGAGCAACGATGATGCCAAGACGGGCAGCACGTAGCGCTTGCTCTTCAAATAGCTCATTTGGTAGCATGTCTTTATCAAAGCTTTCAGCGTTAGAGCCGAACTGCTGAGAAAAACGTTGCATCATCATGTTGCGCTGACGCTCAATTTCTTGCTCTAGCATAGCGTTTGGTACATCAAACTCGTTCTTTTCTAGCAATGCGTCAAAAGTCGCTTGCTTAACTTGGCTACGCGCAGCGTTTTTGATTTCGCGTTCCATGTTTTTGCGTACGTCGTCTTTTAGTTTTTCAACGCCGCCTTCTTTTACGCCGAATAGCTCAAGGAAAGCATCGTCGATTTCAGGTAGCTTAGATTTTTCAACCAATTTTACGTTGATTTTGAACTGAGCTTCTTTACCCGCTAAGTTTTCAGCTTGGTAATCTTCTGGGAAAGTCACTTCGATGATTTTTTCTTCGCCAGCTTTCATGCCTTTGATACCCGCTTCAAAGCCAGGAATCATTTGGTTGCTACCGATAACCAATTTGAAGTCTTCAGCAGATCCGCCTTCGAATTTTTCGCCGTCGATAGAGCCTTCAAAGTCAAAAGTCACTTGGTTGTCTTTCGCAGCCATGCCTTTTTTCTCAACGAATTCTTCACGTTGCTTTTGTAGGTTTTCGATCATGGTGTCAACGTCAGCTTCATCAACCTTAGCAGTATGACGCTCAACTTCGATCTCATCGATACCTTGTACGTCTACTTCTGGGAAGATTTCGACAGTCGCTTGATAAACCAAGAAATCATCTTCAAGTTTTACGTCGTCGATGTTAGGCATGCCAACAGCGCGGATGTCTTCAGATTTGATCGCTTCAAAAACAGTATCACGGATCACATCGTTGATAACTTCTTGTTGAATGCCAGCACCGTACTGAGAGCGGATGTGTGACATAGGGACGTTACCTTTACGGAAACCGTCAATCTTGGCAGTTTTCGCAACTTGGCGAATACGGCCTTCGACTTTGTTTTGAATTTTTTCAACAGGTACTTTAACTGTCAATTGGGTTTCTTTGTTAGACAGCTTGTTGGTTGTGACTTGTAAATCTGTAGCCATGTTAATTACACCTTTAGGATTAGATAGTACTTAAAATTAAGCAGTACTTAGGATTAAATGGTAATAGACAAACCGAGCCTCAAAATACGGGCGTGTACAACGGATTGCCGTTGGAATAAATAGGGGATAATGATAGCCCGCAACGTCGATATTAGTATCAGTAGCAATCGCTACCAGCACAAAATATAAAACTGCTGAGGTTGTAAATGCTATCAAATATCAATAATAAACCGTTAATGCACCGCATAATAACGCTTTTTGGTGAATTATACAGACAAATAACGGTTTTCGACAAAATTTTTAAAAGTAGAACAGTATAATCTATCTGATTATTAAAGTAAAAATTATCTGTTTGCCGCTTGTTCGCTCAAAAATTACCGCGTTAGTTTCACTTCATCTATTATTCATGCTTATGTGATTGATGCGGTGTCGAGCTTAACTATATAGGGTCTAACCGTATTGGTTTAAAGTAGACCAAATACGATACAAGCCGTTTTATATATAGTCAGTTCAATATAATTTCGATACAAGGAAACCGAGTGCAAGTTATACATTAGTATGCTTAGCGAGGATGACGATGTAGCGGATTTATATAGACTTGACTATAGTTGCTTATAAAGGTAACTGCGCCAATAGCTGCTGAATGGCCTGACCACGATGACTTATGCTGTTTTTATCAGCAGCGCTCAAGCTGGCCGCACTGGCTTGCAAGTCAGGTAACCAAAATAATGGATCATAGCCGAAGCCACCATCACCATGCGCTGTCTCTGAAATCTCGCCATGCCATAATCCTTGAGCGATAATCGGTAGCGGGTCATCAGCATGACGCACCATCGCCAGTACGCAAACAAACATACCTTTAACAGAAGTATCTGGCTTCGCTTCGCGGATAGGCTGTAAGTCAGCAATGAGCTTAGCGTTATTTTTACTATCGTTACCATGCTCACCAGCGTAGCGAGCAGAGTAAATCCCCGGTGCGTTACCGAGTACAGGCACACACAGTCCTGAGTCGTCAGCGATAGCAGGCAGTCCACTGATACGACTGGCATGACGGGCTTTAATAATGGCATTTTCTACAAAGCTCAAGCCATCCTCAATCGCATCTTCGATATCGAGCTGACCTTGCGGGATGATCGTTACCTCTAGATTGGCCTCAGCGAATAACCGTTTAAATTCAGCCAGCTTGCCTTTGTTATTACTGGCGAGCACCCATTGGGTACTTGGTGCTGATTGTGTTGCGTGTAGGGGAGTGTCGATGGTGCTTGTGTTGGTCATAGTGTCTTTCCGTTAAATGATTATGTAGAGTTTGGTTAATCTAATTTTGCCTTTTGACGTTTTTTTATTGTTGATATAAACCTATCTAACCGTCGTATTTGCAGTAGTCATTGATGTCTGTGAGGTAGCTTGGGCTATCGGCTGAGCCATCCGCTAATACATAGCTTATGGCTATACTGATTGTACGGTCTATAACATTTGGTAACTGATACTTTTGGTCATTGTTGCTATAATACTCAGCAAGCTACAGCGAGTTATATCCTGTAACTTTTGAATATTTAATTAATAAATGCTTATGAAGTCAAACACTTGGCTTTTAAGCAAAGAATAATAGCAAGCAGTAACCGCTAGGTTCATTTTGGATTCATAATAATACGTGATATTGTATTGAGCAGTACCCTGTATCAAGCAATAATATTCATTTCAAACAATAAACTCAGCCAATTTAGTCCGCTATTTTATAGTGTTTTTTACGGTGTAAAAATAGCGTAAAATTCAGTTTCTATAATCAGTTTTATAAACTAACGGCTAAACAGCAAGGATAAAATAACTATGTCAAACATTACATTGCCAGAACTACCATATGCAAAAGACGCACTAGAGCCACATATCAGTGCCGAGACGCTAGAGTATCATCACGACAAGCATCATAATGCATACGTGACCAAGCTTAACGATTTGCTACCAGGTTCTGGTCTAGAAGACAAAACATTGCCAGAAATCATCCTAGCGACTGCTAAAGATGACAGCAAACAAGGTATGTTCAACCAAGCAGCCCAAGTATGGAACCACACGTTTTACTGGAACTGCATGACGCCAACAAACGGCGGCGGCGAACCTACTGGTGATCTAAAAGCGAAAATCGAAGAAGACTTCGGTAGCTACGACAAGTTCCGTGAAGAGTTCAAAAACGCAGCATTGACTCAGTTCGGTTCAGGTTGGGCATGGTTAGTCGCTGATAAAGTCGGTGGCAAATTATCAATCGCTAAAACTGCTAATGCTGATACCCCACTTGCACATGACCAAATCGCTGTATTGACTTGTGATGTGTGGGAACATGCGTACTATATCGACTATCGTAACCGTCGTCCTGACTACGTAGATACGTTCCTAGACAAGCTAGTGAACTGGGACTACGCAAATGCAAAATATAAAGGTCAAGACGCTGGCGTTGAAGCATAAGCTTTAACTGCTAAGTATTTGATTGATAAAAAAGGACGCCGCGAGGTGTCCTTTTTTTTGGTTTGGATTAAACCTCTCTTCGCTCTAATAAAGCTTAAGCTTAGTTTTTTTAATATTCTTCAATTCTAATTTGTGAGCGACCTAGGTATTCCTCAACACGGTCTCCTATATCAACTATACGTGCAAAATTTACTTCAGATGGTCTTACTCGAAGACTATCCATTGATTCAGGTATAGGTAATGTCGCTCTATGACCATCTACTGATACTAATTTATGTCGTTCTATGAAAGAAGAACAATACTTTACAGTATATTCGACAGCACTAGAAGTAGAGTCAGGATGACCCGTTGCCCAAGGCTCATCGAAACTTCTATATGTGTCATAATCTGCTCTTTCTATATGAAGGTTCAAATTATCTTTATACGTAAATGAACCAGTTTCGTCATCAATAATCCATTGGTCTTGAGATGAAGTTGCTAATACATTTTTAATTTCATCAAGCTTCATAAGCTTTTAACTCCTGTTTATATTTATTTTTAATAATGAATATCTATGTACATAGACAAGAGATTCATAATCACCAAAGTCGAACGCAGAGATTTAGTTTTATAAATAACTGATTTTATCAACAGAAGTTTATATATGGATTAGCAATAGAATTTTCAAGTATATAAAATATATAATAAAAAATTTAAGTAAAATGTTAGGAGTGAGATTAAGATAATTTGCTTAAAATAAGCTATTTAGTAGGTACAGTAAAGTTAGCTGATTCTCTAAAAGGATTTTGATAAAACATGATCCACCGAATGGTGATTTTAATTAATTATTAATTGGTAGGTCACGTGCTTCTAAACACACATTACAACACCTCGAACCCAAACTTACCCAACGCCTCTCTCAGCATCGCAATATTATAATAAGCATGTGCTTTAGTGGTGTTTTGAAAGAAGATATATAACGTATCGAAATGCTGACGCTGATTGGCAATCGCTTGCGCCCAGTCCTGCATCTCCGCTTCGCTATAGCGATAATCATGACGATCAGCTGCGCTCATCGCATCCCACCAGTTTAGGTTATTACCATGCATACGCAGATAGCCAGTGCGTTCGGTAAATATCAATCGTGATGGTGGCAACCCGCTGACTTTGGGATAATCAACGCTACACCAAATGAGACCTTGCTGCCGAAAGCTATCGACCACTTGCGGCGTGTGCCAAGCGTTATGACGAAACTCAATGGTGAGTGGGTAGTCCTGAAACCAACTGACAAGCTCTGCCAGATAGAGACGATGCTCGCGAGTACGATCAAAGCCGTGAGGGAACTGGAGCAGCAAAGGTGCTAAAGCATTTGCTTCGATAAGCGGGGATAAGGCGTTTAAAAATGCCTGTGCGTGCTCGACAGTGCCTTTACGTGCATGAGTAAAGTCTTGATGCAGCTTGACGGCGAACTTTAACTCGCTGTCGGCTTGAACATAAGCTTTATTAACCATCCCCGCAAAGGCTTTTTGTCCAATGGGTGCGTAAAAGCTGCTGTTAATCTCCACCGCACCATACTGCTTGGCGTACTCACGTAAAAAGTCGGTTTTTTTGGTGCCAGTAGGATACAGCGTACCGAGTAAGTCAGTATCGCTATAGCCGCCAGTGCCGAGATAAATACGCGGGGTAGGGGAACTGTCCATGTTGACCACTCACTGCCGTTTGGGTAATAAAGTTTGCTGAGCTATTTTTATTCAGCGGCTATTCGCTAAACTATTTCTTACGCGACCATAGCCATTCAATTAATGCCAATAGTGCGTCGTTATTTGTATTAGGATGATTGTCGGTGCTACTGCTAAGCTCACCACTGCTTAGTTCACGAATAATAGCAGCGCGCCCATCATTAAACAGCGATTGCGCATAGCTGGTCGCCTGATCAACACCCATCAGCTTCACGTAAGTAGATTTGTCTAACTTTTCATCACTGCCGGCAGGTTTGCCCAGCGTATCGGTGCTGGTGGTCACATCTAAAATATCGTCTTGAACTTGAAAGGCTAGACCAATATGTTGAGCGCACTCTTGTAATGCCATACGCTGCGGAGCCGTCGCGCCAGCGCAAATGCCGCCCATGAGCATGGCCGCTTCAATCAATGCGCCCGTTTTATCACGGTGAATGGCTTCCAAGTCGCTTTGTGAGATGCTGTCACTGGCTTCTGCATTGAGATCCAGCATTTGACCAGAGACCATGCGTCTGGCACGCGGTGCAAATATAGCGAGCAGCTGGCTGGCGATATCCGTATCAAATGGGGCAAAGGTAGGCAGCTCTGCGGTCAATACTTCAAAAGCTAGCGTCTGTAATACGTCACCGGCGAGTAGGGCGGTCGATTCTTCAAATACGATATGAGCCGTTGGCTGACCGCGGCGCAGGTCATCATCGTCCATACACGGCAAATCATCATGCACTAACGAATAGGTATGCAATAGCTCTACCGCCAACGCGGCACGGCGCGCCATATCATAATCTGAGTCGTTTTCTAATAACGATGCTAATTCATCGCTGACTGCATTACCTTTATCAACATTCTTATCACTGTGATCATTCACGTTGGCAAAGGCGCTGGCGACCAGCAGTGGACGCACCAATTTACCTTGACCCGTCATAACATAACGGCAGGCATCCAACAGTGGGCTTGGTAACTGGGCATAAGCAAACAGCACGTCGATGTCTTGCGCCAATTGCTCGCGCACAGCACTATGGAATTGCTTGGTACTATTATTGGCATTGCTATCGGTGCTGCTGTCAGAGCGATTAAAAGACTTAAAGCTAGTAGGCATAACGCTTGGCGTAGAAGAAACAGTCATAATCCAACCATTTATCAGAGGAGTAATAAAATTATCGTTAGTGTAGCATGAACGATTATATTGCTTGTGTGAGACAGAGTATCAATCGATTGTTTTTGACATTTTTCTGTTGCGGTCTGTTTGGGACAAGGCTCACTTCAGCCGAAAGATAACAACAAGATTTCGTTACGCATAGATGATTTCACTCATTGGTTGAATATGTTCTGATAAAAGAGCAAGCTAAGCGAGGTACAATTAATCGGATAGCACCAACGGTCTACCATCTTTGAGATGGTACTCATTCAATATTAGGTTCATTGTTTATCTAAGTTAGTGATTCAATTCGATAACTAAGTATACAGTTGTTCACTAAACAACTTTTAGCGTAAGGTAAATGTCTACAAGCGATTTAAGAGTGACTTGCGAGTATGGCATTAGCTTGTGACAGTGAGGGGCATAATCCCCTACACTAATTGACGTGAAAATGATCTGGTGACGATGGCAATAGGTTTTTACTCAGGTTATTTGGTCGTCGATGCCTCATATCGCACCATATCTCAGTCAATATTTATAACATCAACACTTGCAACAGCAGCACCTTGAAAGAAATTATATAAATGAAGTGTCATATGATGTCATGTAAGAAACGCAAAATAAGTGCATCATCATGAGCGCTAGATAATAAAGACATCTTCACTCGTGCGTAGACTCTGTGTTGGTTTTTATGACACAACAGGCGCACAGTGCTATTACCCATTTTACTAACAGTAACTGGCTATTTATTTTAATTTAAAACGTAGCTTTCGTTATATAGAAAGGAGTTTCAGATGGTATACCAAGGAAATCGCATCACGGTGACAATGCTAGAGGATGGCATCGCCAACATGCAGTACAACGCCGAAAATGAGAGCGTGAACAAGTTTGATGCCGAAACCAACAAGCAGTTTGGTGAAGCCGTCACCGCTTTAGAAAAAGCTGATGACGTAAAAGGTCTTATCGTAACTTCGGCGAAAGGCGTGTTTATCGCTGGTGCTGACATCACAGAATTCGTCGGTTCTTTCAAAAAGTCAGAAAGCGAGATCAAAGATTGGGTCGTTCATGTTAATGACGCTTTCAATCGTTTCGAAGACTTGCCGTTTCCAAAAGTAGCTGCCATTAATGGTGCGGCAATGGGCGGCGGTTGTGAGATGACATTGGTTTGTGAATACCGTGTCATGAGTGACAAAGCGATTATCGGCCTACCAGAAACTCAGCTAGGCATCTTCCCAGGTTTTGGTGGTACGGTTCGTAGTACGCGTATTATTGGTATCGATAATGCACTTGAGCTTATCGCGACTGGCGCTCCTAAAAAAGCATTGGCAGCATTAAAGATAGGCTTGGTTGACGCGACGGTTCCTGCTGATGACTTGCAAGATGCAGCGATTGACTTGGTCAAAAAATGTATCTCAGGTGAGCTTGACTGGAAAGCAAAACGTGAAGAGAAATTAGTGCCTGTTAAGCTAAATCAGCTTGAGCAAGCCATGGCATTCAACAGTGCCAAAGGTATGATCTTTGCCAAAGCCAATCCTAAGCAATATCCAGCACCAGCGCTCGCGATCGAAGCAATCGAAAAGCATGTGAATTTATCACGTGACAAAGCGATCGACGTTGAAGCGACCTATTTTGCAAAAGCGGCGAAAACCCCACAAGCAGAAAGCTTGGTTGGTCTATTCTTAAACGATCAATTGGTTAAGAAATTAGCGAAACAGCACAGCAAGCAAGCACACGAAATCAATGAAGCGGCTGTACTAGGCGCTGGTATCATGGGCGGCGGTATCGCTTATCAGGCAGCCAGCAAAGGCTTGCCAATCATCATGAAAGACATCAAGTCTGAGCAATTAGACCTTGGTATGGGCGAAGCCAGCAAGCTACTTGGCAAAATGGTCGATCGCGGCAAAATGACCCCAGCAAAAATGGGCGAAACCTTAAGCCGTATACGTCCAACGCTTAACTATGGTGACTTTGCTGAGACTGATATCGTCATCGAAGCGGTCGTAGAAAATCCGAACGTGAAGCGTGCGGTACTAAAAGAAGTAGAAGGTCTAGTAAAAGACGATTGTATCCTAGCGTCAAACACCTCAACGATTTCTATTACTTTCTTAGCTGAAGCACTTGAGCGTCCAGAAAACTTCGTTGGTATGCATTTTTTCAACCCAGTAAACCGTATGCCGCTAGTAGAAGTTATTCGCGGTGAAAAATCTTCTGAAGAAGCTATTTCAACGACCGTTGCTTTGGCCACAAAAATGGGCAAAGTGCCTGTCGTCGTGAATGACTGCCCAGGTTTCCTTGTGAACCGCGTATTGTTCCCATACTTTGGCGCATTTGATTTGCTGCTTAAGCAAGGCGCTGATTTCGTCCATGTTGATAAAGTTATGGAAAAATTCGGCTGGCCGATGGGTCCTGCTTACCTAATCGACGTTGTTGGTCTAGATACGGGTGTACATGGCGCAGAAGTCATGGCAGAAGGTTTCCCTGACCGTATGAAGCCTGATTATAAAGGTGCGATTGAGCTTTTATATGAAAACAAACGCTTAGGTCAGAAAAACGGTGTTGGTTTCTATAAGTACGAAATGGACAAGCGCGGCAAGCCAAAGAAAGTTGCTGACGAAGCCACTTATGAGCTACTCAAAACCACGACAGATAGTGAAAAGCAAACGTTTGATGATCAAGCGATTATCGACCGCACCATGCTGGCTTTCTGTAATGAAACCGTACGCTGCCTAGAAGACAATATCGTTAGCACGCCATCTGAAGCCGATATGGCGATGATTATGGGCGTTGGTTTCCCGCCATTCCGCGGTGGTCCTTGCCGTTATGTTGACCAAATGGGTCTAGATAACTACTTGGCATTGTGTGAAAAATACGCCCATCTTGGCAAAGCCTATGAAGCGCCGCAAAAGATTCGCGACATGGCAGCAGCAGGCGAGACCTTTTACGCCACAGCGTAATAGGCAGTCACTACTAGGATGAAGTGCCGTACGTTTACTATTTAGGCTAAGAGCAATTGAGACATGAATCGTCTCCAATAGTAAACGTACGATTATAGTGAGTTTCATTTAATGCTAGCACAAGGAAATCGAGTGCAAATGTACGTATTGTACTTTAAGCGAGATTGACGAGGTAATAGCACTAAAGTGGACTGACTACACTGACAATAAAAATTGAAAAGGAAGATAGTATGACAATTTTAAGTCCAAAAGACGTGGTCATCGTAGATGGCGTACGCTCAGCGATGGGTAAAACCAAAAACGGCATGTTCCGTCACGTTCGCGCTGATAGCATGTCTGCTGAATTGGTACGTGCATTGGTTGAACGTAACGATTTCGATCCACGCGACGTTGAAGACATCATCTGGGGTTGTGTCAACCAAACGCTAGAGCAAGGTCTAAACATCGGTCGTAACATCGGTCTGCTGGCTGGTATTCCAAAGACTGCTGGCGGTCAAACCGTTAACCGTCTATGTGGTTCTTCTATGCAGGCGCTACACACTGCCGCTGCCCAAATCATGACCAATCAAGGTGATGTGTTCATCATCGGTGGTGTAGAGCACATGGGTCACGTCGGCATGATGCATGGCGTTGATCTCAACCCTGAAGCATCAAAGCATTATGCAAAAGCGTCAAACATGATGGGCTTGACCGCTGAGATGCTGGGCCGTATGAATGGCATCACCCGTGAAGAGCAAGATGCCTTTGGTCTTGAGTCACATCGCCGTGCATGGGCTGCGACTACTGAAGGTCGCTTTGACAATGAAATCATCGGTATCGAAGGTCATGATGCTGCTGGTCGCTTGCAACTATGTACCGTAGATGAAGTGATTCGCCCAGACGCGACGATGGAGCAAATGCAAAATCTACGTCCAGCCTTTGATCCTAAAGGTGGTACGGTGACGGCTGCAACATCATCTGCATTATCTGACGGTGCATCTGCAATGCTAGTGATGAGCGCACAGAAAGCCAAAGAGCTAGGTCTTAAGCCACGTGCTCGTATTCGCAGCATGGCTGTGGCTGGTTGTGATGCCGCTATCATGGGTTACGGTCCTGTACCTGCTACGCAAAAAGCACTTAAGCGTGCTGGTATGAGCATCGATGATATGCAAACCATCGAGCTAAACGAAGCGTTCGCAGCGCAAGGCTTATCAGTATTAAAAGCCTTGAACTTGACGGACAAGCAAGACATCGTCAACATCAACGGTGGCGCGATTGCGCTAGGTCATCCACTCGGGTGTTCTGGCGCTCGTATCACGGTTACCTTGCTAAATGCGATGGAGCAATCAGATACTGAAATCGGTCTAGCGACGATGTGTATCGGTCTTGGCCAAGGTATTGCTACTATCATTGAGCGTGTGTAATTTTAGTCTGACTTATACATAGTAGTAAATATTAATAAAACTGATATTTGTTGATTAATTTTATATTAATGTCTTGTAAAATGAGCGCCTCTCACTTAATGTTGGAGGCGCTTTTTTGTGCCCGCATAAAATAAAACAATGTAAATAAGTATGTTGAATTCAATCATATCGTTATTGGTGGAGTGAAAAAGGCTAACAAAATTAGGACGTGGTTCATTGTAAATGAATGGTGATAGGGCATGGATGATAACAATAAGCAAAGCCAATATAGATATAAGAATAAAAACAGAAGCAGAGGAAGTAAACAGGAGAGACGTAAACTTGCTAAGCATAAGGAACAGAAACCACAACGCACTAAAGGATCGATTAAACTAAAATTAAAGCAGGTATTTTTGCCTTATTTGGGTTTGAGTATCCTGACCATTTTACTTTTTGGTGCTTTACGTTGGATTCTTGATATTTATCTAGATGTTCTGCCTTTAAATGAAGGCTACTGGGATTTTGGTATTCCTTTTCTTTTATCCGTCTTGGTCGTTACCATCTGGATGTGGCCGAGGTATGAGCTTTTGACGTTGAAATGGGCTAAGCGTAGTAGTTCAAGCTATTTCTTTATAACGATGGTTTTAGCATTAGTGATACCACTTTTAATCAGCCAAAACTATTTGTCCAAAGCGGCTTACGAGATCATTGAAGTAGACAGCTTGAATGATATCCGTCACTATCCAAAACAAAAATACTTCAAAGTTGGTAATGTTGAGCCAGTAAAATCAGAGAGTGTTTCTTATGTAGAGACACAAGTAGTAGTCAATGGACGACAATTCGAATCGACATTGTATATTGATTATTACATTGTTACACCATTTACCGCTGCTGATAATATTTGGCTAGGTTCCAGCTACCACACGAAATACGATAATCGTGCAGATCAAAACATTAAAGACAGACAATACTCAGCGTTTATTAATGACTCGAGCTATAGATACGCCGCTGCTGACCTCTCTAATATCAGATATTTTAGAAAGCTGAAGTCATCAAATGACAGAAGCGCCTATTTGTATACTATCTCTAAAACTAATAAGCAGTCTAATTTACCACCCTTGGTGTTAGTACCTGAATCAGAGATATTCGTTGACAGTTTAGATCGTGACTTTGTCTGGGGATTTAGTTCATTTTTTATCGGCATGGGGCTATGCTTTTTGCTTATTCTTGCAGCAGATATTGATAATCAAGAAAAAAAGGGCACGCGAAAACTTACACCTATCAAAAAACAAAAGCCCGTAAAAAAACGAGCACCAGTGAGTGATGTATCAAAAAGCCTAGTAGCTTTGTTTAGAAGTAATAAAAAGCGACCTGCAACGTTGGTTTTAATACTGACCTGTATAGGTACATTTATACTCACCGTATTCATGGGTATGGATATTATTGCCCCTTTATCCAGACAGGTAAATAGTGTAGGTGGGTTGACGATGGACGCGCTGCAAGCTGGTCAATATTGGCGAGTAGTAACATCGCTTTTTGTACACGCAGGGATTATGCATTTAGCAATGAGTCTGGGAATGCTTTTTGCGATAGGTTATGTTTTAGAAAAAGTATTAGGTCCTGCACGTTTTATCCTCGCCTTTTTTATATGTGGCATCTTTTCTAATGTTTTAGGGGTTTTCTATTATCATATGGACATGGCGGGTACTTGGGGCGCTATATTGGGTATGTTTGGTATTGCGATAACGTTAGTTGTTTATAAGATTTTTAACAAAAAATACAGAGAAATATATGGGGCTACTATGGCTGTCATACTAATCATCCTCTCATCCAGTATGTTTGTAGCTTTCATAAATATGCTCAGTTATATGGTGTATTATCTTCTGACCTTATGTATTGGTATGGTTTTCGGTGTGGTCATGGTTATGACCCAAAAACAGTCTTTACTACGTAATGCTAGGCGACACAATCTATAGTTACTTGCTTTTGGGTAGATGATAGTTTGAGTCAAGAGTGACAAGTTGTTATTAAAGCGGATGCTGATTGACGCACTGAACAAACTATGACTAAATGAGCATAAGGCTAATAAAGACAATATCCATGATAAAACTAACATAGCCTTTAACAATAAAGTCAGCCGTACAAGGAGTGTGCCATGTCTACTATGATTACCGATCGTACCTATCGAATCGCTCGCGAAAATACCCAAGCGATGATAATCGATGTCCAAGAACGCTTAACGCCGCATATTTATGACCATGAAAATATCGTCAAAAAGACAGTCACTTTGATCAAAGGTCTACAAGCCCTTAACATCCCAATTATGCTCAACGAGCAGTACAAAAAAGGTTTGGGCGATACGCTACCTGAGATACGTGAAGTATTAGAAGGCGACAATGCCAAAAGCTTTGAAAAGGTCACCTTTAGCGCTTGTGATAATAATGACTCATGGCATTATCTAGCGCAGCAAAATCGCAGCATTGTCCTATTATTTGGTGTCGAAGCCCATGTTTGCGTCATGCAAACGGCGCTGGATTTATTGGATAATGGGATGCAGCCAGTTATTATTGGTGATGCCGTTGGGTCGCGCTTTCCTTATGACAAAAAGCAAGCCATTCGCCGTATT
Organism: Psychrobacter sp. W2-37-MNA-CIBAN-0211; assembly: GCF_040309405.1. Classification (NCBI taxonomy): domain Bacteria; kingdom Pseudomonadati; phylum Pseudomonadota; class Gammaproteobacteria; order Moraxellales; family Moraxellaceae; genus Psychrobacter; species Psychrobacter sp. W2-37-MNA-CIBAN-0211. The sequence continues at coordinate 48,278 of NZ_JBEOOU010000002.1, forward strand.
CGACGCGCTGGCGGCGTGATTACGACAGTAGAATCCATTCTTTTTGAATTATGCCGCAGTAGCCAAGACCCTGCCTTTAAGACTATTAGTAATTTGATTAAGTAGCGGATGCGATAAAGGGTCGAGAATGACAAACTCTTAGCGTTGTTGTTTCAATTACTGTAAATTATTTTCGTAAAAACAGCGCTTGATAAGACAGGCGCTGTATTGCATTTAATCAGAGAGAAATATGTCCTCAAACATACCTATAACATTGACCGATCCAACGCGCGATGCAAATATTAAGATAGATGACGTCACGCATTTTTTATTAGAGCTTGATGCCCTAAAACGTGTCAATCGACGCAGCTATGTGACGGGGACGACTCGCTTGGAAAACTCTGCTGAGCACTCATGGCATTTAGCAATGGCATGCTGGTCAATCGCTGAATTGTTTGAGTTAGACGTCAATCATGAAAAATTGCTTAAGATGGCACTGGTGCATGATTTGGGTGAGATTGATGCGGGCGATACTTTTTTATATGCTGATACCCGTCGTGATGCGCACCTCGAAGAGCGCGAGGGTATTGCTCGATTACAACGCGAGCGTGGTAACGGTATTACTGATTTAAGTGAGATCTGGGAAGAGCAGGAGACAGGTAATAGTAAAGAGGCTGATCTACTTAGAGTGGTCGATCGTTTATTGCCATTTTTGCTTAATTTAAATACTGAGGGCAAAACGTGGATTGAGCTTGGTGTTGCACGCTCGCAAGTGGCTGGCGCGCATGAATTTATCAAAGACAGCTTTCCGATTATCCATGATTGGTTATCACAACACATTGAATACGCGACCCAGCAAGGGTGGTTGGTTGATAAATAAATTGATAACATCACCTTGTTACTGACTCGCAACGTTTGACGCTGTTTAAAACCTTTATATTGAATAGTGTCAATAATAATAGAGAGGTTCCATGCACTTATTTAAGAACTATAAAACATGGTGCAAATCGCTAGCCTTTGTCAGCATGCTGGGACTAGCGCAAATGGCGCAAGCGCTTGCTCCTATCAGTGATGGCGATAAATTGGCGCACGATGCTAAAAAACAGATTGGTGTCACGGTGAGTTATGATCCTACTTACCGTAAGCTGGACTTTCCGCGTGGCGATGTACCAATAGAGACTGGCGTCTGTACCGATGTGATTGTCCGTGCTTATCGTTTGCAAAATGTGGATTTGCAGCAGTTGGTCAACCATGACATGAAATCAAGTTGGTCGGACTACCCAAAGATTTGGGGCTTAAAGTCAACGGACAAAAATATCGATCATCGACGCGTGCCCAACCTTGAAACGTTTTTTGCGCGTCATGGACAGACGTTATCTACGACCGATAAAGGCAGTTTTCAAGCGGGAGACGTTGTGTCATGGCGGCTGCCAAAGGGTAACTTGCCGCACATCGGTATCGTCTCAGATAAAGTAGCTGCTGATGGTACGCCGCTGATTATTCATAATATCGGAAGTGGTACGCAGGAGGAAAACATCCTATTTGCTTATCCTATCCATAAGCACTTTCGATATTGATAAAGGCTTTTGGAAAAGGGAGCCTAAAGTAGTAAAAACAAGCAATACAAAATGGAAGTAGTACAAACTAACAGCCATTAAAAAGCCCAGTCAAACGTCATTATCTACGTTTAACTGGGCTTTTCAGTATTATGAGCTTCTTACAAATTAAGCTTGCTGAGTTTTTGCTTGACCCAATAACTGTCCCATTTTTACCACGCTATTGGCTTTCATGCTGTCCTGCCAATCCGCTTTTGCGGCTTTTGGTAAAACGACAATCGCCGTTGAACCCAAATAAAAGCGTCCAAGCTCAGCGCCTTTTTCAAAGCTCATATTGTGCTCTGATTCTTGGATGTCCTCAGTGCGGCTGATTTTGCCAGTGGCGACGGTTTCGATACCAGCGACAATCATAGCGCCGACCATTACCACGGCAGCTTTGCCGTATTCTGTATCAAATAAACAAACCAAACGCTCATTACGAGCAAATAAATCAGGCACGTTCTCGGCCGTGGTATTATTGACAGAGAATAGTGTACCTGGCACATATCGGGTCTTAGTTAATGTACCCGCAAATGGCATATGCACACGGTGGTAATTACTGGGTGCGAGATAAACAGTCGCAAAGCTACCATCAGCGAAGTAGCTACCATCTTCGCTGTCAGCAAGTAATTGGCCAACATCATAATGACGACCTTTTGCCTGCAGTAATTTATGGTCTTCAATTTGACCTAGCTGCGAGATGATACCATCAGCAGGACTGACAATACCGTTGGCGCTGCTGTCGATAGTACGTGCATTTTCTTTGAGCTCACGGGTAAAAAAGTCATTAAAGCTCTCATAAGCATTAAAGCTCTGACGTTCATACTCACCTAAGCTGACGCCGTAAGCTTTGGCAAAGCCACGAATAAAGGCACGTTTGACGTACGGATGACGGCTGGCGGCTAGACGCCCAGCGACTTTACTCAGCTGCTGCTGCGGGACAAGCTGTTGTAAGGTGGTAAATACATTCATAATAAGGCTACCAAAATAGGATTGGAAATAAGAATAAAAATTAGGCAAGTTAATGGCTGTATTTTATCATGGACAGCATATTATTGTCTGAGCATAATCTGTTAAGGAATCAGTAAATGAAAGCACTTATACAACGAGTGAGCCATGCCAGCGTCGTCGTCGATCAGCATTGTATTGGCAAAATCGATCATGGGATATTGGCATATATTGGCTTGGGGCATGAAGATAGCCTGCAAACTGCCCAACGCATGATCGACAAAATCTTGGCCTATCGTATTTTTGAAAACGATGAAGATCCTGCCAAGGTCGGTAAACTGGATAAAAATGTGCAACAGGTCTGTGGCGGACTACTGTTGGTGTCGCAGTTTACCTTGATGGCAAAAACAGACAAGGGTCGTCGCCCTGACTTTGGTGGCGCGATGGCACCTGATGCTGCTCAAGTGCTGTTTGCACAACTGGTTGATTATGCCAACACTCAGCATCACAATGTTGCCACTGGTCAGTTTGGCGCTGATATGCAAGTTGCCAGCGTCAATGATGGGCCCTTAAACTTTTTATTAGAAGTATAAAAATTATCTGTCATCAAGCTGTCATAATTAGTCCGTTTAATAAGTAGAAACGGGCGAGTGTTTATCGCCTCTTTCTGTATCTTGATTTTTTGAATGCTAACTTTTTGAACGCTGATATTTTGACTATAATAATAAGGTTGCCGTATGTACAATGAGCAAATTTTGATCGTCGAGGATGAGCCTGCGATTCGTGAAATGATTGTGATGACGTTAGAGATGGCTGGATTTGATAGTTTACAGGCTGCCGACGCATCAGAGGCGCATCAGCAAGTGGTCGATCACCGTCCGGCGCTCATATTATTGGATTGGATGCTGACCGGCGAAAAAAGTGGTATTGATTTTTGTCGTATGCTCAAGAACGACGATTTGCTCGCTGAGATACCGGTTATTATGCTAACGGCCAAAAGTGAGGAAGACAGTAAGGTTCATGGTCTTGATGCGGGTGCTGATGACTATATGACCAAGCCTTTTTCGACACGGGAATTAATCTCAAGAATCAAGGCAGTGCTACGTCGTAGTAGTACATTGAGCGCCGACAAGCCTATCGAAATCGGCAAGCTTAGCTTAGATCCCAAAAGCCAGCGCGTAACGGCGGCAGGTCAGCTCATTGATATCGGCCCGACAGAGTATCGGTTGTTAGCATTTTTTATGAGTCATCCAGAGCGTGCGTATACACGGACACAGCTGCTAGATCAGGTTTGGGGCGGCAATGTCTATATTGAAGATCGAACGATTGATGTCCATATTCGGCGTTTACGTAAATTACTACAGCCTTATGACTGTGCTACGCTGATACAAACGGTGCGCGGTACTGGGTATCGGTTTTCCAGCTTGATTGAATCCAATTAGACCAAGACAGAACAAGTCGTGGCAAGCGTAAAACAACGCAGAAGACAGTAGTAAGGATAACGATGACGATAATGCCGATAAAAAATGAGCAACAGGGTGAGCAAGCGCAAGTTGCCCAGCACAATACAACAAATCAACTCAAAAAAATCCGCAGTGCCTTACTAGCACTACGGGATGCGGTCATTTTGCTCAATGATGATGATGGTTTGGAATGGTGGAATCAGGCAGCGGAAGATTTATTGTTATTGCAGTCAAGCAACAAAGGTCAAAGCATTTTTGACTTTATCACCGTGCCTGAATTTCGCCAGTATTATCAGGCTATCACGCCACCGAGCGATGGTGTGCACATGGTGTCATGGCGAGACCCTAAACGTTATCTAAAGTGTGAACTGACGCCTTTCGGCGATGAAAAACTACTGATAATTTATGATGTGACCCGCTTGCAGCATTTGGAGCAAATGCGCCGTGACTTTGTGGCCAATGTCTCGCATGAGCTGCGTACGCCATTGACCGTACTGATGGGCTATCTAGAAAATTTCTCTGATCAAGAGGATATGCCCCCGCAGTGGCGGCGTGGCTTTGAGCTAATGACCCAGCAGACTGCTCGTATGAATAGGATTGTAAATGACTTATTGCTATTGTCTCGCATCGAAATAGAAGAGACGCATGAGCTAAATGATATTGATATGACCAAGTTACTGACGCATATCTATGATGATGCGCAGGCGTATAACCAAGAATATGGTCATACTATTCATTTGCAGATAGACACTTACGATGGACTATATGGCTCAGAGATGTACTTAACGAGCGCCTTATCCAATTTGGTGATTAATGCTATCAAATACACGCCAAAGGGTGGCAACATCGCTATCAGCTGGACAAAAACATCGGAAGGCTGCCGCTTTGCCGTCGAAGATGATGGTCTCGGTATTGCGCCCCAACATATCGAGCGCTTGACGGAACGCTTCTATCGCATCGATAGCGGACGCAGCCGTGCTACGGGTGGTACGGGCTTAGGGTTGGCAATTGTAAAACATGTCTTATATCAACATGAGGCGCAACTAACCATAGAGTCGGTAGAAGGCAAAGGCTCGACCTTTAGTGCCGTATTTCCAAGCGCTTATGTACGTTCTGCCGATGCACCTTAATCTTTTTGTAAAAGTGGGTAGGGGTTCACCGCGCTGCCATTGATATAAATACCATAATGCACATGGGTTGGTGTTCCTTTAGCATTACCGCTGTCGCCAACATAGCCAATGATATCACCAGCATTGACCCAGTCATTGGGTACGATGTCGGCATAATCCTCTAGATGGGCGTAATAATGTCCTGCGCCGCCCGGTCCGACCACCACTACCACGCGTCCCCCTAATGTATTTTCGCCAACTTTGCTGACAATGCCTTGCGTCGTAGCTTGTACCGGTGTGCCCCGCGCTGCAAAAATATCGATGCCTTCATGGGAGCGCCCTTGGCTACGTGCTGCGCCCCAAGTGTCTGTCAGACGCTGATCTGGTAGAGGACTGGGTAGGCTGTTTTCTATGGGTAATGCTTGCTGCAATAAACTCAGTTGCTGCCATTTTGCCACGACAAACGACTGTGTCTGTTGGCTAATGCTAGGTAGTAGTTTGTCAAATACAAATAACAGCGCTAGTAACACTGTAGCCCTTATTATTAGGCTTAGCAAACGGCTCAATAGTGTTGGCTTTGGTGGTCGATTATTGCCATCTGCTAGCATTGATGTCTCTTATATATCTGATGTAGTTTGAGTTCGTATTATAAAACCCCTATCTTTCAAGGTGTGTATAGCATTGTTATCTATGGTTTTTACCCCCATAAATACAAGTACAATAAATAGAGTTTTATCTATTTATTGTTCCTATTCAGCCACGATGGTGCTATTGATGGTTAAATTTTTATGACTGATGCTTTTAATTCTGCGGACATTTCTAACGTGGCTGACATTTCTACCACGGCTGATACGGCGCTGGTTATCGATACCGAAACCGATCAAGGCCGTGACCCACGACCGATTCAGGTGGCGACGATTAATGTGGCCAGCGGATTTGAGTGGATGAAATATTTCAACAGTGGTCGCTCGATATTACCCGTTGTTATCAAAGTGCACGGTATTACGGATGAAGATGTGGCTGGGCTTGAGCGTTTTGATTTGGAGCAATTTGAATTGCCCAAATACTTAATTGGTCACAACGTACGTTTTGATTGGCGGGTAATTGGTAGCCCATCTGCCAAGCTGATTTGTACCGTGAGGCTGGCGCGCGTGGCCTTCCCAGAGTGGAGCGGCTACAGTCAGTCTAAGTGTATCGAGCAATTATTGGGCAAGTCTGAGGCGAGCAGAATGACGATAGCCGCTCATGACGCGCTAGGTGATGCCCGTATGTGCTACTTACTTTATCAAGCTTGCTGTGAGCGTCTAGAGATTGCGCCGACGGATTTTGCGGCGGCACATGCTATCTCTAACAAAGCCAATCCCGTGAGCAAGATGCCCTTTGGTAAGCATAAAGGTAAGCTAATTAAAGACGTGCCCATCAACTACGTGAAATGGATGCTCGGTAACATCCATAACATGCAACCATCACTTTATTCAGCATTGACGAAGCGTATTAAGGCAGCAGACGTAGAAAATGCAAAAGAGTAAAGCGCCCTATAAACTGTTCTATTTTTATTCATGCTCGAAGCTGTAGTTTTGGAAGCTATAATACTTGAAGTTATTGTTGCTGATTTAACCAATCTACCGCCATTTGCCATAACTCAGGTGCTTTGGCATTGGTTCGACCACTAAAATAACGCATATGACCGATGCTGCTTAAGCCAAAATCTTTCGGCTCAAAAAAGCGTTTTTCGACCGGCATCTTTGTATAGACGCGAATCATGTCGTCGATGTTTTTGCTATTCGCAATTTCGTCATCGCTAAAGCCTAACCATAGCGCTGGCATGTGAATGTCATCATAAAAATGCGTGTGAATACTTTTGCCAAAGGCAGTCTTTATATAACCTGAGCCATTGCACCATTCGCGCCACTGACGAGCCACGCCGCGTGGTAGCGGCTCACCCATGCCGATTTTATCTGATGGGGTGTAACCTAATGCAAAATTCGTGACAGGAATGAACGCATCCATAAAACCCATCGCTTTAATTTTATACGGCATGTCCATGTTCTTGATACAACCTGACGAGCAAGCGACATTGAACACCGAGGCGATAGCGTTATAATTGCGCATCAGACCAATCAGCTGACCGCCTGCGCTATGACCGATGAGATGGTAAGACGCATCAGGAAACTCATCTTGCAACGCATCGAGGACGGCTGGCATGTCATGACGACCCCAGCTTATCAGTGAGGCATCACATTTGGCCAAATGTGATGCTAGTGACTCGCCGATACCTTCGTTGTCAAAGGTCAGGACACCGAAACCCTGCGCTGCTAGATGGCTCGCAAAATTATGATAAAACTGACGTTTGATACCAGTGGCGGGCGCTATCATGACAGCGGCTTTGACGGATTCTGTAGGGCGATAAACCGTTGCGGCCAACGCTTGATTGCGCTCAGTCATGATGCTTAGTGAGTAGCTGCCGTTATTGTCGTTGCTTTCATGGTCATTATTAGCGTCGATTGTGTCACCTTGTTGCGTTCTATAAGATGGCGCATGGTTCTTATGCATAAAAATACCTTGATGAGTTTTGTCGTTTTTATTAAGGATGATAAGTATTGACCTGCAACGTTTTATGTCAGGTCAGTGCTAAAAAATGTAGTCATTGCGTAGCGATAAATCGTTGCTACCGCGTGATAGCACGGCTTATGTTAAGATAAACGCTAGCAAATAGCAGGATAATGAGCGTTATTTGATTTTCTCTGTGAGCAACCAGATTTATGCTATTTTTACTGACCACTTATAAAAACAAATATAAAAATCACAAATAGGTGTGAGTTTGACGGATGCTTATTATGCGTAATTAATAGACTGCTGACAAGACTTTAGACCTTATGAGAACGCCTCATCATAAGCTCTTATCAGCAAAGCATAAAAAGAGTAAAAGGTGGCAGCACTACAGAATACAGCGAGTTAACGTTAGTGATAAACGTCATATTGTGTCATTCTAACAAACGATAAACCCCTTTACCGAACCATTCAATACAATAATCTAAGCAAACTTAGGAGCGTTATATGCAAATGAAAATTAATAATGAAAATTATGAAGTTATTACCAGCCAAGATATCACTCATATCGAAAAAGCCGTGGATAAATCAACATTAGCGATGCCACTAGTGGCTGTTTATTGTGGGTCACGACTGGGTAATAGTGAGGTTTATGAGCAAGCAGCCCGTGAGCTTGGTCGTGCTCTAGCAGAAAATGGGTTGGGTTTGGTTTATGGCGGTGCCAGTATTGGTCTAATGGGTGCAGTGGCTGACGACGTTATCAAAGGCGGCGCGCAAGCTGTTGGTGTAATTCCCACCTTTATGCTCAAACACGAAATCGCCCATGAGGGTCTGACTCGTCTGCATCTGACCGATACCATGCACACGCGTAAGACTGTCATGGCAGAATACGCGGATGCTTTTATTACCTTACCCGGTGGCCTTGGTACGCTCGAAGAGATTATGGAAATCGCCACATGGCGTCAGCTGTACCAACATGAAAAGCCAATGATTATTCTGAATATTAATGGCTTTTATGATCGCATGATTGAGCACTTAAAATATACCACGGAACAAGGCTTTATGAAGCAGCAAGATCTTGAGCGTTTGGTGGTTTGTAATACCATCGCTGAAGCGATTGATTTGTTACGGACAATCGTGACGATAGATGATGCGATCGATACTGAAAAAATGGCGGGCAACTAAATATATGTAGATCAGAATATAAGCTGTTAAATGGTCTTATTGTATATAAGAAAAAAGGAGGTCGTCGCTAATCACTAGCGACGACCTCCTTTTTTCTATACTCTTTAGCGTTGGTTTCTACCAGATTTATCGAACGTATTAACAGACGGCAAACGCCTAAGGCTGAGCTGGTGTTAAATTCTCTAACGCCAATTCGCGAATGCTATGATTGACATCCGCCATTGCCGCTGGGAAACCACGATCTTCGGCCAAGACGCGTGCCACTTTATCAATCGTTAAGCTGTCGTTGTTGGCTAGATAGGCCCAGTCGTGCGCATGGCGACTACGATTTTCTGCTGTGTCATTGTCGATTAAGCCAAGAGTCGTCAATTCATTAACGATTTGATCAGCAGCGATCAAGGTAGAAGATGCTTTTACATTCTCCGCGCGGGCGTAACGTATATTAGAGTATAGACTCACATCTGCTACCCGCAAGGTATCGTCCTGACCCGGAATTTGCTGCCCACCGTATAAGGCATTACCGACGGTACGAGCACTGTTAAAGGTAGGCACAAACTCTGCTACGTACTCAATTGCTTGCTGGCTACGGGCTTGTAGCGGTGCTTTGTCCCAGCCATCTTCGATATAATGTACATACTGAGGCGGTAATTGAGGTTGTGCACTGGCTTTATCAGAAGCGACTAAGCCATCAGTAAATAGGGTGATGGCTTTACTCATACCGTGGATTTGAAAGTAACCGCCTGGATAAGGCGTTAGCTGCGCCATACCCTCTGGCGTGCCGCGACTGCCATACACGATAATCTCGGGTATTTGTCCACCAGCGTCGCCCCAGTGCGTGATATAAGAAGATTTGAACTCAACCATACGCTCGACTTTGACACCGACCATATCGTCGATAACACCAGTGCGAAAACCGCAAGCATTGACCAAGTAATCGACTTCGATAGACTCAGGTTGAGACCGGCTCGCCTGCTGGTAATCGACGCGCCATTTTGTGACATGGTGATCAGCGTTGGTACAGTTCTCACAATCCACAGGCATGACTTGCTTAATTTCCGTATTGGTAAAGACGTGCGCATGCTCATAACCTTCTAAGGCGAGTTGAGCAGAAGCGGCTAAACGAAAAATATTCCAGCCATACTCTTGCACGACGATAAGCGGAAACTTCACTTTATTTAAGTCCAGATATTTGGCAACCGGTATCACCCATTCGTCAACCGTGCTCGGTATCGCAACTTGCTCACGTTCAGACAGAGCAATCAGTTGCTCATGACTATAGAGCTGATAGTAGTTTTCCGGTTCGCCCAGTACTTTGTTATTGCTGTCTTGTGCGATGAGCTCGCGATAAGCATCCGTCAAGATATCGAGACGCGGGAGCAAGTCTTCGGGCAAGCCTTCGTCGCGCGTTGGGACAGCAAATACAGTTGGACGTACATCGATGGTATAAGGATAAAGGCGCAGAATATCGATACATTGTTTAAGCAAAGCAACGCAGTCTTCGTCAGGAATTTCACGATATAGATTACCACCCGCGTGCAAATGGCACATTGGTGGACCATCGATAAGCGACTTTTTCTTTTCAAAGACGTAGGTCTCAAGCCCTAGTGCAGCGAGGCGAATAGCAATCGTTGCCCCTGCAGTACCGCCGCCTAGAATGCCGACGCGTTTTTTAGATAGCTCGTCCTTTGTGGCAGCCGCTGCTGTATCAAGTTTAGTCTCTAAAAATTCGATATCTTTGAGATCAATACCTTGAGCATCAGTATTCTGCGATTCAGCATCGTGCAGGATGGCTTGAGAGGCGTTTTTGCTAAAATTATCGGTCATTGTCGTTGTTATATCCTTGATAGCATCAGCGTCGGGACATGCTCTGCTTATTCATATAATTGTTTGGGCATATAAGTGTCTGATCATGTCAGTATCTTGAATCTTGTTGTAGCTATTGATATGCGTGCGGATACAGTCAAGTTCAACATTCATATGAGACCGCTATAGTCATACTTTTGATTATATCGCTCTTCTCATATACTGCTTATCATTTATAGCGCTATTTTACGAAAACCTATTGTGTATATGATGACAAATACGTAAGTAGATGCATTAGTTTTGTCAACAAATTGCCATGGACTGTCTTGACCATGAAAAACAAAAATAGAAATGAGACGCCTAGCATCGTTCAAGTATCAACAATCCTTTAAACGTCCATCAACATGAAATACCTTTGCTCATAAGATTCACGTGATGGTTTATCAATTTGTAATATTCGCAGATTTTTGTAAGTTTATATTCTGGCAAAAACGACCGTTTTAGAGCATATGCTATAGTAAAACGACTTGAAATCCTCTGTGAGAGTAAAGCGTATGAAAGTAAAGCGTATGAAAGTAAAGCGTATGAAAGTAAAGCAACTGTCTGAGCGTATGACTTAACTATCGCACAAATCAGCAGATTGCAATATTGATAATTAATGAACACCATGTTCAATAAAAATTTAGTTCAATAAAAATCTAGATTAATGAGATGTTTTTTTTAAATACAAGGAAGTGATTATGAAACGTATTCTGATGTTATCTGCCCTAGCCAGTGTGTTGACCGTAACGGGTTGTTCGACGCTAAACAATGTGTTTGGCAACGACGATTCAGGCATGCATGATGTACAAGCTACCATGAGCAATAAAGCACCAGTTGCCAGCATGAATGGCATGCTAGTGGATGCCACCAACAAAATGACGCTATATACCTTTGACAAAGACTCCATGAACAAATCAGAGTGTGGCTCGGCATGTCTATTAGCTTGGCCTGCTTTTATGGCTCCTAGCAATGCCCAAGCTTCTGGTCAGTTTGCCGCTTTCCAACGGGAAGACGGTAAATATCAATGGGCTGTCAATGGTAAGCCTTTGTACTTTTATGCCAATGATACAAAAGTTGGCGATACCGACGGTGATAACAAGCTTGGCGTTTGGCATATCGTTAAAACTAAATAAAACAAGTAGGTTTCAAGTCGAAAAAAAGCAGCCATCATAGTGGCTGCTTTTTTAGGTAAAGGATTTATAAAAAGTATTTCAGCGCTATTTTGTTGTTTTCTGTACCAATTCACCATCGATTTGAATGGGAACATCGGTAGTAATGCCGGCAGCAAACGCCGTCATACCATAGGCTGCGCGATCAATGATGCCGGTAGCACGAAAACCAATGACTGGCTCTTTCGTAAGAGGGCTGTTGGCGATTTTATTTAACGTTACGTCTAGTGTGAGGGGTTTGGTTTGGCCAAGCATGGTGAAATCACCCGTTACTTTGGCTTGTTGTGGGTTGCTAAAAGTGACTTGGGTAGATTTAAAAGTCATCGCTGGGTATTCAGCCACATTAAAAAATTCATCCGTTCTTAGATGCTTATCACGGGCATCCCAATTGGTATCGATACTATCGGTTGCAATTGTAAAACTCATATTGGTTTTGCTAGGGGCTTTGATATCGTAATTGACCACACCTTGCACATCATTAAAGCGACCCATGGTCGTTGAAAACCCTAAGTGATTGACAGAAAATCCGACACGGGTATGTGAGTCATCTAATTGCCATTGGCTAGGTAATGCCGCGCTTGCCATGGCGGTGACCGCAAGTGCTGAGCTGATGAGTAGGGCTTTCGTGGTGGTTTTTAGGGCAGTATTTATCATTATTTATTATCCTTATTTAGTGACTGTGAATGAGTAGTACTTCATTTAATAACCGTTAATTTAACGATGATTAATTTAACGATGATTAATTTACGAGTATTGAATGGTCACTGAGGTGACGTTTGTCATAATAGCAGTAAGTATTTATAAAAGCAGGCTATGGGCAACACGGCTAATATTTTATGAATCTTAATACTAAAAACTCAATACTAGGGCGTGTCCTCAATTCAATTGATCATATCTAAACGGGCTAAAAATGGCTAAATTTTGCCAAGCATCGTTAAATAGCTGGTTAATATCCTGATATTAACCAGCTATTTTCCTCGTTTGACTGCAATTTATCTCATTTTTATCACCATTTTTAAAATGAGGACACGCCCTAAAAAGTAGGTATTATTTAAATAATCTACAAATTACATCGTTATTAAGTGGTTTATCTAATCAAATATTATAATAGCATAAAATACTTATCTCAATAACATTGTCGGCTTGCTGGTGCTTTATCCTCTATGATGATCGCAACTGCTGCTTGCATCAAACGCCAAAAACCGTTAAAATCGCGGTTTAATTTTCCCGCTGGGGAAGGCTAGGTAAGCAGAGGTATGGTGTTGGGTGCTGGAATAAGCCAGTGACGCAGCTGCCAGCCTTGCAAATGTCCTTAGTGCCTCAGTTACGTATGCTCAGTTTTATAAGTGCTTTTTTATAAAAGCTTCGACATATTGTCAATAAGACTGTAAATACATCGGACATAGAGAGTTTATTATGCGTAAAGATATCCATCCTGATTACCAAGAAGTTTTGTTCCACGACACTAACGCTGACGTGTTCTTTTTGACTCGTTCAACGGCTAAAACCAAAGCCACTCGTGAATACGAAGGTAAAGAATACCCATACTACCCACTTGATATCTCAAGTGCGTCGCATCCATTCTATACTGGTGAGCAACGTAAAACTTCTACCGAAGGTCGTGTTGCTAGCTTTAACAAACGCTTTGGTGCGTTTGGTGGCCGTAACAAGAAAGCTGCTGATTCTACTGAACAAGCTGCTGATTCTGCTGAATAAATTACGCTTATCGCGTCAATTTATTTTGCTAAGCCATAAAAAACCGCTGATTATTCAGCGGTTTTTTTTGTTTAACATTCAACGGTAAGTTTTAGGTTATTAAATCTTGAGCTGTTATTTTTCAAGATGTCAGTTTTTGAGATATCAGTTTTTGAGATATCAGCTTTTAGAAAGCAGGGCGGCTCAATTTGGCAGCTGATGAATTAAGTAACTTGACAATGAGCTCTGCCAACTGCTGCGCCCAGTAGCCATACATTAAACTACTAGGGTGGAAGCCATCACTGGCAAACATCACCTTAATATCAATTGGCATGCCCTTAGAGTGCTCTTCTATCATCCGTGGAAAATCAGTGGCCATATAAGTGACACCCTCATTACTTGCACATACTTGTTGTAATGTTGCATCAAGCATTGAAGCTTTAGCACCGACGAAGTTATTCAAAGGGGCAGGTATCGCAGGCATTTGCGCCATAGGCGGCAGACTCAAAAAAATCAATTGCCGTACGCCAAATTTACGCTGAGCGATCGCAACAATATCTTCGATTTGCTGCTGCCATTTACCCACAGAGACGTTCGAGGTGGTGTCATTGACGCCAACACTTAGCACCATTACATCGATGGGGTGGTTAGGCGCGGGCAGCACATAAAGCCTGCGCAAGATATCAAAGCTGGTATGTCCGGTGGTCGCTTGCAATGACCAGGCCAAGTTAGCAAACTGAGTATTAATCACAGATTGCTGCGCTAAGATAGGCATCAAATTACCAACGAGTGCTTCATGCTGTGTCTGACTACCAACACCTGCTGCTGCTGAATCGCCAACGATCATGAGATTTAGCGTTTGCTTGGTCTTATTTTCAGTATTAGCAATGGTATCAGTCGGTTTGCCTAATTGAATATGTCCGTGTCGCTCTCCGTTTGGCTCAGGCAAGCGCACCGTATCACGCTTGATTTTGCGGCCTTGATAAAGATAAACAGGAGCGAGTAGGACGTCGCGTGCAACCGACGCCATTTTATAGCTATTTATCATATGGCTACCATCCTGCACGCTCCCGAATTGTAGTGAGGCTGTCTTCGACGAGTAATTTGCCATCGACATACACGTCACGTAACAGGTTGTCTGCATCAGCGGGTAGATCATCCGCTTTGATGGTTGTTGGCTGTCCTTTGCTGTCTTCGACCAACGCCAAGCGACCTTTTTTTGAGCGTTTTGAGCGGCTAGTGATAGGGTCTTTGTAAATGTCTTTCCATGCGCCATCGATAGAGATGGCACTGGCTTTCATCGCCCAGCTCATGGTATCGCGATTGACTTGTTGGAGTAATCCACCACCCATACCAAAGGTCACGTTTTCAGCGCTAAATCCTGCCTTCATGACCACGTCGATAATTTTGCTCAAGCTTTGCGGACTAATACCATCCCCTTGGATGACACGTACATAATCTGGCAAAACTTTGTAGCCTTTGCTATTAACCGTCGTGCCAAACTTCACTGCCAAGCGCTCCAGTGCCTCGCGGACTACTTTAGCAGGCTCACCACTATCAGGTCTGATGACTAAAGTACCGCCCATGTTTTTCACGTCGTCCTTCAAACTGCCACCCCAAATATTGTCAATGGCGTTCCATAAGTCATAGCTATCAGAGACCACTGAAAAGCTCTTACCCGCCCCACCAAACTGCTCAATCATATTGGCAAAAGCAGCAGTTTCGCCATCACGACCCCATGCAGTCATGGTGCTATGCTCAGCGGCAGGGATAGAAAAGGCAGGCATGTCTTTATCCATTTGATACCAGCGACTGGCAGCCACCAAAGCCGTCATGGAATCTGTACCAGCAAAATTTACCAAATGAGCGAGGCTACCAAGCGCCACGGACTCCTGACTAGACGCACCGCGCGAGCCAAAGTCATGCAAGCGAAAGGTTAATGACTCAGTATTGTCCGCTGATTTTTCTAGCGCTTGACGAATGATACCTTTGCAATAGTGCGAGACGCTGGCGACCGTTGATGGATACCAGATAGCACGGAGTAATGCCGTTTCGATATAGCTTGGCAGCCAATAGAATTCTGGGTCAGTATTGATAATCTGACAGACCACATTGGATACTGGAACGATGCTGCCTTCAGGTATGGCTTCGATACGTAGTGGCAAATAGCCGCCATGTTTATCAACTAAGCGTTCCCAACCTGCACGATTAAAGGTCAAGCCATGCGCTTGAATCAGTATTTCGGCTTCATCAATATCTTGGTGGGTAATAGGGGTACTCAGGTATTCTTTGATAAAGGCTTGCAGCCCAAAAAATACCACATCGTAATCGCCTTTACGCGCTTCAATATAGCTGGATAGATACTCACTACCTTTTGGATATTGCACCCAATGTGAGGTTTTATAGCTGTCGCTATTTAAGATTAAATTATTTAAATTGCTGGTATACATCACAGAACTCCTCTGCTTTGAGTGAAATGGACGACTCGCATCATTGTTGAGCCTTAAATGGACTAAAAGTGTTTTATGTACATTAGCATCAACTTATTGCTCAACAGTCTAACGGTTCATCCATTGACAGCATCTAGTAAGGATAACTAAAGGCTGCTTAGTAGCCCTTGCCGTCTATCGGCTTGGGCGGTGAAAATATAAGTGGCACTGATAAAACCAAACTTATAAGGTAAATTATATAGAGTGTCATTGATTGAAAATGAGTCATTAATGCACTAAACAGTCAATGACACAATGTCTTACAAGCCAACCATTTTGGTGATAATCGCATAGTGATCTTCGAACATCATGGTGGCATCCAATTCGGCAAGCGGTAACCAAAATGCTTTGACCGCGTCATCACCGCCTTTTACCTTGGGCAGACCTTTTGGATCGTTTTTTAGCTGAAAGTAAAAGGCTTGGGTAATCGTGCGACCACGCGCTGAGCGGTAAGGGTCGTCAAAGGTATGTTGACTATGACAAGAGCCACGTAATACTGGCTCTGGGACTTTAAGGCGCGTCTCTTCGCGTAGCTCACGGATACAGGCATCAAAGAGGGTCTCTTTTGGATTCAAGAAACCACCGGGCAGTGCCCATAGTCCGCGCCCTGGCATGCTGCGACGGTCTACCAACAGAATATGACCTGACTGGACGACCAAGGCATCTGCCGTCATAAAGGTAGGTGGATAAGGCGCAGACTCCCACTGCCTTTTATACTTATCAACGAAGTCAGCTTCTTCGTGCAGCTGCTGATAATCCTCGGTTTTTTTGAAGTCATTTAGGACGTTGCGGGTCGACTCAGGGGTGCGCTCAGGCGTTGGCGTGGCACCCATCAGATAACTATCCCGAATAGGGGTAGCCGATAGATTGTGATAATTGGGTACAGAGACCGACGCCCAGTTGGGGAATAGCGATAAATAATACGATGAGCTGTCTTTTGAATGACCAATGAGACCAATATCGGTCTGCAAGTCGCCGGTGACCGACTTCACGCCTGCTTGCACGTATTGCAGCCAGCGCGTGTCATTGTAGAGCGCATCATCGAGTCCGACGCAGTGAATACGCGCGGCATCTGCTGTTGAGTACGCGTCTTTAATCATTGCGGCGCGCTCAGCAACGCTAAAGGGGTTGCGTAAGCTACGTGGTAAGTTTGCGGAGCCGATGAGCATGATGACATTGTCGGCACGCTTCAATGCTTCATCCACGACCGCTTTGTGCCCGCAATGAAACGGCTGAAAGCGCCCAATAAACACCAAATAACGATAGTGTTTTTTGTCCTGCTTATCTGGGTTTTGTGTATCTAGATTTTGCTCTGATAATCCACTCATAGACGCCACTTTCCTACGACTTATTTTTTATTGGTTAAAAATTGATGACGCTAATACTGACACAGCCTATGACTTTCTGACAAGTATAAAGATGTGTAGGGGTGTGTCATCGTTATCTTGCATGCTTCTCTATCCATGCGGTCACCGTTGGCCAAATCTCTGTAGCAGCATTACGGCTTATCATAATGCGGCTATGGGTATAATCATCCAAGTCTCCATGGTCAAGGGAATACTCTCGAAAGACGTTTTTTGGGTTAGCAAACTTATCAAAAAACAACTGACAGCCACGGGTTGGCGAAATAAAATGGTCGCCTTTGGCACTGATCGCATAGATAGGCGTGGTAATCATTGACATGTGTTGTCGATAATCGAAGTGGCTGTTATGAGATGTAGTATGAGATGCAGCATTTTTAGATGCGATATTAGAGGGCGTATTTTCATCAATTGTCGTTGTTTCAAATTTACTTTGTTGTATAAAGCTGCTTTTAAAGTCTTTGTTCAGGTTCCAGCCGTACCACTGGTTCATCGTATAATAGCTTTCGTTAAAAGGACCCATTTTAAGCTTCTTAGCTGGGATAAAGCCTAGTAGTCTCGTAAATACTTTGGCTGCGAGAATTTTAGTGTAGCTAATCGGGTTCGATACTGCGCCATAAACTTGACAGGCAAACATACTGATGCTGTTGATGTGGTCAATATACTGGGGGTTTTGGATTAAAAACATGGTTAGGCAGGCACCGCCGCCACTGTGGGTGACACAATGTAAATTATCCAGTTTTAACTCATCAAACAAGTAACGAAAGGTGGCCTCAAAATCATAGGTTGCGACGGTTTCGAAGTTGAATTTGTCTGTTGGTATCGAGCTTGCACCATGACCGCGCCATTCCATAATGTAGCAATGATGACCAAGCTGCGCCAGATAGTGGGCGATTATTAAACAAGTTTGCTTGTCCGAAAAGGTACCGTGGGTCAATAGGATGTTTTGTACTTTTACCCTAGGTGCATTGGTGGTGAGAACATCAGTCTTCTTTTCATCTTTTGCAGTATCCACAATCTTCCAAACGGCTATTTTTTCGCCGTCTTTGGTGCTTACCAGTTTTAGGGTTTCTGTCATCATAAAGCGGTCTCGTCTAGATTGTTTTGTTATGGCATCGTTTATGACATCATTTATTGTATGGTTAATACTGAGTAGCACGATATGTCTACTCGGCAATCCCTAATACACTTTCATCCTTGATAATCAATCAAGCAGCCTTAATATAAACAATAGCAGACGCGGTGTGGGTAATTAAATAATTTTGCGTAGCATTATTAGCCCATTCTATTATCTATATTAATGTCACCTATTTATCTTTTATATGTCACCATTAAAAAAACCAATAGTGGCTATTTATAACGGTCACGCTTTAATTCGCAGTAGCGCAGTCGGAATTATTGACTGAATGCGCTATAATAGTGGTTATAAAATCATCAAACCTTTATCAAGATTGCCGTTAGAGCACTATAATATCAACCGTTATGCTTGATAACTGTTAAACCAAATTGCCCAAATTCACGACACAGCAGCTATGACAGCAGTCGCGTTTGTGTCATAACGCATAGGAAAAATTATGAGTGAGCACAATCAAGCCAGCCAATCAGATCAATCTGCAAACTATGAATCAGCGCTAGATACTGAGCAAACAGAAACGAAAAGTAATATTACCATTACCGAGTCAGCCCAAGGTTATTTGGCCGATTTATTGTCCAAGCAAGATACCGATGGCATCGGTGTGCGTATCTTCGTCGAGCATCCTGGTACGCCACGTGCCGAGTGCTGTATGGCTTATAACCAACCGGGCGAAGAAGACAGTGCTGATCTACGTTTTACCTACGATGATTTTTCTGCTTTTATTGAAGCGTCGTCAGTCCCTTATTTAGAAGATGCAGTCATTGACTACAATAAAGATCGTTTCGGTGGTCAGCTAACTTTCCGCGCGCCAAACTCTAAAATGCCAAAAGTGGGTGCTGATGCCAGCGTAGAAGAGCGTATCAACTACGTATTACAGTCTGAGATTAACCCAGGCTTAGCGGCGCATGGTGGTGACGTACAGTTGCTTGAGTTGATTGATGAAGAAGGCGTTGGTCTCACTGCTGTATTGAAATTCGGTGGTGGTTGCCAAGGCTGTTCAGCCGTTGATATGACCTTGCGTCAAGGCGTCGAAGTGCAACTTAAGCAGCAAATACCAGAGCTGACACAAGTCATCGATGAGACGGATCATACTCGTACTGAAAATGCTTATTACAAATAAGTGGTAAGTATCAATACAATCAGAAGTAGATTGAAATAGGGTCGCTTATGCTGGGTGGTTATTAATAAACCCAACATTGGCTATTCTTTTCATAAAGAAGCTGGGTTATGATTAACTCAGCTTTTTTTTATGGCTATCATTTATAAGATGGCTTTTTTAGTGACTACCGAGGAGTTTGTTATGAGTGATGGACAACCAGAGAGCAATTTAGATAACGGCACAAAACCAATGCAGCGCTTAGAGACCTTAGCGATTCATGCCGGTTATAGTGTTGAGCCAACGACCAAAGCGGTCGCTGTGCCTATTTATCACACCAGCTCGTATGCGTTTGATAATACCCAGCATGGCGCAGATTTGTTTGATTTAAAAGTCGTGGGCAATATTTATACTCGCATTATGAACCCAACCAATGCGGTATTAGAAGAGCGTGTTGCGGCGCTTGAAGGCGGTATCGGTGCGCTTGCAGTAGCATCTGGCATGGCAGCCATCACTTATGCGATTCAAACTATCTGTGAAGCGGGTGACAACATCGTTGCTGTATCGACCTTGTATGGCGGTACTTATAATTTATTTGCCCATGCTTTGCCGCGTCAGGGTATCGAAGTCCGCTTCTTTGATCACAAAAATCCTGAGGCGATTCGTGATTTAATTGATGATAAGACCAAGATGGTCTTTGCTGAAAGTATCGGTAATCCACTGGGTAACATTATTGATATTCAAGCACTCAGTGACATCGCGCACGAATATGGTGTGCCGGTGGTGATTGATAGTACGGTTGCCACGCCAGCGATTTGCCGTCCGTTTGAGTTTGGGGCGGATATTGTCATTCATTCGTTGACTAAATATATGAGTGGTACGGGCACCTCGATTGGTGGTGCGATTGTCGATAGTGGTACGTTCCCTTGGGGTGATTACCCTGAGCGTTTCCCATTGCTGAACACGCCAGATCACAGTTATCACGGTGTGAACTTCGTCAAGGACGTTGGTGCAGCGGCCTTTATCGCTCGTGCTCGCGTGGCACCGCTGCGTAATACTGGCGCGGCACTTAGCCCATTAAATGCTTTTGGTATCTTGCAGGGTATGGAGACGCTGAGCTTGCGTATGGAGCGTCATGTACAGAACGCGCAAGCAGTGGCTGAGTATCTGCGAGACCATGATAAAGTTGCTTGGGTAAAATATGCGGGTCTGCCAGATCATCCTGAGCACGAGCTTGCAAAGAAATACATGAAGGGTACGCCCTCAGCTATTTTGACCTTTGGGGTAAAAGGTGGTCTTGAAGCTGGGGCGCGCTTTATTGACGCGTTGCAGTTGATTACGCGCTTGGTCAATATTGGTGATGCCAAATCATTGGCGTGTCATCCAGCGACCACGACTCATCGTCAGCTAAACGAGCAAGAACTTGCCAATGCTGGCGTGAGTACTGATATGGTGCGTCTATCGATTGGTATTGAACATATCGATGATATCAAAGCCGATTTAGAGCAAGCTCTAGCCTCGGCTTAATGTCCAAGTTTTTGATTTATTAAAACTAAATAATTTGCAAAAGAAAAAGCCCATATCGATTCGATATGGGCTTTTTTATTAGGGTTGTGATGTCCTAAAATATGTTTAGAGATTAAGCGGACAGTACCCGTTTGGCAATCTCTTTATAATCCTGCGGCATGAGTCGTGGGCCAAATTGTTGAATCACTTGTGCGGACACTTCGCTGGCAAGATGACCACATTCTGGTAAGGTGTACTGCTGCGATAATGCGTATAAGAACGCCCCCGCATAGTTGTCGCCAGCCCCATTGGTATCGATGACATTGGCAACGACTGGCGTAGCAATATCATATACCACAATCTCTGACTCGGCATCAGGTTTATGAGCGATAACAGCGCCTTTTTCGCCATCCGTCACTACCGCAATTTGGCAATGCTCAAGTAAGGCACGCGCGGCTGCTTTGACTTGTTTTTTATCCGTAAAGAGCTTGGCTTCTTCACTATTACAAAATATCACCGCCACTTTATTGCCCAGCATATTGAGCAAACCGTCTTTGGCAAATTTAACCACCGCTGGATCAGCGAAGCTCACCGCAATCTTTGCATTATGAATGCCAGCTTGCTGACGTAACTGAGTCATTGCTGGCTGGATGCCCTCGGACATGGCCAAATAGCCTTCTAGGTATAACCAATCTGCTTGCGTTAGCGCATCAAAATCGACGTTATCAGCGACAATATCGCTTGAGGTGCCTAAATAAGTCTGCATGGTGCGTTCACCATCTTCTGTAACGGCAACCACACAAGATCCAGTTACACCGCCTTCATGGATAGATTTGTCTGAGGTGGCCACGCCTGCTTCGTGCAAGTCCCTGAGGTAAAAGGCGCCTTGATCATCATCGCCCACACGGCAAGCATAAAACGGCTTGCCACCTAAACTGGCAAAGGCGTACATGGTATTGGCTGCTGAGCCGCCACCCGCTTGTTTTGATGGCGCAATTTGTGCAAGTTGGAAGTAGGCCAATAGTTGCTGCTGCTCTTCGATACCTGCCAAGGTCATATTGCCTTTGGTCAACTCTGTCTCTTCCAACGCTGCATCAGATAGCACATATTCGTGGTCAACCAAGGCATTCCCTATCGCCATTACATCGTACATTGCTCACTTCTCCTCAATTAAATTATAAACGCTTATCTTTTATATTCGAAAGTCATTCAGCTTGTAGATCAAGCAAACGCTGATAGAGGGCATTCTTTTTGACACCCGTAATATCGGACGCCAATGCAGCGGCTTTTTTGACCGATAAATCCTCTAACAATCTTTGCAATAATTTGTCATGGATGCTGATATCGTCAGTATCTTGTGCCGCATCAACGCCAGCGACCACCACGACTATTTCGCCACGCTGCTGATTATCATCTGCTTTGACAAACTCAACCAACTCGCCTAGCGTACTCTTACGGACGGTCTCAAAGGTTTTGGTCAATTCGCGGCAAAAAGCCACGTCACGATCTGCGCCAAATATCGTCGTCATATCTTCTAAGCTGGTAATAATACGATGCGGTGCTTCATAAAATATCAATGTTTCGGTACGCGAGGTGAGGGCACTCAGTTGTTTTTGGCGACCATGGGTTTTCGCTGGTAAAAAACCAATAAAGCTAAAACGGTCTGACGGTAATCCCGCTACAGACAATGCAGCAATCGCCGCAGAAGCGCCAACGATAGGCGACACAGTAACCCCAGCAGCATGGGCAGCTTGCACCAATTGATAGCCAGGGTCACTGACCAGCGGCGTACCGGCATCACTGATTAAGGCGACCGAATAACCTTGCTGAATCATCTCAATAATTTTAGGCGTTTGAATGGCGCTATTGTGCTCATGGTATGCCCAAAGCTTATTGTGTCCTTTTTGCTTGCCTACAGCCTCAGAATCATCCAAGTTATTATGAGTGGCTGGCGCTTTGGTATCGTCCGTTTTACTGCTTTTTTTATCTTTAGTGTCGATGCCAAAATGCGACAACAGCTTACCTGATGTGCGGGTGTCTTCGCAGGCAATGATAGCGACTTGCTTTAAGATATCAACCGCATGCGGTGTCATATCGGTAAGATTGCCAATCGGCGTGGCAACGATATATAGGCAAGCTGGCATCGCAGTAGGGGTAGACATAAAACCTCGAAGTATTAAAAACTGGAATTAAAAAATAAGGTGGCGCTGGCATTTATCATATATCGTTCAGGTAAATAGCGAACAATCAATAATGACAAAAGGGCGCAAAAGTGGTTAGTTTAGCATGTTGTGCTATGATAATTATGAAATGTTGACCAGACCCATGGATGCTATGGCAGATCATAAACCTTTGACCCTTACTTCACCAAAACAGCGCCAAGGCAGCCGCTTTGAACAACGAGCGTGTGAGTTTTTACAAGCGCAAGGATTACAGCTGATTGCACAAAACTGGCAGCAGCCTAAAGTTGGTGAGTTAGATTTAATAATGCTAGAGACGGGGCAGGCGTGGTCGACGCTGGTATTTATTGAAGTACGTCAGCGTCAGCATTCAGGTTTTGGTGACGCCGCGCTTAGCGTCACGGCAAGCAAACAACGTAAAATTATAAAGACGGCTCGTTATTTTTTACAAGTGCACCCTGAGTATAGTCATTATGAGTGCCGCTTTGATGTGATTGCTTATGATACGAATAAGGTTAATACTCACAGCATTGCTGTAAATAATACGGATAAAAATAACAGGGATTTTACGAATAAATTGAAGAGTCAGACAGAATGGCTAAAAGGCGCTTTTATAGCCAGCGCATGGTAATAGTGCGTTTTGACTGTGTTAGCAAACAGGCAAAGAAAGTACGACCCCATGTTATCGTTACCAAAAACCTAACCGCCCACCGTAAAAATTAAGTAAAGTGATTGAAAGAAAATGGCTAGTCGTAGAAACAACGACGTTAGCGATTACTCAGTCGATAATTCTTATTTTGATATTTGATATTTGATATTTGAGAGTTACTCAGTTAAAACGGCTAAACCAATTGATCTCATACAATCGTCACCATCATGCTTTAAGAGGTAAATAATGACACGGATGCATTTGCGCACTGCTATTTTTGGTTCATCACGTCGCACAGCGATAGGCGTTATGCTAATAACTGGTTTCGTTCTCGTCAGTACAGGTTGCAGCACCAATTATCTGACCAATAGTACCGAGGGTACCTATGGCGTGCCGATGACCGAGCGCACGATTCCACAGCGTTTGCTCGATCGTAGTATTGAGCATACGGTCAAAATTAATGTTTATGGGCTCAAAGAAGACCTTCAGCAAATCAGCCGTATGGGTATTGATAGTTTTAACAGTGAAGTGTTATTGACAGGCGAAGTGCCAACTGAGGCAATCAAAGCAGAAGTCGAAAAAGTTGTCAGCTCCATGCCAGATGTGCGCCGTGTCTACAACGAGCTGAATGTTAGTGCCTCGAAGGGTTATAGCTCAACCGTTCACGATGGTTATATTACCTCAAAGCTATTGGCAAAAGTCGCAGCGAATGACGGCGTCAAAGCCTCACAAATCAAAGCGGTGACTGATAATGGTGTGGTCTATATTATGGGGCGCATGACGCCTACCCAACAAAGCCATCTGATTGATATCGCTAACGACACAATCGGTATTACAGAGCTGGTATTGCTGACCACCGTCGTCGATGATAGAGGGGTGAAGTTGGCTGAAGACGATATTATGTATGAAAATAATTTGGCCAATCCTACGATGGTGCCTGCTATTGACTCTAATGTAGCGTCTAACGCTAACCCTAATGTAAACAACACTGTGACGCCTAATGCTACTAGTACTGCGACACCTATTGTCATAACAGAGGAAGGGGAGTCGGTTAATCAGCCGTCATCCAGCCCTTATATTGATCTTTATCAGGGTCAATAAGTATTTAATCAATAAGCGCACTGTTAAGTAATCACAATAATCCTAAACAGTGGCAACAGTAAAAGCACGATAATGCTTCAGCCAGCCAGTAAGATATAAAAAGTAAAAAACAACTGTGACAGCGTGAGGCTCATTCATCACAAAACGTCGTTATGTTTTATGGTGAATGAAGTACAGAACCCATACGGCTGTTATAAGGCAATCCATTGTTGATTGAAAATAAATATAATAGGAATACTGGCTATGAAGGATTCAAGCACGCGCGCTCCAGCTATTGATTCATGCAATACCGAACAACCAAATATTAAAGCCCGCACGCTCAAACTCTCAGGGGCAGGCGTTACTGCTGCATTGGCGATAGGCGGCATTGTACTCGCTGCCCAAAATGCACAAGCTTTGTCACCACTTGCTGTGGTCAATGGTATTACGTCAAGTGGCGGCGTTGGGGTCAGTAAAAACATTCTATATGGTGATGAGCCATCGCAAGACTTAGATATTTATTATCCCAAGCCATTGGCACAAGCGATGAAAGCCCAAAGCGCTATCAACGACAGTTATCCAATGGTGGTTTTCGTCCATGGTGGTTCGTGGGAGAGTGGTAATAAAGAACAGTATGCCTTTGTCGGTCAAAGCTTGGCGCAGGCAGGCTATGTCACCGCCGTGATTAATTATCGTAAAGCACCTGAACATGTTTATCCTGATTATGTCGAAGATGCGGCACAAGCGATTGCTTGGAGCATCGACAATGCAACCAGTCTGCATGCCGATCCAAAGCGCTTGGCGGTGGTTGGACACTCTGCAGGTGCATTCAATGCGGTTGCTGCTGTTGCCAATGAGGATTTTTTAGCGCCTTATGGTGTTAAGCCAAAAGACATTAAAGCGGTTGTCGGTATTGCTGGTCCTTATAGTTATGACTTTCGTAAATTTGACAGCGCAACAGCCTTTGCTGCTGATGCCACACCAGACGAGGTAATGCCAGATCGTCAAATCAAAGGTGAGCAGCCGCCATATTTATTGCTGACTGCCGAAAAAGATAAAGTGGTGTATGCAACCAATACGATTAAAATGACCAAAGCGCTGCAAGAGGCGGGTGTTACTGTGGAAAACGGTGAAATCAAAGGGGCTAGCCATGCCACCAGTATCGGTGCCATGGCACCGCCGCTACGGTGGGTCAATGATGTGCGTGCGCAAGTATTAACGTACTTGGATAAAAAGCTTAAATAGTCAGGTCTGCTCATACTGCGCCTATTTAAATATTTGGCATTTAACCGTGTTGTTAGTGCTGGCTGGATTGCTTAGGCGCAGTTGCGTAAGACAGTACTGTAAGATGCTTCAACTCTTGTTATAATGTCGTCACTTTACCTCTATACCCTATCTGAAACTTTAAGGCAGAATATTTTATGAGCATGAACGCTGACGATTTGATTGCATTTTTACAGACTCACTTCCCAGACGCTTTTATTCAAGCTGCCAATCAAGGTAATAAGTTTGATGTACGCGTGGTTGATGCCAGTTTTGAGGGCAAACGCGCCGTGCAACGTCAGCAAGCGATCTATGCGTTAGTCAATGACAAGATTGCCAGTGGTGATATTCACGCACTCAATATTCAAGCGCTGACACCTGCTGAATGGGATGTTCAGTCAAAAGGTTAAATTTTTTATATACGATTGGCTTGTACAGAACTGATTGTTTTAACAATTATTACAATGATTGGTTCGATAAGTCTGATTTTCACTATTTTTAATACTCATCGCTAGGTTGTCACTTCTATGGATCAATTTTTAATCACTGGTAGTAGTCGTATCGCAGGGGAAGTCACTATCTCAGGCGCCAAAAATGCTGCTTTGCCATTATTGGCAGCTATGATATTGGCCGAGACCCCAACGACATTGCACAATGTGCCCTCATTACAAGATGTGCGGACGTTGATTGAATTGATCGGTGGCATGGGTATCAAAATCCAAAAGCAGGACGATACTGTCACTTGTGATACCAAGAATATCGATAACTTCTATGCACCGTATGATTTGGTAAAGACCATGCGTGCCTCGATTTTAGTCCTTGGGCCATTGCTGGCACGTTTTGGCGAGGCAGAAGTCTCATTGCCCGGTGGCTGTGCGATTGGGTCGCGCCCTGTCGACCAACATCTAAAAGCCTTTGAGGCGATGGGTGCTGAGATTAGTGTCGAGAATGGCTATGTAAAAGCACAAGCGCCAAAAGGTGGCAAGCTGATTGGCTGTAACTACTCTTTTGACATGGTGACCGTTGGCGGTACTGAAAACGTCATTATGGCAGCGGCTTTAGCCAAGGGCACGACTGTTTTGGGTAACTGTGCGCTTGAGCCAGAAGTGGTTGATTTGGCCAATATGTTGGTCGCGATGGGTGCCAAAATAAGCGGTATTGGTACTTCTATCATGACTATCGAAGGCGTTGAACGCTTGCACGGTTGTGAGTATTCAGTGGTGCCAGATCGTATCGAAACTGGCTCTTACCTTGCTGGCGCGTTGATGACTCGCGGCGATGTATTGACCAAAAACACTTCTGCACTATTATTAACGCCTGTGTTAGAAAAATTCGAAGACATGGGTGCCGTGATTACCAGTGGCGATGATTGGATTCGCGCCCAAATGAAAGGTCGTCCACTGCCTGTTGATATCCGTACCCAGCCACACCCTGGCTTTCCCACTGACATGCAAGCGCAAGTCATGGCGATTGCTTGCTTGGCGAATGGCACCAGTACTTTTATCGAAAATATCTTTGAAAACCGCTATATGCATGTACCTGAGCTCAATCGTTTAGGCGCATCTATTCAAGTAGATGGTCATACGGCTGTGGTTAAAGGCGTCGAAAACTTCACAGCCGCCCCTGTCATGGCGACTGATTTACGTGCGTCTATGTCATTGGTGATGGCGGCGGCGACTGCTGAAGGCAAAAGCTTAATCGACCGTATTTATCATATCGATCGTGGCTATGAGCATGTTGAAGAAAAACTGCGTGCGCTTGGGGTCAATATCGAACGTATCAATACCAACGATTAAATCAGCGATTAAGCTTGATTGGCTGATGAGATTTTGTAGCGCCAACTATTGTTAGGATTGGCGTTATAAAATTGAACGTTTGGCGTTATAAATTTAAAAAATCCTCTTTAGTGGGGATACTCACTGTACATGGACACGATGTCATTATGACTGAAGCAAGCAACAATCTACCGAGTAATGGTTTATTAAACGAAGTAAATGATGAGTTTTCAGGCTTAACACTCGCCTTATCAAAAGGCCGTATTCTAGAAGAGACCATGCCATTGCTACGCGCAGCTGGTGTTGAGTTGCTAGAAGATCCTGAAGCCTCACGCAAACTTATTTTCCCGACCTCAAATCCTAATGTGCGCGTTTTGATTCTGCGTGCCAGCGATGTACCAACCTACGTTGAACATGGCGCTGCTGACTTTGGGGTAGCGGGCAAGGATGTGTTGCTAGAGCATGGTGCCAATCATGTCTATGAGTTGCTTGATTTGAAAATTGCTCAATGCAAGCTGATGACCGCTGGCGTAAAAGATGCGCCAC
Organism: Psychrobacter sp. W2-37-MNA-CIBAN-0211; assembly: GCF_040309405.1. Classification (NCBI taxonomy): domain Bacteria; kingdom Pseudomonadati; phylum Pseudomonadota; class Gammaproteobacteria; order Moraxellales; family Moraxellaceae; genus Psychrobacter; species Psychrobacter sp. W2-37-MNA-CIBAN-0211. The sequence continues at coordinate 76,896 of NZ_JBEOOU010000002.1, forward strand.
TGCCCAATCGTCGCCTACGTATTGCCACCAAGTATGTCAATGTTGCCCGTGCTTACTTTGCCAGTCAAGGTCAGCAAGTCGATGTCATTAAGCTATACGGTTCGATGGAGCTTGCCCCACTAGTCGGTTTGGGTGATTTGATTGTCGATGTGGTTGATACTGGCAATACATTGCGTGCCAATGGTCTGGAAGCTCTCGATCATATTTGTGATGTGTCATCACGTTTGATTGTCAATCAGGTTAGCTACAAGCGAAAATTTGCACTACTTGAGCCGATCTTGGATAGCTTTAAAGACAGTGTTGCTAGCAACTCATAAAACAGAAATGTATAAAGATGCCTATCATCGATAATATGACGTATGTATTGATAATATAAAGCATGGTCATGCAGATTTTTAAACCAGTTTAGCGCTCTATGATAGACATAGCATGCTAAACTGGTTTTATTGTGTTGGCTTGTCAAATAGTAAGTGTTCAGTATAATCTGAATAAAATAATTATAGATAAGCTGACGAAAGCTTTTGCCACATTTATACCATTGGTTTTATTTTTCCATCGTTTATTTTTTAGCAGTATTTTATGCCCAGACATAGGATGAGATCATGCGCCAGTTAAGTACCCAAGATGCCAGTTTTGATAGTGAATTGACACAGTTGCTTGCTTTTGAAACGGTCAATGATGCCGATTTACTAAAAACCGTTGATGATATCATCGCCCGAGTGCGCCACGATGGCGATAGCGTCGTATTGGCGTTAACCCAGCAGTTTGACCAGCATCCAGCGACGACAATGCAAGAGCTCGAGCTCTCTAAAGAATCGCTTGCTGAGGCGTTTGCTAACCTTGACGAAAAAGTAAAAACAGCATTGACGACGGCAGCGACACGGGTACAGACCTTCCATGAGCGCCAAGTACAAGAAACTTGGCAATACGAAGATGAGCTGGGCAATCGCTTGGGTCAAAAGGTGACTGCGCTCGATCGCGTCGGTATCTATGTACCCGGTGGTCTGGCGTCTTACCCATCCTCTGTATTGATGAATGCCATTCCTGCCAAAGTAGCCGGCGTCAATGAAGTGATCATGGTGGTGCCAGCGCCTAAAGGTATACTCAATCCATTGGTATTGGCAGCGGCGCATTTGGCACAAGTTGACCGTGTCTTTACCATCGGCGGTGCGCAAGCAGTGGCGGCATTGGCATACGGTACTGAAACGATTCCAGCGGTAGATAAAATCACCGGACCTGGTAACAAGTACGTGGCAGCGGCGAAGCGTGCGGTATTTGGGCAAGTTGGTATTGATATGATTGCTGGCCCTTCTGAAGTATTGGTCTATGCAGAAGGTGAGGCGCAAGATCGCGCTGATTGGCTAGCCATGGATTTATTGTCACAAGCTGAGCATGACCGTATCGCCCAAGCCATCTTTGTCACGACTAGTGAACAGCAGCTCGCAGAAGTGGCCGCTGAAATTGAAAAAGCACTTGCAGAATTACCAAAAGCTGATATCGCTCGTGATTCGCTAAAAAACCGTGGTGCGTTGATACTAGTAAAAGATAGAGCTGAAGGGTTGGCGCTCATTAATCGTATTGCCCCTGAGCATTTAGAGTTGTCTGTTGATAATCCTGATGCGCTATTAAGTGACATTCGTCATGCTGGGGCTATTTTCATGGGACGTCACACGCCTGAAGCGATTGGTGACTATTGCGCAGGGCCCAATCATGTGTTGCCAACATCTGGCACCGCACGTTTTTCTTCGCCACTCGGCGTTTATGATTTCCAAAAGAAGTCTTCGATTATTTATTGTAGTGAAGCAGGCAGCAAGCCATTGGCTGAAACGGCAGATATCTTAGCGCAGCGTGAGGACTTAGAAGCCCATGCACGTTCAGCTCGCTATCGTTATCAGTAAGATAGTTTGGATGGTTGAAGAGTTGTTTTTGACATTTTTTTAGACATTTACTTTTAATAGTCTTCATGGCTAATTTTAGGATAATTTATGAGTGAGTCAAAGGTAGATACCAGACTTTGGTCATCTAAAGCGCGTAACTTGTCACCTTATGTCCCTGGTGAGCAGCCGCAACACGACAATTTATGTAAATTAAATACCAATGAAAACCCATTCCCACCTTCCCCGAAAGTAGGGGAGGCAATCGCAAAAGTCTTAGAGCAGCAAGCAGATGATTTACGCTTGTATCCTGCGCCCGAATCTGATGATTTGCGTGCCGCATTGGCACAGCTTTATAGTATTGAAGCAAACCAAGTCTTTGTCGGTAACGGCTCAGACGAAGTGTTGGCACTCGTTTTTGCCAGTTTTTTCCTAAAAGAGCGTCCTGTTTTAGCCCCTGATATCAGTTATAGTTTTTACCCTGTATATGCGCAGACTTTTGGTATCGATTTGATACAAATTGCGCTAGAAGAGGATTTCAGTATCGACCCTGATGCATATCGTCAGCCTTGCAGCGGTATCATCATTGCCAATCCTAATGCGCCAACCGGTTTATTATTATCGCTTGACGCCATTCGTAAGTTGGCGGGCGAGCACACTAATGCAGTGATTGTGATTGATGAGGCGTATATTGATTTTGCTGGGGCAGCTGATGGCAGCTCAGATTCAGAAATTTCAGCAGTGAGCTTGATCAATGAGTTTGACAACATTCTTGTGACGCAAACCTTTTCGAAATCACGCTCACTCGCGGGTTTACGCGTCGGTATGGCCTTTGGAAATATCTCATTAATCGAAGCACTGACACGCATGAAGAATAGCTTTAATAGCTATCCACTCGATAAACTGGCGCAAGCCGGGGCGACGGCCAGTGTCTTAGATACTGAATATTTTGAGCAAACGCGTCAGCAGGTTATTGATCTGCGTGAGTCACTAACAGCGGACTTAGTGGCATTGGATTATCAAGTGCTGCCGTCACATGCCAACTTTGTATTTGTGCGTCCAAAAGAGGGCAATGCGAGTGCGGTAGCGAATGCATTACGAGAGCAAGGCATCATCGTCCGTCATTTTGACAAACCGCGCATCAGTGAGTACTTGCGTATTACGACCGGTACAGCTGAGCAAAACAATCGTTTAATCGAGGCTTTGCAAGTATTACAGAAAAAGGCTGAAATCGTTGCTGATTAATATCTCGTTCGCGGTTTTGATGGTTTGAAATTGTATTAATAAAAAATCCTGCTCAACATAACGTTAGCAGGATTTTTTTAGTCGTCTTTTTGAGTGACGCTTAAGTGTGTTTATAGAGATGTTCTTGACTTAAGACACTTAACAGATTACCTACCTTATCGAGACATTCTTGATATTCAGCATCACAATCAGAAGCGACAGTGATACCACCACCTGCCCATAAACTGACTTCTCTAGCGCCGCTCAACGATTCATTTGCTTGCAACGTGCGAATGAGTACATTCCATTGACCACTACCATCAAAGTTCATATAACCCATGGTGCCACAATAAGCACCACGCGGTGCAGTTTCCAGTTCAGATATAATCTCAACCGCCCGCTTTTTTGGTGTGCCGGTAATAGAGCCAGCAGGCAAACTGCCAAATAACACGGCTAATGGATGAGTATCTGGCTTTAACTCAGCCGTGATGGTACTAACCATATGATGCACATTGCTAAAGGTCTCAATCGCAAATAACTGTGGCACTTTGACGCTACCAGTTTTGGCATATTTACCCAAATCATTGCGCAGTAAATCAACGATCATAACGTTTTCGGCACGATCTTTTTCACTATCAATCAGTTGCTGTTTATAAGCATTATCTTGTGCAGTATTCAATCCGCGCGGCATCGTTCCTTTGATCGGTTTGGTGCGAATATGATGTTTGCTGGTGTTAGTGTCTTTTGTAAAAGTAAAAAATAACTCAGGTGAGCAGCTTAATAATTCGAACGGATGCAGTGACGTAAGGTCTTTGATGTCATGGTTAAAATGATGGGCGGCCAAATACCCTGCAAAGGGAGCCTTTGTATTCCGATGTAGGGCAGGTAAATAATCAATAAGCGTTGGTAAAATGTCATCATTGTTGAGGTTGTTATCAAAAGAACCTTGCCACTCTTGGGTCAGATTGATTTGATAGCAGTCACCCTGCTGTAGATAATCTTGGGTTTTTGCAAAAGCCCTTTGATAATCATTTTTATGCCATCGCTCGTTCAATATTAAGGGCGCTAACGATGATGCACTGTCATTAGAGGGTTTTTTTCTATTGAATAATTCATGGTCTAGCATGTCTAAGTACGATATAAGCGCTGATAGTGTTGCGTCTGTTGCCTCACTATCAGTATTTAAACCTAGTGTATTTAGTCCCCAGCCATTTTCTTTATCAGACGGAGTTAGGTAGATATCATAATGACCTAGTACCGCACAAGGCTGCGCTGCCAGCTCGATATTTGCAGCTGGGCTGAGCTCATGAGCAGCAATATCATAACCGATAAAGCCTATCAGACCATGATGATAACTTGGCTTCTCATTTACATCGCTTGCTGGCTTTGAGTCTTTATTAGCATCCTCACAAGCTTGGCTATAAGCAATTAATTCATCCTGCCATTTAGCATAGCTCATATATGTCGTTGTTGACGTAGGGCTATCATCAAGACAAGAACCACGGCAATTTTTAATAACTTTATAAGCGCCTGACGGATCGTCAGTTGGCTTATTATTGGCAGCATCATAGTGGACAGACCAGCTTACTTTAGGGAGCAAACCAATCACTGGTCGGTCATCATTATTTAGCCAAACCAATTGCCAGTTGGCTTCAGTATCTTTTGCTATTAGATGACTTTGCAGTTGTGGTATCAATTCGGCAGCCATTAGCTCACCAAAACGCCAGCTAGGTTGAGTAGCTGGCGATAGGGCAGAAACTGTCTGCTCAGTATTCTTATGATTTTCTACGGGCATAGTTTACGCGTCAAAATTTTTGATAATTAAGGTAGCATTCGTACCACCAAAGCCAAAGCTATTACTCATCAAGGTTTTGAGATTGGCATCACGTTTTTCGGTGACGATATCAAAGCCTTCAGCCGCAGGGTCTAAATTTTCAACATTAATACTTGGCGCGATAAAGCCTTCTTGTAGCATCAATAGGCAATAGATTAATTCTTGAGCACCAACAGCACCTAAGCTGTGACCGGTCATCGATTTGGTCGAGCTGATAGGCGGTACTTTGCTGACATCATTACCGAATACTTTAGCAATCGCTTTAAGCTCAGTGATATCACCTAGTGGCGTACTCGTACCATGGCTGTTGATATAATCGACGCTTTCTAGACCAGCTTCGGCTAGTGCTTGCTGCATACAGCGTACTGCGCCTTCACCGCTTGGTGCGACCATTTCTGCACCATCAGAGCTGGCACCGTAGCCGACGATTTCAGCCAATATATTGGCACCGCGTGCTTGAGCATGTTCTAGGCTTTCTACAACAACCATCGCGCCACCAGCAGCAATCACAAAACCATCACGGTCTTTGTCATAAGCTCTTGAGGCAAGTTCTGGCGTGTCATTATACTGTGTACTCACTGCGCCCATCGCATCAAACATACAAGACTGCGTCCAGTGTTCCGCTTCACTACCACCAGCGAGGACGATATCAGCTTTGCCTAATTGAATAAGCTCAGCGGCATGGCCAATACAGTGGGTTGACGTCGCGCAAGCAGAGGCAAGAGAGTAGGACACTCCTTGAATTTTTAGACCAGTGGCTAATGCGGCGGATACCGAGCTGCCCATGGTTTTTGGTACTGCCATCGCACCGACACCGCGTAGACCTTTTTCACGCATCGCATCTATCGCATTGACGATATTTTCTGTCGATGCACCACCCGAGCTGGCTACGACGCCCACTCGTGGATTGCTATTGATAGTCTCAAGCGATAAGCCAGCGTGCTCAATCGCATTTAGGGCGCTGACATATGCATAAAGGCTGGCATCACTAAAGAAGCGCTTTAACTTACGATCTATAGCGGAGGTGTCGAGTTCTGCTTTATCGATACTGCCACTAACGTGTGATTTAAATTCATGTTCAGCATAAGAGTCATTAAATGTAATGCCAGACTGCCCTTGCTTAAGAGCGGCAGTAACCGTGGCTAAGTCATGTCCGATACAAGAGACAATCCCTGCTCCAGTGATAACAACGCGGCGCATATTCTATTCCTTATTAATAACGATTTTTGATAATTACCTTTAATAATCGCTTTTGAGTCCATCATTCTATTATGTAGCGGTTGGCATGGCTGTTTTATGATAGCAGCAGCTGGTTAAAGGTAGTCTAGACAATTAAATAAATGTTAACTCTAAAAAGTTTTTTAAATTTTAAAGGCTACTTAACTTCTAAAGGTTTCTTTAAAGTGATTCTTTTTATCATCATAGAACCAAATACATGATTGCCAGCTAATGCCTTAGCCTATGTCATATGATAACGTATCAAGGGTTCAAAATCTTTGGATAAGTGCAAAATAACCACAAAACATTGATTGCGGTTAAAAGTAGCCATGACAGACTTTTTTGCGATATGATAATCGTGGGTTTAGCTGTTAAGATACCGCTATTTTTATACAGATAAAAGTAGGGCAGAGACGCAGGAAAAGGTCGATAACTACGAATAAGCTGTACTTTTAGATACAAAATTTGTGAGAGCGATAACATTGTTCGCACTGACAGCTGTTTGCCTAATTGGCTAAAATGACCCATTCATTACTACTATAAAAAATGACCAATCATCATATTAAGGACATAACGATGGCAAAGCGTAGCACTCTCTCTAAGGGTATCAATACTATTGGCTATTTTGCTCGCAACAACCTAGAACGTATGGGTGCAGCGATTGATAGCATGAATGCAAAGACGGGTAAACCGAGTCATTATAAAGCGGTAGATTTAGGTGATGAAGACTATCAGCAAGATTTATTTCGTGAACAAACCCTAAAGGCGACTCAGCAATTATTAGGCACTCGTTTTGCCACCTATGGTAAGTATGCCAAAAAAGTAGTGCCGAATAGCCTATTTCAATCGACAGTTGATGGCGCTTTTGCGCAAATTGCTAAGCTCGCCGCTACTTGGAGTCAAATTGACCTGCCCAATGAGCATCGTTTTGCTAGCGTTGCAAGTCTAGACGATGAAGAGCGTTATGCACTGGCGACCGATATTGCCAATCAAAACCGTGCGCTTGCTACGATTGGTGGCTTAACGGGCTTGGCTGGATTACCAGGTTTGCTGGCTGATACTTTATGGTTATTGCTAGTGTCTTTGCGTACTGTTTATCAATTGGCTGCGGTTTATAATAAGCCGTTGACAGGCAAGCAAGGCGTCAAGATGGCGTATGAGCTGCTTGCTAACGCTGACCTAAGTAAGATGCAAGAAAAACAAGCGCTGCTTGCTGGTATTGGTATCGGTAAAGGCTTGCTGGACAACGCGCAAAGCAATGGTCTGCATAGTGAGCTTAAAAACCTAGGCCTTAAAAACAAAAATGTGAATTTCTATGCTGAACAAGTAGACAATATTGCCAGTCAGGTAGGTATCGATCTTGATCAGATTAATTTATCATGGATACGTCGTTTTTTACCAGGCACTGCGGTAGTGGTAGGCATGCGTTATAACAGCCAACTCATTGACGAAGTGATCGGTGTGGCGCAAGCGACTTTTGCCCCAGAAGCCAAACTTGCCAATCGTGCGATTACCGATGATAGCGGTAGCGAGGAAGAGGTGAGCAAACCCGCCAGTAATGATGAGAAAGGTGCTGATAAAAGTACTGATAGCAAAAATGCTGATGATAAAAGCAACGATGAGCGCAAAGACTCAGAAGACAAAGAGAGCAAAAAAGACAACTCAAACAAATCGTCAGACAGTAAATCAAAAAGCACAGACAAAGCAGCAGATAAGCAAAATAAGTAAATTGAAACAACCATCCATATTTAAATGTAGCGATATTGTCTTAGCTGTCTTGAAAAGTAAGATAATATCGCCATTTAATCGTCACGAACTGCCAGGTATCTATCTCTAAACACCTTTTATTGATAATGCTTGTGTTCATAGTATGTAAGTCTGCGAACACCACCGTATTTAACGTCTTGTTTTTCAGCTATTTATCAGTGCAGAACAGATAAAGTGTTATAGTGGTAGGCTTAATGCATATATATCGAATGTTGTAAAGTAAAACAACTCATAAGTGGTTGAATTAGCAGCAACAACTCTTTATAATATACTGTCCTAAAAATGGGTGTGCCGAAATCTGCGAATTGCGTCAGATCGATGGTGCATTTCCCCATTTTTTTGTTTTATACCAAACGGGAGAAGGATGCCTTATGGCAACAACTAACCAATTGATTCGCAAGGGTCGCAAAACCATCAAGGAAAAGTCAAAAGTTCCTGCGTTGCAAGCGTGCCCACAACGTCGCGGTGTATGTACTCGTGTATATACTACCACGCCTAAAAAACCTAACTCAGCCATGCGTAAAGTATGTCGTGTACGTTTGACTTCAGGTTATGAAGTATCAAGCTACATCGGCGGCGAAGGTCATAACCTACAAGAGCACAGTGTTGTTCTTATCCGCGGTGGTCGTGTAAAAGATCTACCAGGTGTACGTTATCACACTGTTCGCGGTGCACTAGATTGCGCAGGCGTTAAAGACCGTAGACAAGGTCGTTCTAAGTATGGTGCCAAGAAGCCTAAAGCTTAATATTAGCTTAGCTTATTTGCATCACCCAATAACTGTGCATGGGTTTGGTGTCAACAGTAGTATTGGTTAATATAAATTACTTTATATTGGCTAGCTACACCTAAACATACCACCATGCAGTAAGGCTAACTGACAACTCATTACTATGTCCTATGATGACGAGTATGATGTTGTGAATGTTGGACACTCCTGAAGACAAGGAAATTTATTATGCCAAGACGTCGCGTCGTTGCTACCCGTGAGATCCTACCGGATCCTAAGTTTGGTAGCCAAACTGTTGCAAAATTCATCAACCATGTAATGAGTCATGGTAAAAAATCTACTGCTGAGCGTATCGTTTACGGTGCCCTTGAGACAGTTAGTGAAAAACGTAAAATCGAAGATCCAGTATCTTTCTTTGAAGAAGTTTTAGAGAATGTACGCCCAATGGTAGAAGTAAAAGCTCGCCGTGTTGGTGGTGCTACCTATCAAGTACCAATGGAAGTACGCCCCTCCCGTCGTACTGCCTTGGCTATGCGTTGGTTAGCTGAAGCTGCTGCTAAGCGTTCTGAAAAATCAATGGCTTTGCGTTTGGCTGGCGAATTGAATGATGCCGCTGACGGCAAAGGCAACGCTATGAAGAAGCGTGACGAAGTTCACCGTATGGCAGATGCTAACAAAGCGTTCTCTCATTACCGTTTCTAGACTATTTTTTATACCACTTGTTAAGAGTGGTTTTAAAGCAATAGTTTATGCTAGTTAATTATTTATTCTATTGATTGCCGCCATCCTCATCAGGTTATTGACATTTTTTCATCGTAAGATAATAAAATACTCACATAATCTGGATGGCGGACATCTGTCAAGATGCTGTCCTGAAAAGGATACTGTTCTTCATAGACAGCATCCCCAATTTGATGCCGCTATATTCTAAGTATTTGCTCTTTTTTTGTCCGTATTAGGCCCAATAATCAGTAAGTAATATTACGAAGCTGACTGCTTTGTCATAGAGTATGAGGTAGAGATACAACACATTAATATATACACGAATTTCCCTAGGAAAACACTATGGCTCGTAAAACTCCCCTAAAACGCTATCGCAATATCGGCATTTCTGCGCACATTGATGCTGGTAAGACGACCACGACAGAGCGTGTCTTATTCTATACCGGTGTTAGTCATAAAATTGGTGAAGTTCATGATGGCGCAGCCACCATGGATTGGATGGAGCAAGAACAAGAGCGCGGTATTACTATTACTTCAGCGGCGACTACTTGCTTCTGGTCAGGTATGGCTAAGCAGTTTGACGAACATCGTATCAACATTATTGACACCCCAGGTCACGTTGATTTCACGATTGAAGTTGAACGTTCTATGCGTGTACTTGATGGCGCTTGCATGGTTTACTGTGCAGTAGGCGGCGTTCAGCCACAGTCTGAGACCGTATGGCGTCAGGCTAATAAATATAAAGTTCCACGTCTTGCATTCGTAAACAAAATGGATCGCGTTGGTGCTGATTTTTATCGTGTTATCGATCAAATCAAAACTCGCTTAGGCGGCAAGCCAGTACCATTGGTTATTCCAATTGGTAAAGAAGATGCCTTTGAAGGCGTAGTGGATCTTGTGACTATGAAAGCCATCTATTGGGACGAAGCGTCTCAAGGTATGGAATATGACGAGCGCGAAATTCCAACAGAACTTCAAGAAAAAGCAGAAGAATATCGTGAGTATTTGGTAGAAAACGCTGCTGAAGCTTCTGAAGAACTCATGAATGAGTATCTTGAGAATGGCGAATTGACAGTAGATCAAATCAACGCTGCTATCCGTCAATTGACTATCGATAACGAAATCATTCCACTACTTTGTGGTACTGCCTTTAAAAACAAAGGTGTACAGAAGATGTTGGATGCGGTTATTCAGTATCTGCCTGCACCAATAGATGTACCAGCTATTCGCGGTATTCTTGATGACAAAGAAGAAAGCGAAGGTACTCGTGAAGCATCAGACGACGCACCATTCTCAGCACTTGCTTTCAAAATCATGAATGATAAGTTCGTCGGTAACTTAACCTTCGTTCGTGTTTATTCAGGTGTTATCAAGCAGGGCGGCAGCGTTTATAACCCAGTTAAAATGAAGCGTGAGCGCGTTGGCCGTATCGTACAGATGATGGCAAACACGCAAGAAGAGCTTGAAGAAATCCGTACTGGTGATATCGCTGCATTGGTTGGCATGAAAGATGTAACGACTGGTGATACGCTATGTGACGAAAGCAATGTTATCACGCTTGAGCGCATGGAATTCCCAGATCCAGTTATCAGCCTAGCGGTTGAACCTAAGACCAAAGCTGACCAAGAAAGAATGTCAATCGCTTTAGGTCGTTTGGCTAAAGAAGATCCATCGTTCCGTGTACACACTGACGAAGAATCTGGTCAGACTATCATCAGTGGTATGGGTGAGCTGCATCTAGAGATTCTTGTAGATCGTATGAAGCGCGAGTTTAACGTTGAAGCCAACATCGGTGCGCCGCAGGTTGCTTATCGTGAGACGATTCGTGAGACGGTTGAACAAGAAGGCAAATTCGTACGTCAAACGGGTGGTCGTGGTAAGTTTGGTCACGTTTGGTTACGTCTTGAGCCTATGGATCCAGCTGGCGACGTTCTTTATGAATTCTCTGAAGAAGTTGTTGGTGGTACGGTACCAAAAGAGTTCCACGGTGCGGTTGATAAAGGTATTCAAGAGCGCATGAAAAATGGCGTACTTGCTGGCTATCCAATCGTTGGCGTAAAAGCGACATTGTATGACGGTTCTTACCATGACGTTGACTCGGATGAGCTATCATTCAAAATGGCTGGTTCTATTGCTTTCAAAAAAGGCTTCATGGCAGCAAACCCTGCACTACTTGAGCCAGTCATGAAAGTTGAAGTTGAGACACCTGAAGATTACATGGGCGACATCATGGGCGATTTAAACCGTCGTCGTGGTATGGTTCAAGGTATGGAAGATCTGCCTGGTGGCACTAAGCAAATCCGTGCAGAAGTACCATTAGCTGAAATGTTTGGCTATGCTACCCAAATGCGCTCAATGTCTCAAGGCCGTGCAACGTACTCAATGGAATTCCAAAAGTACGCTGAGATTCCAAAATCAGTAGCCGCTGACATCATCTCTAAGTTCAACTCTAAAGATGGTGACGAGTAAGTAAAGTCTATTTAATGGTGACAATATAGGGCAGGTCTCTATATTGTCATTGAATAATACGTCAATAATTGGTTAAAAGACTTGTTATTGGCCGTAATTTTCTTATAATATCTGCACATTAGTATGCGCGACCTTTTAACAATTATCTTAATGTGGTCAGGATTGTCTCAATTATTGTATTTATACTCGTTGAGCACTGCCACCAAAAAAAGAGGAAATACCCATGGCAAAGGCCAAGTTTGAACGCACAAAGCCACACGTCAACGTTGGTACTATTGGACACGTTGATCACGGTAAAACAACCCTAACAGCTGCTATCGCGACTGTTGCTGCAATCACTTCAGGTGGCGAAGCCAAAGACTACGCGTCTATTGACTCAGCCCCAGAAGAAAAAGCACGTGGCATCACCATCAACACCTCACACGTAGAATATGACACTCCATCACGTCACTACGCTCACGTTGATTGCCCAGGTCACGCCGATTATGTTAAAAACATGATCACCGGTGCAGCCCAGATGGACGGCGCAATCCTAGTTGTATCAGCTACTGACGGCCCTATGCCACAAACGCGTGAGCACATCCTGCTTTCACGTCAGGTTGGCGTACCGTACATCGTCGTATTCATGAACAAGTGCGACGTTGTTGATGACGAAGAATTGCTTGAACTAGTAGAAATGGAAGTTCGTGAATTACTAAGCGACTATGACTTCCCAGGTGATGACACTCCAATCATCCACGGTTCAGCTACTGAAGCCCTAAAAGGCTCACAAGAAAAGTATGGCCAACCAGCTATCGTTGAACTACTAAACGTTCTTGACACCTACATCCCAGAGCCAGAGCGTGACGTCGACAAAGCATTCCTAATGCCAATCGAAGACGTATTCTCAATCTCAGGTCGTGGTACAGTTGTAACGGGCCGTGTTGAATCTGGTATCGTACGCGTTGGTGACGAAATCGAAATCGTTGGTATCCGTGACACTCAAAAAACCACCTGTACTGGTGTAGAGATGTTCCGTAAACTGCTTGACGAAGGTCGTGCAGGCGAAAACTGTGGCGTACTACTACGTGGTACTAAGCGTGAAGACGTACAACGTGGCCAAGTACTAGCTAAGCCAGGTTCAATCACGCCTCACACCAAGTTTGACGCTGAAGTATATGTGTTGAGCAAAGAAGAGGGTGGTCGTCACACACCATTCCTAAACGGCTATCGTCCACAGTTCTACTTCCGTACTACTGACGTAACTGGCGCAATCCAATTACAAGACGGTACTGAAATGGTTATGCCTGGTGATAACGTTGAGATGGGCGTAGAGCTTATCCACCCAATCGCTATGGACAAAGGTCTTCGCTTCGCTATTCGTGAAGGCGGCCGTACGGTAGGCGCTGGTGTTGTTGCTAACGTATTGAACTAAGATTTAATCTATCAGAGTAATCTGATTGTTGTTAATAATTAGTCAAAAGCCATCCTTGAAAAAGGGTGGCTTTTTTTTGGGTGGCAGAATGTTGTTTTAGAATTTTCAGAGAGATTTAAACTGAATTTCAAATCTGCTATGTATCCTATTGTAATATAGTGCTTGGCTTGTTATATTAATGCTGCTTCTTACGAAGCATTTTTTATGAAGAGAGCGTTTGTTGATTAGAAAAATTCGCTAAAATATACAATTTTAACGCTAAAGGCTTGCATTCTATGCTCAATATTGTATAATGCTGTCCTTTACACCCATAGGCGATTGGCTCAATTGGTAGAGCATCGGTCTCCAAAACCGAGGGTTGTAGGTTCGAGTCCTACATCGCCTGCCATCTTCTTATCACATCTTTGTTACACCTCACCATCTCCGAAGCGAGTTCTTTATGAGCAATAATCAAGATAACCTCGAGAATAAGTTATCTGATGCCAAGGCGGGTGCTGGTGGAATGCTGTCTAAAGGTCAGCACATCTCAGCAGGCAATCAAACGACGGCTGTTGAAGTGGCTAAAACTGGCTCAATGAAAGATGTGATTCTGTGGCTACTTGCCGCAGCAGTTTTAATTGGGGCGACGTTAGTTAATCAATATTTACCTGGCTATTGGCAACCTGCCAATGATGTCTGGGTACGTATTGGTATTATCGTTGCCCTTATTGTATTTGCTTTAGTCTGTTTAGCATTAACGCATCAGGGTCGCGCTTTTAAAATATTATTAAAAGATGCTGCCGTTGAATTACGCCGCGTGACATGGCCAGGCAAAGACGAGACTTTTCAGTATACTTGGCAAGTTCTTGTGATGATTGCCATTGTTGGATTTCTAGTTTGGTTATTAGATAATTTCTTCAACTGGTTCGTTGGCCTCTTTATTGGTTAATAGCACGTATTAGTGCATATTAACCCAAAACTTACTTATAATGATCAGGAGCGTGACATGCGTTGGTATATTGTCCAAGCGTTTTCAGGATATGAAAAGCAAGTACAGCGTTCATTAACTGATCGTATTAATCGTAGTGACTTCGCTGAATCATTCGGTGACGTATTGGTTCCTACTGAAGAAGTCGTCGAAATGAAAGACGGCAAAAAGCGTAAAAGCGAGCGTAAATTCTTTCCAGGCTATGTATTGATTCAAATGGAAATGAATGACAACACTTGGCACATCGTCAAAGATTGTCCACGTATTATGGGTTTCATCGGTGGTACACCTGAAACACCAGCGCCAATTACCCAAGTAGAAGCAGATCGTATTTTAAACCGTTTGAATCAGACTGAAACTGACCCACGTCCTAAGACTCTGTTTGAGCCGGGCGAAGAGTTGTTGGTTATCGATGGTCCATTTACTGACTTTAAAGGGTTGGTTGAAAAAGTGGATTATGAAAAGTCTAAACTACATTTAACGGTAAACGTATTTAATCGACCGACTCAGGTCGAGCTTGAGTTTAGTAAAGTTGAGAAGCTAGACTAAACCCGTAAAAATTCATCAACCGGGGAGCTGTTAGTCAATAAGGTTTATACCACGTTGATTTGGCGCTATTACCCATTTAGGAGAGTATCATGGCTAAGAAGATTGATGGTTACATCAAACTGCAAGTGCCTGCAGGCAAAGCAAATCCTTCACCACCGATTGGTCCAGCATTGGGTCAAAAAGGCGTGAACATCATGGCATTCTGTAAAGAATTTAACGCTGCAACCTCAAACCAAGAGCCGGGTCTACCGATTCCTACTGAGATCACTGTATATAGCGATAAGTCTTTTACCTTTATCATGAAGTCACCACCGGCTGCATACTTACTACGTAAGGCTGCTGGTATCGCTAAAGGTTCTGGTACGCCAAACACCGCTAAAGTCGGTAAAGTTGATCGTGCACAATTAGAAGATATCGTTAAGACTAAAGATGCAGATTTAACTGCTGCTGATCTTGATGCTGCTGTTCGTACCATCGCTGGTACTGCACGTTCAATGGGTATTACCGTGGAGGGTGTGTAAATGAGTAAACTTACTAAGCGTCAAAAGTTAATCGCTGAGCGTGTAGAAAACGAAAAGTTATACACGATTGAAGAAGCGGTTCAAATCTTAAACGATTTGCCAGCACTAAAATTCAAAGAGTCTATCGACATTGCAGTAAACTTGGGCGTTGACCCACGTAAATCTGATCAAGTCGTTCGTGGCGCTACCAACCTACCTGCTGGTACTGGTAAAACCAAACGCGTTGCTGTATTTGCTCAAGGTGCTGCTGCTGAAGCCGCCAAAGAAGCTGGTGCTGACATCGTTGGTTTTGAAGACCTAGCAGAACAAATCAAAGCTGGCAACATGGACTTTGATATCGTTATTGCTGCTCCTGATGCAATGCGTGTTGTTGGTCAGTTAGGTACTATCTTAGGTCCACGTGGCCTGATGCCTAACCCAAAAGTTGGTACAGTAACGCCTAACGTTGCTGAAGCTGTGAAAAATGCTAAAGCTGGTCAAGCACAGTATCGTGTAGACAAAGCGGGTATCATTCATACTACTATTGGTCAAGTTGGTTTCACTGCTGAGCAAGTTATTCAAAATGCTGAAGCATTAATCACAGATCTAAAACGTGCTAAACCTGCTACGTCTAAAGGTACCTTCATTAAGAAAATCACCTTGTCTAGCACTATGGGTCCAGGTATCACTATTGATGCTGTTCCTTATCGCACTGCTAAATAATTAATTATTCACTCTTCAAATATTTTGAATAATGAGTACAAACCAATTCTAAAAAATTAGGTCAGCGTAGCATATGCTACGCTGTCTAAGACCGTAGGTAGAGAGTGGTTTAGTGTCATAGATAGCAATTTTTGAATGGTTAAATATGATAACAAGCTGCTTTTTTTAATCGACCACAGATGAAAATCTTAGTTGTCCTACGCAGACGGTGATCCACCCAGTTGTTGATAAGAGCCGATAGTTCAATCTATCACTTGATGTCATTCTGATAACGGTGCCGTAATCAGTCGTTACGAGTAGGTTTTATTTTTATAGAATTTATGAATAACGTGTCGTATCAAGTCAGTCTAATTTAGTTGTTTAATAATTGAAAATTTCGATTTTTAAGAATTAAAATACTGAGCAGACTGATAAGATTAAAGGAGTCAACTTATGGCATTAACGCTAGAGCAAAAACAACAAGTTGTGGCTGAAGTGTCTGAAGTTGCTGCTAATGCTTACTCAGCAGTAGCTGCCGAATATCACGGTATTGGTGTTGCAAAGCTTACTAAGCTGCGCGAACAAGCCCGTGAGAAAGGCGTGATTTTGAAAGTGGTAAAAAATACCCTAGCAAAACGCGCTTTTGAAGGCACTAAGTTTGAGAGCATGTCAGACCGTATGACTGGTCCACTACTTTTGGCTTTCTCTATGGAAGATTTGGGATCTGCTGCTCGAGTCGTTTTCGACTTCAGCAAAGATAACAAAGCTTTAGAGACCAAATTAGTATCAGTCGGTGGTGTTGTTTATGGTCCAGAAGAGCTAGAGCGCGTATCGAAGCTACCAACTCGCGACGAAGCAATCTCTATCTTGATGGCTACTATGAATGCACCAGTGACCAAGCTTGTCCAGACTATGAACGCTGTTCCTGGCAAGTTCGTTCGCACTGTAGCGGCAATCAAAGACGCAAAAGAAGCTGCTTAATTGCTTGTTTTAACGTAACTTTGACATCGCTGATTGTACTTTATTGCCAACACTATTTGAACATTTGGCAAACAATCAAAGCGATATTAAAATCAATTAAATTTTATCAGATAACGGAGAGTTCTCATGGCACTATCTAAAGATGATGTGTTAAACGCAATCGCTGAAATGTCAGTAATGGATATCGTTGAGTTAATCAGCGACATGGAAGAAAAATTCGGCGTAACAGCTGCTGTTGCTGCTGCACCTGCTGCTGCTGGCCCTGCTGCTGCTGCTGCTGAAGAAAAAGACGAGTTTGACGTAGTTCTTGCCAGCTTTGGCGAGAAGAAAGTTGGCGTTATTAAAGCCGTACGTGAAGCTACTGGTCTTGGCTTGAAAGAAGCGAAAGATTTGGTTGAAAGCGCTCCAGCTCCAATCAAAGAAGGCGTTAACAAAGCTGAAGCTGAAGAGTTGAAAAAGAAACTTGAAGAAGCTGGTGCAACTGTTGAACTAAAATAAGCTGAGCTTATCTTAGTGTTGTACAAAAAAAGCTGGTAATGCCTTGCATTGCCAGCTTTTTTTTATTATAATTCGTAGCTTGACCTTTTGTGTCTGCCAACATACGTATGCAACAACACGGTGGATACCCATCAAAAGGACAGACGATAGCTATGCAAATAAACACAGTGCAAGCACACATACCAGTTTTTGAAATCAGTTAATATCAGCTAAACGTCCATAGATGTTTGGCATTTTTTTGTGTCTGCATGCTTTCCCATTAACACTATAGTTTATACTGATTCTAAAAGTTATAGTTACCCCAATTATTATTAATTCTGAAAAGCTGTTAATCTTAGGTTATCCATTTAGCATGGTTTTACTGTCAGTAGGTAGGCTCGTAGACGGTATATATCAGCGACGACATTGGTTTTGATGGTAAGTAGATTAGGATAACCCTAATAGAAGTTGTTTCTTCTCAAGAGTATTGGTAAGTATTAACCTATAAATCAATTTATTATAGATTGACTTATATTGAAACTGTCGGTCTAAACCATCATATAGAGTGGCTTAGATACCGATGATAAGACTAGATTGATTTGTAAGATTAAATGCAGTTATAACATTAAATGCAGTTGTAACATTAAATGATAGTGTCATAGTGGCGCACTGATGAAGCACATACCAATGTATCACCTGTACGAATGGATAAACAGTCACTAACTGAGTATTAACACCCGTTTTATATTATCGTTTACGTTGCCAAGTTTGCATAATATTAATATCAAATAGTATTGATGCATGCTGGCCACGCTTTCAATTTGTTTCCACGTTTACTGTAAGGACTCTCGATGGCATATTCTTATACTGAAAAAAAGCGTATTCGCAAAAGTTTTGCTGAATTGCCCACTGTGATGGACATTCCCTATTTACTGTCTATTCAAGTAGATTCCTACGAGCAATTTTTGCAAGAGCATAAAAAGCCAAAAGCTCGTGAGAATAGTGGCCTGCAAGCTGCGTATTCCTCTATTTTCCCAATTGAGAGTCACTCTGGTAATGCTGAGTTACAATTCGTTGAATATTATTTGGGTGATCCTGAGTTTGATGAGCGTGAGTGTATCTTACGTGGCTCAACGTTTGCAGCACCAATGCGTGTCAAGATCCGCTTAATTATCAAAGATAAAGACAGCAAAGACAAAGACAGTAAAGCGGCAATCAAAGATATCCGTGAGCAAAGTGTTTATATGGGTGAAATCCCATTGATGACCCAAAACGGTACCTTTATTATCAATGGTACTGAGCGTGTTATCGTATCGCAATTACATCGCTCACCTGGCGTGTTCTTTGATCATGATAAAGGCAAGTCACATTCAAGTGGTAAAGTGCTTTATAACGCACGTATCATCCCTTACCGTGGTTCATGGCTTGACTTTGAATTTGATGCAAAAGACTTAGTCTTTGCTCGTATTGACCGTCGTCGTAAATTACTGGCATCTATTATCCTTCGTGCCCTAGGCTTGAGCACTGCTGAAATCTTAGATCTTTTCTTTGATAAAGTAGCGGTTTATAAAGGTGAAGAGCAGTTTGAGATTGATCTGGTTGCAGATCGTCTGCGTGGCGAGATGGCTCAGTTCGATATCGTATCACCTGAAGGTGACGTCATCGTAGAGCAGGGCAAACGTATCAATGCCCGTCGTATCCGTCAGCTTGAAGAAGCGGGTATGACCAAAATCTCTATCCCTGATGAATACTTATATGAGCGTATTTTGGCCGAAGACATCGTCGTCAACGATGAAGTCATCGCTAAAGCCAATACGTTAATTGACCATGAATTATTGGTTAAATTAAGCGCGTTTGAAGCCAGTGATTCTATCAAAGAGTTCAGCATTTTGTTCACCAACGATATCGATCAAGGCAGTTATATTGCCGATACGTTACGTGCTGACAGTACTTCAAGCCGTGAAGAAGCCTTGATTGAAATCTATAAAGTCATGCGTCCAGGTGAGCCACCAACGGTCGAAACTGCTGAAAAACTATTTGATAGCATGTTCTTTAACGCTGATCGTTATGACCTATCAAATGTTGGTCGTATGAAATTCAACCGTCGTCTTGGTTTAGAATTTGATAACACGGATGATCCAGATATCCAGCGCGAACGTAGCGTATTGACCAATGCCGATATCGTTAACGTGCTAAAAGAGCTGATCGAAATTCGTAACGGTCGCGGCGAAGTCGATGATATTGACCATCTAGGTAACCGCCGTATTCGTTCGGTTGGTGAAATGGCAGAAAACCAATTCCGTGTTGGTCTAGTGCGTGTTGAGCGTGCAGTCAAAGAGCGTTTAAGCTCAGCGGAATCTGATAACTTGTCACCACAAGATTTGATTAACTCAAAGCCTGTTGCGGCTGCGGTTAAAGAGTTCTTTGGTTCAAGCCAGTTGTCACAGTTTATGGATCAGAACAACCCGTTGTCTGAAGTTACCCATAAGCGCCGTGTATCAGCATTAGGACCCGGTGGTCTGACTCGTGAACGTGCAGGCTTTGAAGTACGTGACGTACATGATACCCATTATGGCCGTGTATGCCCAATTGAGACTCCTGAAGGTCCAAACATTGGCCTTATCAACTCATTGGCAACATTCGCTAAAACCAACAGCTTTGGCTTCTTAGAAACGCCTTATCGCCGTGTGGTTGATGGTAAAGTCACAGACGTTATTGAGTATCTATCAGCGATTGAAGAAGTTGGTACTGTCATTGCACAGGCTGACTCACCAGTAACCGCAGAAGGCGCGTTATCTGATGAAATGGTCAGTGTACGTAGCTATGGTGAATTCGTTCGCATGCCGCCAGAAAAAGTGACGCATATGGATGTGTCACCAAGTCAGGTCGTATCGGTCGCAGCAGGTTTGATTCCGTTCCTAGAGCATGATGATGCTAACCGTGCCTTGATGGGTTCGAACATGCAGCGTCAGGCTGTTCCTACGTTACGTGCTGATAAGCCGTTAGTAGGTACAGGTATGGAGCGTCACGTTGCTCGTGACTCAGGCGTTTGTGTCATCGCTAAGCGTGGTGGTGTGATCGAAGACGTTGATGCCTCACGTGTTGTGGTTCGTGTAAATGAAGATGAGATGATTGCTGGTGAAGCCGGTATTGATATCTATAACTTGGTTAAATATACGCGTTCTAACCAAAACACTTGTATCAACCAACGTATTATCGTTAACCAAGGCGATGCTATTGCTGTAGGTGATATCTTGGCTGATGGTCCGTCAACGGATCTTGGCGAGTTGGCATTGGGTCAGAACATTCGCATCGCATTTATGCCGTGGAATGGTTACAACTTCGAAGATTCAATCTTGTTATCTGAAAAAGTGGTTAAAGAAGATCGTTTCACCACTATTCATATTCAAGAATTGACCTGTGTGGCGCGTGATACCAAGCTTGGAACCGAAGAGATTACTGCGGATATTCCAAACGTTGGCGAAGCAGCTCTATCAAGCCTTGATGAAGCGGGTATCGTTTATATCGGTGCTGAAGTTGACGCTGGTGATATCTTAGTCGGTAAAGTGACGCCAAAAGGTGAAACACAACTAACGCCAGAAGAGAAACTCCTCCGGGCTATCTTCGGTGAAAAAGCCGCTGATGTTAAAGACACGTCATTACGTGTTCCAACATCAAGCAAAGGTACGGTTATTGACGTTCAAGTCTTTACCCGTGATGGCGTCGAAAAAGATGCGCGTGCAAGAGCGATTGAAAAATCACAGCTTGATAGCTACCGTAAAGATTTAAAAGAAGAACTACGTATCTTTGAAGAAGCTGCTCGTGGTCGTATTGGTAATCTGTTAGATGGTCAAAAAGTCAGTGGTGGTTCAGGTCTAAAAGCCGGTACAGTGATGGCATTGGCTGATATGAAAGATATGAGCCTTGAGACTTTGCTTGATATTCAGCCAGTTGAAGAAGAAATCTCTGAGCGTCTAACGCAAATCGCTGATTACTTAGTTGATAAGCAAAAAGACATCGATGTGAAGTTTGCTGAGAAAAAACGCAAATTGACTGCCGGTGATGACTTGCAACATGGCGTACAAAAAATCGTTAAGGTATATCTAGCGGTCAAGCGTCGTATTCAGCCTGGTGATAAGATGGCTGGTCGTCATGGTAACAAAGGTGTTGTATCGCGCATTATGCCGGTTGAAGACATGCCTTATGACGAAAATGGTAATACCGTTGACATCGTACTGAACCCACTAGGTGTTCCATCTCGTATGAACATCGGTCAGGTGCTAGAGACGCATTTGGGTATGGCAGCAAAAGGTTTGGGCGAGAAAATTGACGGCATGCTCAAAGCACAAGCCGCGATCAAAGACTTACGTGATTTCTTAGACCAAATCTATAACAAAGTAGGCGGTGAACAAGTTGATCTTGATAGCTTGAGTGATGACGACATCATGGCGCTATCAGACAACTTGCGTGGCGGTGTACCGATGGGCACGGCAGTATTTGATGGTGCGCATGAGCATCAAGTCAAAGACTTGTTAGAGCTTGCTGGTCTAGCCAGAAACGGTCAGCAAACGTTGTATGATGGTCGTACGGGTCAGAAGTTTGATCGTCAAGTAACCGTCGGCTACATGTATATGCTCAAGCTTAACCATTTGGTTGATGACAAAATGCATGCACGTTCAACCGGTTCTTATTCACTAGTGACGCAGCAGCCACTTGGTGGTAAAGCACAGTTCGGTGGTCAGCGCTTCGGTGAGATGGAAGTATGGGCACTAGAAGCTTACGGCGCGACTTACACGCTGCAAGAGATGTTGACAGTGAAATCGGATGATGTCGAAGGCCGTACCCGTATGTATAAAAACATCGTCGATGGTGAGCAATATATGGATCCAGGTATGCCTGAATCGTTTAACGTCTTGACCAAAGAAATCAAATCATTGGGTATTAACATTGAGTTAAAACAAACCCATTAAGAATGGCTGGCTGACTGAATGAAGATTATTACAGTCAGTTGTTAACCTTAGTGGTTAGCTAAAAGCAGTATGCTAAATCGCTGCTGCTTTTAGTCATTTATCTCAACCCTATTCATTGCCTTCATTCATCTTATCCGCGTTAATAGTACGCTGTCAGATGATTATAAAGATAACGGAGAAGCAACTTGAAAGATTTACTCGATATCATGCAAAGCCCTACCGGCAACGGTAATCAAGAGTTTGATAGCATTCAAATTACTTTGGCCTCACCTGACGTGATCAAGTCATGGTCGCATGGTGAAGTGAAAAAGCCTGAAACCATTAACTATCGTACGTTTAAGCCTGAGCGTGATGGTCTTTTTTGTGCCAAAATCTTTGGCCCAGTAAAAGATTTTGAATGTCTATGTGGTAAGTACAAACGCCGTAAATTCCAAGGCGTTATCTGTGAAAAATGTGGCGTTGAAGTCACTACCGCCAAAGTCCGTCGCGATCGCATGGGTCATATTGACCTAGCCAGTCCTGTGGCGCACATTTGGTTCTTAAAATCATTACCAAGCCGCATCGGTCTCTTGCTAGACATGACGCTACGTGATATTGAGCGCGTTCTATATTTTGAAAGCTATATTGTCACAGAACCTGGTCTGACTTCTTTAGAGAAGTACCAATTGCTTGACGATGAAGATTACTACCGCGCGCTTGAAGAGTTTGGCGACGAATTTACTGCCAAGATGGGTGCAGAAGCGGTACAAGACCTATTAAAAGATATCGACTTAGATTTAGAAATCGATGAGCTGCGTGAAGCGATTCCGCAAACGGGTTCTGAAACTAAGCTCAAAAAGATGTCTAAGCGTTTGAAGCTATTAGAAGCATTCCGTGATTCTAATAACAAACCTGAATGGATGGTTATGACCATCTTGCCAGTATTACCACCAGATTTACGTCCTCTAGTACCACTAGAAGGTGGTCGTTTTGCGACTTCAGATCTAAACGATTTGTATCGCCGTGTGATCAACCGTAATAACCGTCTCAAGCGTCTGCTTGAGCTGAGCGCCCCTGATATCATCGTACGTAACGAAAAACGTATGTTGCAAGAGTCAGTCGATGCGTTGCTAGATAACGGTCGTCGCGGTCGTGCGATTACTGGTAGTAATAAGCGTCCATTGAAATCTTTGGCAGATATGATCAAAGGTAAGCAAGGTCGTTTCCGTCAAAACTTACTTGGTAAGCGTGTCGATTATTCTGGTCGTTCGGTAATCGTTGTAGGTCCAACACTACGCCTACATCAGTGTGGTCTACCGAAGAAAATGGCACTTGAGTTATTCAAGCCATTTACTTATAACAAACTATTATCTCATGGTTTGGCGACTACAATTAAAGCTGCCAAAAAGATGGTTGAGCGTGAAGAGCCGCAAGTGTGGGACATGCTGGCCATGGTTATTCGTGAGCATCCAGTACTTCTTAACCGTGCACCAACGCTTCACCGTTTGGGTCTACAAGCGTTCGAGCCAGTACTAATCGAAGGTAAAGCAATTCAATTGCATCCGCTCGTATGTACTGCATTCAACGCCGATTTTGATGGTGACCAAATGGCCGTTCACGTGCCATTGACGCTAGAAGCTCAGCTTGAGTCACGTGCTTTGATGATGTCGACCAACAACATCTTGTCACCTGCGAACGGCGATCCAATCATCGTACCGTCACAGGATGTGGTATTGGGTTTGTACTACATTAGCCGCTCATCAGTGAATGCTAAAGGCGAAGGCATGATCTTTGCCACCGTCAATGAAGCATTGCGCGCGATTGGCTCAAACGATTTGCATGTAAACGCGAAAATTAAAGTTCGTGTGACTGAAACGCATTTCGATGAAGAAGGCAACGAGACCAAAGAAATCAGTATCAAAGATACGGTTGCTGGTCGTTTACTTATCTGGAACATCATGCCTAAAGGTATGACGTTTGATGAATGTAACCAAGAGATGACGAAGAAAAACATCTCACGCTTGATCAACTCTTGCTATCGTAAAGTAGGTGTTAAAGACAGTGTTATGTTTGCTGACCAATTGATGTATCTAGGTTTTGCGCAAGCAACGTTATCTGGTGTGTCTATCGGTTTGGATGACATGGTTATTCCACCGAGCAAAAAGCAAATCATCGAAGTTGCTGAAGGCGAAGTGCGCGAGATTGAAGATCAGTTTGAGCAAGGTTTTGTGACGGCTGGTGAGCGTTATAACAAAGTGGTCGATATCTGGTCACGTACCAATGACAAAGTCGCGAAAGCGATGATGGATAACTTGGCGACCGATAAAGTTATCAACGCGCAAGGTGAAGAAGAAGAGCAGAAGTCATTTAACTCTATCTTTATCATGTCAGATTCTGGTGCTCGTGGTAGTGCGGCACAGATTCGTCAGTTGGCTGGTATGCGTGGCCTGATGGCTAAGCCGGATGGCTCAATCATTGAGACACCTATTAAAGCCAACTTCCGCGAAGGTTTGACGGTACTACAGTACTTTATCTCTACGCATGGTGCACGTAAAGGTCTAGCAGATACGGCATTGAAAACTGCCAACTCGGGTTATTTGACTCGTCGTTTGGTTGATGTTGCACAAGATTTGGTTATCACCAGTGATGACTGTGGTACCGAGCAAGGCTTGCTCATGAAACCACATATTCAAGGTGGCGAAATCATTGAGAAATTGGGTGAGCTAGTACTTGGTCGTGTGACCGCGCGTGATGTCACTTATAATGATGATGCTGATAAGATATTGATTCCAGCGGGTACGTTGATCGATGAGCATTGGGTCAATGTACTTGATGAAAACGCGATCGATGATATCTGGGTACGTTCAGTTATTACTTGTAATGTTGAGCACGGTGTTTGTTCACAGTGTTATGGTCGTGATCTTGCTCGTGGTCATAAAGTAAATATCGGCGAATCAGTCGGTGTTATGGCAGCACAGTCTATCGGTGAGCCGGGTACTCAGTTAACCATGCGTACGTTCCACGTGGGCGGGGCAGCAAGCTCAGCCTCTGTAGACAACAGCATCTCTGTACGTAATGCTGGTCAAGCGCATTTCGAAAACATGAAAACGGTTCAACATACCGACGGTCACTTAGTCATCGTATCGCGTTCTGCTGAAATTGCGTTGACTGATGAGCTTGGTCGTGAGCGTGAGCGTTATAAAGTGCCTTACGGTTCAAGCGTTCTTGTGAAAGATGAAGATCAGGTCGAAGGTGGTCAAACCATCGCTAAGTGGGATCCGCACACGCATCCTATCATCACAGAATTTGCTGGTACAGCACGTTTCAGTGACATCACTGATGGCTTGACAGCGACTGTGAAGGTTGATGATGCGACTGGTATGAGCTCGTTTGAGATTCTAGCCACTCGTGACCGTTCAAGCTCAGCAAAAGACTTACGTCCTGCTATTATCTTGAACACAGACGAAGGCAAAGAAGTGGTTTACTTCTTACCTGCCGAAACCATCATTCGTGTGAGCGATGGTGAAAAAGTAGCAGCCGGTTCGATCCTAGGCCGTGTACCACAAGCATCTTCAGGTACCAAAGATATTACTGGTGGTCTACCACGTGTTGCTGATTTGTTTGAAGCACGTCGCCCGAAAGATCATGCCATCATGGCAGAAATGTCAGGTGTGGTGAGCTTCGGTAAAGAGACCAAAGGTAAAAACCGCTTTATTATCACCAATGAAGATGGTGAAGTACATGAAGAGCTGATCCCGAAATGGCGTCAAATTAACGTCTTTGAAAACGAGACAGTTGCTCGCGGTGAAGTGATCGCTGATGGTCCACAAAACCCACACGATATCTTGCGCCTAAAAGGTCAAACGGCACTTGCTGATTATATCGTTAACGAAGTACAGGACGTTTATCGTCTGCAGGGTGTAAAAATCAACGATAAGCACATCGAAGTTATTATTCGTCAGATGCTGCGCAAAGTTGAAATTACCGATGGCGGCGATTCAAGTCACTTCAAAGGCGATCAGGTCGAGTACGCTGATATCAAAGCGTTGAATGCCAAACTAGAAGCGGAAGATAAATTCCCAGTACAGTTCGAGCGTCAATTACTAGGTATCACCAAAGCCAGCTTGGCAACGGAAAGCTTTATCTCAGCAGCGTCGTTCCAGGAAACGACTCGTGTGCTAACTGCTGCTGCCGTTACTGGTAAAGTCGATGAACTACGTGGTCTGAAAGAAAACGTCGTCGTTGGTCGCTTGATTCCAGCTGGTACTGGTCTTGCTTATCATAAAGCCCGTAAAGAGAAAGCGGATCAAAAGCTACAAGACAAAGATCTCAATGCAGCGTTTGATATGACTGCTAGCACTGATAGTAAAGACTTTGCTAGCTTTGATGAAGCCTTTGCACAAGAGCTGAACCAAGATAACTAATAGTATTAGACATCTTTGATTCATTGTTAACTTAATAAAAAAGCCAGCCTACGTTGCTGGCTTTTTTACGTTTGCAAATTAGTAAGGTAGTGAGAAAAATTGGTCTAAGAGCTATATCTGGTAAGCGGATAAGTCTTAATATAGCGCCGCTATTTTTTAGCTGATATACTTTCTAGCAAGATTGCTCCAGTTAGTAGTACACTCAAAAAATCATATCATGAGTTATGGATGTGCTAACTGGTCATATTTATTATTAATATAAGGATAATTAAAGCATGGCAGGTAAAACGCGCGTTGCTAAATATCAAGCAGATCGAACCAACCAAAAGCTGTATTTTTGTCGTTTATCTTGCCAAGCGGCTGGAAGTACCAACGATAAGCAGTTATATCAAGCACACTGTGAAACTGCTATTTTTCATTTGTATGGCAGTTTTCTAGCTTTTATCCAAGAGCTTGGTCATTTTTATAGCTTAAACATGACGGCACCCACTTTGTCAGATATCGAGCAAGCACTGAGCGAACGTACTCAAGTGTCACCTGAAATTCAACGCTTGCAGCAGTTACAAGAACAAGGCTTTCTTGCCAATGTAGAGCGCGCTTATCAACGTTGCCTGTATGCGGTACTGCCAGATAATTCGGCGGCTGAAAATGCTAATATGGTTGAGATAGAGCCAAAAGATCTTATCGTTAACGTTGTCACTTTATCGAATCAATGGTTGCCAGATGAGGCGACCATACGTGAGTGGCGGCAGCAGCTTTTAGAGCTGATTGAGCAGTTGCGTGCGGGCATGGTTGAGTTTTAGTAGGGTAGGACTTAACTGATTTTATAAGCAGATCTTTAAGATTATAGTTTTAAAATAAAAAAGGGCTGGTTCAGTGATTACTGAACCAGCCCTTTAATGCTAAATAGCCGTTACCCTCGCAAAGTGTTTACTCTGGCATGGGTGGCATACGTTCGACAGGGGTGACCGTTAAAGGATTTTGTGGCACGCTATCGGCGTTATTATTGCTTGGCTGTGACACGGGCGAACGCTCAGGTTCTGATGGCTTACGTTGCTGTGTTTTGGTCTTGACGGGTTTGGCTGACGTGCTAGTATCGGCATCATCATCTTCGCTGTCAACAATGCCATCATCTGTCATCTCTAGGATTTGTTGCATCTGTTTCTTAGATTTGGCACGGTTGTTAACAGACACCCATTGATTAGGCACATCTTTAAGCTGCGCTCTCATAAAGTCCATCCATACAGGCAGCGCTGCCACGCCACCATACTCACGGCGACCCATGGTTGATGGTTGATCAAAACCCATCCATACGACAGTAGTGTTAGTAGGATGAAACCCTGCAAACCATGCGTCTTTCGCATCGTTGGTTGTACCAGTTTTACCACCAATATCATTACGTCCCAACGCTTTTGCTCGTACAGCTGTACCACGCTGCACGACATCACGCAAGATATCAGCCATATCGTAAGCCACTCTTGGCTTCAAAATACGCGGTGCTTGCATGGCAGTAATGTACTGCACGACAGGTGCTCTCAAACGATCTGAGGCTGGACTCCCATCATAAATATTTAAATCAAGCGCCTCGTTATCTTTTGCCGTATTGTCGCTATTTTCTGCATTGAGGTCAGCAGCTGATTTATTTTCTGTTGCTTTGTCTTTAGCGTTGACTTTTTCCTCTTTTTTAGCAGCAAGCGCTGCATTCTCTTTTTCTATTTTTGCCTCATAATCTACGATAAGCTTTTTATTGAGATTTTCAAGTTGTTCGTTAAAGCATACAGCACAAGCTTGCTGCGGATTGGCTTGGAATAACAATTTGTTTTCGTAGTTGTAGATCTGTTCTATAAAGTAAGGCTGAACACGGTGACCACCATTGGCGAACGTGGAGTAAGCCGTTGCCATTTGTAATGGCGTTGCTTGCCCTGCGCCTAATGCCAACGATAAAGTCGTTGGTAGCTTTTCTTTATCAAGACCGAATTCGTCCAATAGATTGCGGGCATCAGAGATACCAATAGCCTGTAATAAGCGAATAGAGACTAAGTTACGTGATAAATACAAGCCACGACGTAAAGTGATGTCACCTAAGAAACGTTGATCGGAATTTTTAGGTTTCCAGTCACCTACTTGAATCGGGCGATCCGAGACAATACTATCTGGGCGATAACCTTTTTCTAGCGCAGTGGTGTAAACCAGTGGCTTAATCGTTGAGCCTGGCTGACGCCATCCTTGCAAGGCACGGTTGAACTTACTGTGGTTAAAGTCAAAGCCACCGACCAATGCATTAACCGCTCCAGTTTCTGGATTCAAGGAGACCAGACTTCCTTGTATTTTAGGAATTTGTCCCAACTGCCAATTACCATTCGCGGTCGGTATCAAACGAATGATATCGTTTTTATTAACAATTTGGCGAGCATTGTCAGGGAAGTAACCGATACGATTGGCAGAAATATACTTGCGTGCCCAGCTCATCCCAGACCAACCAACAGTCACATTCTCACCAGAGGGCATTGTCGCCTCAAAACTGCGAGCATTCACTTTGGTGACTTTGGCAGGAGTCATATTACTATAACGACGGAAATTTTCTAGCGGTTCATCATTTGCTTCAGCCCCGCGCCAACCATGACGATGTTCGTAAGCCACCAAACCTGTCAGTATCGCCGCTTCCGCATCTGTTTGTGCTTTGCTATCAACCGTAAGGCGTACCCGCCATCCACTATGCATCACTTGCTCACCATAGCGATCAACTAAGGTAGAGCGTGTCATTTCTGCCAAATAAGGCATATTAACGTCTAGCTTTTCTTGATATAAATTGATGGCTACCGGAGAATTTACCGCTTCGTCGTGTTGCGCTTTATTGATATAGCCCAGCTCAAGCATACGACCAATGATCCAGTTACGGCGAGTAAGGGCGCGACTAGGGTTGGCAACAGGGTTGTATTTAGAAGGGGCTTTTGGCAGACCTGCTAACATTGCCATCTCAGCAATATTCAGGTTTTCTAACGATTTACTATAATATTTTTTGGCGGCGGCACGAATGCCGTAAGCGCCTTCACCGAGGTAAATTTTATTGACATAGAGAGTCAAAATATCATTTTTACTGAGTTCGTCTTCAATCTTACGAGCCAAAAACAATTCCGTCAATTTACGATTTAAGGTGCGTTCTGGGCTTAAAAAGTAATTTTTGGCAACCTGCATGGTGATGGTAGAGCCACCAGTTTGGCTGTCATCGTCAGTCACTACTTCAGTCACCGCGCGACCAAGACCTTTAATACTAATACCACTATGCTGGAAAAAAGCCGCGTCTTCTGCCGCTAAAAAAGCATGCGTGAGATCTTCAGGAATGTCATCAAAAGTAACAGGTAGGGAGAGACGATTACCATACTGACCGATTAATTTGTCATCTCGGCTATAGATCTGTAATGGCATCTCTAAATTGGCAGTTTTGATTTCTTGGGTACTAGGCAAGGTGGGTGATAGATACATCGCCATCCCATAGAAACCAATAGGCACGGCAAGCGCTAAGATAACGGCGAGCGCTAAACAGGCAATGAAAAGCCCCACCAAAAAGCGAATGAGACGAACGGTAGCATTTTTTTTAGCCATAATGAGACTTATCAATTAAAATTTGCAACAAATAAGGCATTATACCTTGAACAAAATAGGGAGGTCATAATAAATGTGTAAGTTGACCTTAATAACTTATTTAAATGCTTGAATCTATCTGGTAAGTAAAGTATTGTACTAAAATATTACAAATCACTATCAGATTGTACACTTAATATAAGGTATAGAGTTTGTGAGGCTATTTACTTCCAAGAGTCGACATTTGATTGGCATAGATATCTGTGCTACTTCGGTCAAATTGGTTGACATACAGCGCCAACAAGGGATGTTTCATCTAAAATCCTATGGTATTGAAAGACTACCGGAAGGCGTAGTCGTTGACAAACTTCTTGTAGATACTGAGGCAGTAGGTAATATTATAGCTGGCTTGGCGCGACGCTGTCAGGTAGCGGGCAGCGATGCCGCCGCCGCCGTCTCAGGCTCAGCAGTGATCACTAAAATCATTGATATGGATATGGTGCTAAGCGATGTTGAGCGCGAAGCGCAAATCCGTCTGGATGCCGATCAATATGTGCCTTATCCTTTAGAAGATGTCAATCTGGATTTTGAAGTATTGGGCCCTTCTTTAGTAAATGACGAGATGGTACAAGTGTTGCTTGCTGCCTCGCGCTCGGAAAATGTCGACCAAAGAGTTGATGCTTTAACCTTTGGTGGCTTGCAAACCAAGGTCATGGATATTGAAACACATGCCATTGAGCGTGCGTTCGGTTTGATGGCAGACAACTTGCCAAATATGCCAGAGATTGTCGCCTTGATCGATATTGGACACAACCAAACCACACTATATATCGCCAAAAATGGTGAATTTATATATAGCCGTGAACAGTTATTTGGTGGCTCTCAGCTCACAGAGGCGATACAAAATCGCTATGGACTATCGGCTGAAGAAGCAAATATTAGTAAACGTGCAGGTACATTACCTGATGATTACTATCCAGATGTATTGACCCCTTTCATAGAAAATACTATCCAACAAGTCACTCGCTCTCTACAGTTTTATTTTTCCTCGAGCCAATACAGTAGTATCGATCATATCGTACTGGCAGGCGGTAGTAGCTCTATTGCAGGTCTGGCCGGTATGGCGCAACAAAAACTGGGCGTGACGGTTAGTATTGCCAATCCTTTCACCAACATGACCATTGCGCCGCACATTGATAATGAACAGCTGGTCATTGATGCCCCGAGTTTAATGGCCGCATGCGGTCTTGCGTTAAGGAGCTTCGACTAATGGCTCGTATTAACCTACTGCCCTGGCGGCAAGAAGAACGTGCGCGTCGCAATAAAGAATTTCTTACTTTAGTAGTGGCGGTCACTTTATTTGCCTTACTAGCAGCGTTCGCTTCATGGAGCTATTTTAATAATGAGCTTGATGAACAACGCAATGCGAATGTACTGATTGAGCAAGAGAACGCTCGCTTAGACAAAGCATTGATCGAAATTGATAGCCTAGAGCAACGCCGTGAAGATATTATCTCTCGCATGCAGGTGATTCAAGATTTGCAAGGTCGACGACCTGTGCCTGTACGTCTATGGGATGATTTGGCCAAAGCCATTCCGCCTGCGCTTTATCTAAATAACCTAAAGCGCGAAGGCGATATCCTTACTTTGACGGGTCTTGCGGACAATCCAAATGTCGTATCAAGTTTGATTCGCAACCTTGATAGTAGCAAATGGATGGGCAACTCAGCGGTCAGCAATATTCAGCAAAATATTAGCGCGTATACACCAGCGCCTGCGCTTAATGAGCCGGTAACAACTGATGGACAGCCACGTCCCGTTTATCCTGAGGACAGTTACGTACAGTTTGTCGTAACGACCAAGGTGCAATCAGAAACTGCTGTAGCCGTTGATGCTGATGGTAGTACTGAGCTGGGAGGTGAGTTATGAAGCTGAGCCGTAAAAAAAGCCTAATCAAGACTAAAAAGAGCGCTGTCAATCCTAAAAAACAGTTTGACTTGAATGAGTTTCGCCGCAGTTTTGAGTCTTTGGATTCTGAAAACTACGGCAGCTGGCCAGTTCCGGTAAAGATAACGGTCATTGGATTTATCATTGCACTGATAGCGGCGCTATCGTGGGCGCTACCGATTAGCAGCAAGATTGATGAGATTACTGCAGCAGAAAGTCAGCAGCAAACCTTACTTGATAGTTACCGTGAAAAAGAATCACGTGCACGTCACTTAAAAACTTATCAAGCACAGGTTGTCCAGATGGAGACGGAATTCAACACCTTACTTGACCAACTGCCAAAAGACACCCGCGTGTCAGAGCTGGTAGAGGGTATTAACATGACGGGTGTTGGCAGTAATATACGCTTCCAAGATATTTCTGTAGAGCCTGAGATTGAAAATGAATTCTTTATCGAGCAGCCTATTCGCATTGCAGCGTTAGGCGAATATCATCAGTTTGGTAGCTTTATCAGTGGTCTTGCTGCCTTACCACGCATTATTACGATGCACGATTTTGAAGTCAGTAATCCACAGCCTACTTTAGATGTGTTGCCGGAGCTGAATTTGGTATTACAAACCAAAACGTATCGCTCAAAAGAAGCGGCGCCTGAAGGTGAAGAGGCTGTTGCTACTGATGCCGCTACGACCGATGCTGCAGGAGGCAACTAATGAATATCAAAAAACTGCCCATGCTACTGATTTTAAGCACCGCTGCTTTATCAATCACAGGTTGTAGTGATCGTATTGGTATGGCAGAAAAGGCGATGACCGATATTCGCAATCAGCCTGCTCAGCCTATCGAGCCACCGCCAAAAGCTGAGCTGGTAGAAGATTTTGTCTATAGTGCCAGTACGCAGCGCAGCCCGTTTTTGCCGCCAAGCTTAGTCAATGTACAAGGTCCTAGCACCTCTATCGATGGCGTGCGCCCTGATATCACCAGAGTAAAAGAACCGCTTGAGCAATACGAGCTCTCACAGCTGACTTTTCGTGGCGTCGTAATTTCGCCAGAAGGTCAGCAGTATGCACTTGTACAACGTCCTGATGGTTCGGTTGCTAGTGTGAGAGTAGGTGATTATCTTGGATTAAATGACGGCCGTATTGTTGAAATCACGCCGACCCAGATTAATTTGATCGAAATTGTGCCAGACAGTCGCGCCGGGTTTATTGAAAAACCCCAGTCGCTGGTCTCCCCTATAAGTTAAGTCGGCAGATTTTTTGAGGAATAAATAATGACAGTACGCAATAACAAGGTAATGATGATGAGCAACCGCGTCTCTTCTGCTTTTGCCATTTCTGCATTGGCAATCAGCATGGTAGCAGTTAGTAGCAGCGCCCATGCCGCCCAGCGCATTAATAATGTCTCTGTGGTACAGACTGCACCAGCAGTGACACAAATGCGTTTAGGTTTTGTAGGCTTGCCAGTATTACCTGCTGCTTATCAGCTCGATGATCCTAGCCGTCTGGTGTTGGATTTTGAACAGGTGCAAAACGGACTTGCCAGTCGCTTTAACGAATACAATATTGGTATGGTAAATGATGTCACGACGCTAAGCAGTGACAGTACCACGCGTCTGATTGTTGGGCTTAAACAAGCGGGTAACTATACGACAGCGATTGATGGCAATGATCTGCTGTTAACCCTTACCGATCCCAGTCGCCCAGTCATCACAAATGACCCGATTCAAGACGTACTCAATGACAATAATGGCATTACCACGACGGCAGTGGTTACACCGATTATAGAAACCAGTAGCGTGCCTGTCACTTCAGTGAGAACAGTCGCAACTAGCACGACCGTGGTGAATAACCAAGTGCCGACGGATACAATGGTAGTGCGAGTCAATCCGCTACTAAATCCACAACTTGCTGCCTCTCAAGTCAGTAAGCAGTATAGCTATGATGGCTTAACGGCGGTGAATTTTTCGGCAGGGAGTAACGGTGGTGGCAACGTTAGTGTTGCGCTTGCCAACGAAGCGATCCCGGTTGATGTACAGCGCCAAGGTAATAAACTGGTCGTACGCCTAACTGGCAGCACGGTACCGAGAAACTTATTGCGTCGCTTGAATATTAATAGTGGTCTCGTTAGTAGTATTGATACCAAAAACCAAGGTCAAAATGGGGTTATCACCATTAATATGACTGAAGATTATGAGTATCAAGCTTACCAATCGGGTAACCAGCTAAATGTCAGTATCAGTAAACCTGAGTTGCTACGAGAGCCAACACTGGAAGAGAGGGTGTACAGTGGCGAAGCGCTATCCATGGAATTTCAAGATGTTGAAATCCGTAGCGTCTTAGATATTTTAGCGCAGTTCACCGATATGAATATCGTCGCTAGTGATTCGGTGGCGGGTAACATCACCTTGCGCCTGATCAATGTGCCTTGGGATCAAGCGCTTGATATTATTCTAAAAAGTAAAAATCTGGGCAAACGCGAGAATGGCAATGTGATTTTAGTCGCGCCATCTACAGAACTTGCTGAACAAGAAGCGCGTGAGCTTGAAGCGCAGCAAGCGGTTGAATCTTATGCGCCACTGCGTACCGAATACATTCGCTTAAGCTATGCAAAAGCGCAAGATGTATTAACCCTTATTTCGCAAGGTAGTGGTTCATCTGGTGGCAGCAACACTGGCAATTCAAATGCTAATGACAACAATACCTTATTGTCTAATCGTGGAACGGTCACGGTTGATGAGCGTACCAATACTCTGATTATCAAAGATGTCGCGGATAGTATCGAAAATATCCACAATCTAATCAGCAAAATTGATATTCCGGTTCGTCAAGTGATGATTGAAGCGCGTATCGTTAGTGCGACTGATAGCTTTAGTAAAGAGATTGGCGTTCGTTGGGGTATCCTATCGAATGGCGCGGCGAATAACCGTAGCCTATTGGTCGGCGGTAGTAATCAGACTTTGGCAGATCTTAAGGATTTTGATATTGAAACGACGACTGTCAATGGTCAAACGGTTTCTTATCCTTCCTATGATATCAGCCGTCCCGATAACTTAAACGTTGATTTAGGCGTTGCCAACCCAGCGGGTAGTATCGCTTTTGGCTTGTTAAGTATGTCGGATGTGATGCTGGATCTTGAGTTGTCAGCACTGCAAGCCGACAATCGCGGTGAAGTTATTTCAACGCCAAAGATTTTGACAGCGGACAAACAAACGGCCAAAGTATCATCGGGTACGCAGATTCCTTATCAAGAAGCATCGGCCAGTGGCGCAACCACGACCAGCTTTAAAGAAGCAGCGCTAAGCTTAGAGGCGACGCCGAACATTACACCAGATGGTAAAATTGGCTTGCAACTTGTTATTACCAATGGCACGCCAACGATTATCAATAATCAGGTAGCGATCGCTGAAGATTCAATCTCGACCAATGTCATCGTTGAAGATGGTCAAACCATCGTACTAGGCGGGGTATTTAAAAACCGTACGACTAATGAGGTAAATAAAGTGCCTTTCTTAGGAGACTTGCCTTACGTCGGTCGTGCATTCCGTCGTGATGTCCGTAGTAACTCTAAAGAAGAGCTACTGATATTTGTCACGCCAAAACTGATCAACGATGGTGTGAGCCGTTTAAATTAATAATCGTGTTATCGGTTATGAATCAAAAAAAGCAAGCCCTAGTGCTTGCTTTTTTTATGGGTAAGTTTTTGTGCGTGCGTGGATTTTACTCATAATAATCACTGCTCATTACTAGCCAGAATATCAATGACGTTGTATCATACCTAATTTAGCTGAGTGAGTGTTATGGTGGAGGAATTACCGTCGGTATTTTTAGTGGGGCCGATGGGAGCGGGGAAGACCACAATTGGCCGACTGCTTGCCAAGCAGTTAGGGCGGACATTCGTAGATAGCGATTGGTATATCGAGTCGCAAACCGGCGCTGATATTGCTTGGATATTCGCTAAAGAAGGCGAAGCGGGCTTTCGTGAACGTGAGACACGTGCCATTGATGAGCTGAGCCAGCAAAAGCAGATTGTCTTGGCAACGGGTGGTGGTGCTGTCATGGCTGCTGAAAATCGTGAATTTCTTAAGCAGCGTGGTATCGTGGTTTATCTCAATGCACCAGTTGATGTGCAAATGGCACGCACTGCCAAAGATAAGTCGCGACCCTTATTACAACAGCCCAACCCCAGAAAAATATTGCAAGATTTATACAGTAAGCGCGATCCATTATACCGGCAAGTGGCTCACATCATTATGCCTACTGGTCATACGTATCCTCGCCATATGGTCAATCAATTATTACAGCAGCTCGAATCTTTGTGTTGCGCGCCTTCTATAACACCAGACTCTAAAGAAGATTGAAGATAAAAAATAATAGACTATGGCGTGTCCTCATTTTAATCCATTTAGCTCGCTATCGATTAAATTGAGGACACGCTCTAGATTTATAACGATACTCAGCTAATGTTACTTCACTAAAAAATGCTCAGGGAGACTTTCATGGCAACGGCACTGTTTCATGATGGCTTAACGGTACACACGCAAAGTCATGATTATCCAATCATCATTACTGAAAAATCTGCGACAGAAGATAGCAGTATGGCGAAGCAAGTCGCACCTTATATTAGCGGTCGCCAAGTATTGATTGTCACCAA
Source organism: Psychrobacter sp. W2-37-MNA-CIBAN-0211 (assembly GCF_040309405.1). Lineage (NCBI taxonomy): Bacteria > Pseudomonadati > Pseudomonadota > Gammaproteobacteria > Moraxellales > Moraxellaceae > Psychrobacter > Psychrobacter sp. W2-37-MNA-CIBAN-0211. Next base: position 113,875 of record NZ_JBEOOU010000002.1, read on the forward strand.
TGATATTGTGGCACCTTTGTACTTAAAATCGTTAGAAGATGAGCTAGCACAGCAATTTACGGTAAAGGTCTGTGTGTTACCAGATGGTGAGCAATATAAGAACCAGACGAGTATTGACCAAATTTATGATGCCCTAATGGCTGAGCATTTCAATCGTGATGTTACGCTTATCGCACTTGGTGGCGGCGTGGTTGGTGATATGACAGGCTTTGCAGCCGCCAGCTTTATGCGCGGGGTGAATTTTATTCAAATTCCAACCACGTTATTGTCGCAAGTGGATTCAAGCGTTGGTGGCAAAACAGGCATCAATCATGCCCAAGGCAAAAATATGATTGGGGCTTTTTGGCAGCCGCAAATAGTACTTGCTGAGATGAGTACGCTAAAAACCCTACCAGCGCGTGAGCTTTCGGCAGGTCTTGCTGAAGTCATTAAATACGCGCTTATCATGGATGCAGATTTTTTGACGTGGCTTGAGCACAATTTACCGGCAATGATGGCTTTAGATTTGGCGGTACTTGGCGAGGCGGTAAAACGTTGCTGTCAGTACAAAGCCGATGTCGTCGCCCAAGATGAAAGAGAGTCGGGTGTGCGTGCGTTATTGAACTTCGGCCACACTTTTGGTCATGTGATCGAAACCCATGAAGGCTATGGTAATTGGCTGCATGGTGAGGCCGTTGCCGCTGGCATGGTACAAGCGGCTGAGCTGTCACAAAAACTAGGCTGGTTAACGAATGAGGACGTGGCTCGTATTAAGCGCGTTTTGACATTGGCCAATTTGCCTATTACCCCGCCTACTATTGACGTACAAACGGCTTTAGACTTGATGGGTCATGATAAAAAAGTGAAACACGGACAAATCCGCCTTATTTTGCTAAAATCAATAGGTGAAGCTGTGTTGACCAATGATTTTGATGCCGAGCTTCTCACTGATGTCTTGTCACAACATAGCTCATGAGAACGTCAAATTTATTGATTGTCACTATATTGGTATGAGCACAGATTTAAAGCGTTTAACTATATTTCACCAAGGATCTCCTCATGGCAGCATCTAGCTCGTCGACTCGCACCGCTGGTCAGTCATATCGTCGTCAAGCACTGATTTGGTTGTTAGTGACCCTAGTGTTGGGCGTTGCTACGGCTTTGGTTTGGATGTTTAGTCAAACACCAGCGATGGGTGCCAAGATTGAAAATGCCCCGATATCAGCCCCGCAAACATTAAGTGCCGAACTTGAGCAGCCATTAGCCATTGAGTCGCTACATGAACTAGATACGGATGTACAGCCGATCAGTTTTGATGCGACGGTTCGTGATTTACGCAGTTATCCTGATGAATTTAAAGACAAGCGTTATCTGCTGGCTAATAAAGGAAAATGGACCGTGCAGGTGATGAATGTTGCGGAAAACGAAGTGATTGTCAGTTATTTAGAAGGCCGTGAAGACCGTGAGAAGTTTTCGTACTTTCGCTATCTTGATGATAATAGTCAGATCCGTTATATGCTGACTTATGGTTTGATGAGTAGTCCGCAAGAGGCTGTTGGTGCTGCCAAATTAATTGATTTTAGACTACCGGCCAATGTGCGTGTCTTGCCTGAAGAAATTAATCGCTATGTCAGTATCATCGACAATTATGAACGCCCTGATCCGGTCAAAGACTTGAGTGCTAGACGCACACAATCTGTTAATTTGCGTCCAACCAAACGTGAATTGCCGGTGCGTCAGACAACGCAAGCTAATGATAGTGTCAATGAAAAAGCTGTCAGCAATAATGCCAATCGTGGTGGTCAAGAAGTAACTAATAGTAGTAGTGAGGAAAGTATCCGCCAGTCAGTTGATACCTCTGCGACCTTGTCGGTCAATGAAGAACGTACTGTTGGTAATGAATCACAATCAATCTCTGAAGTACCGGCTAAAAACGAAAATGAGGCAAATAGGTCTAATCAGGACAATAAAACGCCTACGACATCAGGAACGGGTAATAGTCCTATAAAAAAACCACCAGTGGTAGTAGCGCCAAAACCACCAAATACGAATAGCAGTAATGGTGCAAGCAATAATTCGAACGCTACTGGTCGAGTCGCTAATACCAATCCTTCAAAAAATAATAGTGACAGCATGAAGGCGCTAATAGAAGATAAAAGCAACTGATCCTTATTGAGTGTTGATTTAATAATGAAACCCACTAACCGTCTTTGTTAGTGGGTTTTTTGATGTATTAGCACTCGTTTTGGCTGTTTTAAAGTGAGGCTTAGAGACAGCCATGCTTTATGCCTCTTCGCAGTTAAGTCTTAAATTTCTCTCTTTGTATTAAGTTTTCAATCTGGTTTTTCATTGTCCTATAACTAATAGTAATAAGTTGTCTTACAATTTATGGCTGATGAATCGATAGAAAAGACTAGATTTTTTGTTAAGCATTAACTAAGATGAGTATGGGCAACGCTCTGTATAGTTATCGTAAATAACGGTTTAACGAGCAGTCATTTAGTAACTTATTATTAGTGGTAAGATAGTTGCTTACTAAACGGTTGTCGCTTCAAGTGCGGCGATTGGCCCTCTATAGTAAGCTTATTACAAATCGCAAAATCCCTGCTAGTGTCACTTCGATTAGGGTTACTAAGGCGCTTGTATATAGAGTGTCTGATATTCAATATTAATAAAATGCCATATTGTCGCATGCTCAACTAGCCGCTTACTAAGCCACGCTAGTAGGATGTAACACCAAGCGTTAATGAAAGTGCTAATGAGTGGGTAACTGGTATACAGGGTGTTATTTTACTCGGTTGCCACGGGCGGTTACTGATGGTTTATTGGTGCATTTTATTATTACACGAGTGGTCTGTTATTAGATTATCAAATGATTGGTTGCCAAAGCACTGTGAGAGTTAGAGTTTCATCTTATTCTCACAGCATAACTGTCTACTGAGCATCGCACTATTTATTAATTCGCATATACGAATATTTACCTACCAGCCCGTTCTGCCTGCGGTCACCAGTTTATACTCCGCATTGGATATATAAGCTGCCCGTTTACTCAAAAGGACAAGCTATGTCAATGATCTCTTCCCATACGCATTTGGCCACGCCGGATGACTTTTCTGATAACTGCGGCTTTGGTTTGATTGCTCATATTGAGGGACAAGCCAGTCACGATTTGGTAAAAACGGCTATTCATAGCCTCAGCTGTATGACGCACCGTGGTGGTGTTGCTGCTGACGGTAAGACAGGCGATGGTTGTGGTTTGCTATTGGCGACACCCACGGCTTTCTTCAAAGACATTGCCCGCGAGCAACAGTTAGTAATCACAGATAATTTCGCTGTGGGTATGGTGTTTGTTAATCTCGACGAGTCCAAGGCCCAGTACAGTCAGCAGGTACTTGCTGATGCAATTATTGCTGAAGGTTTAGAGATTGCTGGCTGGCGCGACGTGCCACTTGATCTAAGTATTGTCGGTGAGATTGGTCGTGAGACCTTGCCAGGCTTTAAGCAAGTATTTGTCAATGCACCTGACACTTTAGATGCGGAAGATTTTAACCGTAAGCTGTTTGTAGCCCGCAAAAAAGCAGAGCAGCGTTTGGTGGATGACGAGCTGTTTTATGTGTGCTCGCTGAACTGTCAAACGATTATTTACAAAGGCTTGGTAATGCCTTCCGATCTTCCAGCGTTTTTCTTGGATTTACAAGATGAGCGTTTGGCCTCGCATATCGTGGTGTTCCACCAGCGTTTTTCAACTAATACATTGCCGCGCTGGCCATTGGCACAGCCATTCCGTTATCTTGCCCACAATGGTGAACTGAATACCATCACGGGTAATCGTAACTGGTCTAAAGCACGTACGCCAAAATTAAAATCAGACAAACTGCCTAACTTAAATGAACTGACGCCATTAGTGAATAGCACAGGTTCGGACTCATCAAGCCTAGATAATATGCTTGAAGTACTGATGTCTGGTGGTATGAACTTGTTCCATGCAATGTCGATTCTGGTACCACCTGCGTGGCAGAATGTTGATAGCATGGATATGGATTTGCGCGCGTTTTATGAATTTTACTCGCAGCATATGGAAGCGTGGGATGGTCCAGCAGGTCTTGTGATTCAAGATGGACGCTATGCGGTCTGTATGCTCGATAGAAACGGCCTGCGTCCTTCACGTTGGGTGACCACCAAGAACGGCTATATTACCGTTGCGTCAGAGGTTGGCGTTTGGGATTACTCGCCACAAGATGTATTGGCAAAAGGTCGAGTCGGACCTGGTCAAATGCTAGTCATTGATACGTTGACTGGTCAAGTCTTAGATACGACTGCCATTGCAACTTTACTAAAAACGGCTCATCCGTACCGCAAGTGGCTACGTGAAGAAGCGACACGCGTCCGTGATGATGAGCGCTTAGAAGAAACCTTGGCAGCGCAAGCTTGCCGTGGTGATAAGCTAAAAGCTTTGCAGAAAATGTATCACATCACTAATGAAGAGCGTACAGAAATCATTCGTCCGAACGCTGAAAATGGTCAAGAGCCAGTTGGTTCGATGGGTGATGATACACCAATGGCGGTTCTGTCGCAGCAAATTCGCCATGTCGGTGACTTCTTCCGTCAGCAGTTCGCTCAAGTAACCAATCCACCAATCGATCCACTACGTGAATCCATTGTGATGTCGCTACAGACATGCTTAGGTGCGGAAACCAACGTATTTGCGCCATCAGCTAGAGACGCACACCGTATTATTTTATCGTCACCAGTCTTGTCAGCCAGCAAGATGCAGCAACTTGAAACTTTAGATGATGCGGCGTTCAAGATGGCGCGTATTGATCTGAACTATGACCGTACTGTAGAGCTGTCTGATGCTATCGTGGCTATTTGTGAGCAAGTAGCGACTAGCATCCGTGCTGGTAATACGCTGATCGTTTTATCTGACAAAGATATCGATGCAGAAAAAGTGCCAGCCAATGCCATTATGGTTACTGGTGCCGTACATCACTATTTAATTGGCCAAGGTATTCGTACTGATGCCAACTTGGTGATTGAGACAGGTCTGGCTCGTGACTCGCATCAAATAGCGGTATTGATTGGTTTTGGCGCGACCTGTGTTTATCCGTACTTAGCTTATGACGTCATCGATGATTTGGTTGCCACTGGTGAGCTGCTTGGTGATCCGATTCAAGCGCGGGTTAATTTCCGCAAAGGCTTGGATAAGGGACTGCTAAAAATCTTATCAAAAATGGGTATTTCTACCATTGTTTCTTATCGCGGTGCGCAGTTGTTTGAAGCAGTCGGCCTCTCAGAAGAAGTTGTCAATTTATGCTTTAAAGGTGTGCAAAGTCGTATCAAAGGGGCTACTTTCGCAGACTTAGCTGCCGATCAAGCGCAGCTAGCAGCGAATGCCTTTAAACGTCGCGCGCCACTGGATCAAGGTGGTCTGCTGAAATTCGTCTTTAATAAAGAATACCATGCCTTTAATCCTGACGTGATTAACAGCCTACATACCGCTGTACGCACGGGCGATTATGACAATTATCGTAATTATGCTGATTTGGTGAATAGCCGTCCGGTCGCCACTTTGCGTGACTTATTGCAGTTGAAGACGGACAATCCGATCGATGTCAATGACGTCGAAGATATCTCCAAAATTTTGACTCGCTTTGACTCGGCTGGTATGTCGTTAGGCGCGCTGTCTCCTGAAGCGCATGAAGCGATCGCTATGGCAATGAATACCATTGGTGGTCGTTCAAACTCTGGTGAAGGCGGGGAAGACCCAGTACGTTATGGTACCTTGCGCAACTCAAAAATCAAGCAAGTTGCTTCTGGTCGTTTTGGCGTGACTCCAGCATACCTACGCTCAGCAGAAGTCATGCAAATTAAAGTCGCGCAGGGTGCTAAGCCGGGTGAGGGTGGTCAGCTGCCGGGTGGTAAGGTCAATGCCTTAATTGCACGTTTGCGTTATTCAGTGCCGGGGGTGACGTTGATTTCACCGCCGCCACATCATGATATTTATTCTATTGAAGATTTGGCGCAGCTGATTTTTGATTTAAAGCAAGTCAATCCAGATGCTTTGGTTTCGGTCAAATTAGTCTCACGTCCGGGCGTTGGTACCATCGCTACTGGCGTGGCAAAAGCCTATGCCGACTTGATTACTATCTCAGGTTATGATGGTGGTACTGCAGCCTCTCCGCTGTCATCTATCCATCATGCTGGCTCGCCGTGGGAGTTGGGTCTTGCTGAGACGCATCAGTCGTTGCGAGTCAATGGTCTTCGAGACAAAGTACGTATCCAAACGGATGGTGGTCTAAAAACTGGTCTAGATGTGGTCAAAGCCGCTATTCTTGGTGCTGAAAGCTTTGGTTTTGGTACGACGCCGATGATCGCTGTTGGTTGTAAGTATTTGCGTATTTGCCATTTAAATAACTGCCCGACTGGTGTTGCCACGCAAAAAGCCCAACTGCGTGATGAGCATTTCATTGGCGAAGCGGAAATGTTGATTAACTTCTTTAAGTTTGTCGCTACGGAGACACGAGAATGGTTAGCAGCATTGGGCGTGCGTAGTATGGAAGAGCTGGTTGGACGTACAGACCTGCTTGACGTGCTAGAAGGCAATACTGATAAGCAGCGTCATCTCGATTTATCACCGCTATTATTTAGCCATCCGGCCAGTAGTGGCAAAGCGCAGACCTGTCAAGTAGAGCGTAATGAGCCATTTGATAAAGGCTTACTTGCAGAGCAAATGATTAGTGATATGCTGCTCAATATTCGTCAAGGTAATGGCGGCGATTATAGCTATTTTGTTGGTAACTGTGACCGATCTATCGGTGCTCGTATTTCTGGCGAGATTGCACAAGTATGGGGCAACCTTGGCATGAGTGATATGCCGATAAAACTTCGTTTGACTGGTACAGCAGGGCAGAGCTTGGGTGTTTGGAATGCTGGCGGCTTGAATATTGAGCTTGAAGGCGATGCCAATGACTATGTTGGAAAAGGCATGGCAGGTGGTGAGATTGTCATTTACCCACCAAAAGACTCAAACTTCATCGCCCAAGAAACAGCCATTATCGGTAATACCTGCCTATATGGTGCAACTGGTGGCAAACTATATGCTGCTGGTACCGCAGGTGAGCGTTTTGGGGTTCGTAACTCTGGTGCGCATGCAGTCATCGAAAGCACTGGTGATCATTGTTGTGAATATATGACGGGTGGCATAATGACCATTCTTGGTCGTACTGGTCTCAACTTCGGTGCCGGTATGACGGGTGGCTTTGCTTATGTGCTCGACATGGAAGGGGATTTTTTTGATCGCTGTAATCATGAGTTGATTGATTTAAACCGTATCTCAAGTGAGCAGACGGAAGGTCATCGCATTCATTTACAACAAGTGATTGAGACCCATGTAGAGAAAACTGGTAGCGCGTGGGGTCAGACTATTTTGGCTGACTTTGAGCATTATGTTCGTAAGTTTTACTTGGTGAAGCCAAAAGCGGCAAACATTGCGAGTCTCCTTAAAACCACAATGGCTGACCCACAATAGCTTGTATTAAGTTGATTCAATCAATTAATTTAATCAGAGTCGCCAGCGTTCCGTTTTAAGACACGTTTTAACTCACAGGTTTCGAGTAGGCAAGTGGCAGCAACGACATAGAGGTCCTAAGTCCTGATGTATTAAGCATCGTTGCTTGCCACCACCCATCATAGAAGAGCCTTATATTAAAGAGATAACACCATGGCAAAACGCTTAGAAAATAGCTTTCAGTTTTTAGATGTACCTCGGCTTGAGCCGACCAAAAAAGACATCGCGACGCGCTCAACAGAGTTTGTCGAGATTTACAAACCGTTTGAGAATGAATCAGTGGCGCAGCAGTCGCATCGCTGTCTTGAGTGTGGTAACCCGTACTGTGAGTGGAAATGTCCAGTACACAACTACATTCCAAATTGGCTCAAACTGGCGACAGAAGGTCAAATATTTCAAGCAGCAGAATTGTGCCACCGTACCAATACCTTGCCTGAAGTATGCGGACGAGTTTGTCCACAAGACCGTCTGTGCGAAGGTGCTTGCACGTTGAACGACGGCTTTGGTGCAGTGACGATTGGTAACGTCGAAAAATATATCAACGACACTGCTTTTGCACTCGGTTGGCGTCCAGATATGTCTGAAGTGGTATGGACGGACAAAAAAGTCGCGGTTATCGGCGCAGGACCAGCAGGTCTTGGCTGCGCAGATATCTTGGTCAGAAATGGCGTAAAACCTGTCATCTTTGATAAACGTCCTGAAATCGGAGGCTTACTGACTTTTGGTATTCCTGAGTTCAAAATGGAAAAAGACGTCATGCGCAATCGCCGTGTGATTTTTGAAGACATGGGTATGGAATTCCGCCTAGAAACAGAAATTGGCACAGATGTCACTATCGATGAGCTATTGGCTGAATATGATGCAGTCTTTATGGGTATGGGTACGTACACCTATATGCGCGGCGGCTTTGCTGGTGAAGAACTGACAGGCGTTTACGATGCGCTAGATTACTTAATCGCCAATGTGAACCGTTGTAATGACTGGGAAAAAGATGCCGAAGAGTATATCGACTTCAAAGGCAAGAGAGTGGTGGTATTAGGTGGCGGTGATACAGCGATGGACTGTAACCGTACCGGTATTCGTCAAGGTGCTGAGCAAGTGGTCTGTGCCTATCGCCGTGATGAAGAAAACATGCCTGGCTCACGCCGCGAAGTGGTCAATGCTCGTGAGGAAGGCGTTGAGTTTTTATTCAACCGTCAGCCTACTGAAATCATTGGCTTAAATGGCAAGGTCAATGGCGTAAAAGTAGTCACTACGCATCTAGGTGCGCCGGACAACCGTGGTCGTCAGCGTCCTGAGCCGATTCCTAACTCTGAAGAGATCATCCCATGTGATGCCGTCATTATGGCATTTGGTTTTAGACCAAGTCCTGCTGATTGGTTTGAGTCTCAGCAAGTGGCGATGGACAGCTCTGGTCGCGTATTGGCCGCAGAGAAACAAACCTTTAAGTTCCAAACCCAGAATCCTAAGATATTTGCTGGTGGCGATATGGTACGTGGCTCTGATCTAGTCGTGACGGCTATTTGGGAAGGCCGCGAAGCTGCGGAAGGCATCCTCGACTATTTGGAAGTTTAGTCAGATTTATTAAACTCAGCAATTTATAAGTAGCGTTTGAACATGAACGTCTTTTGTCTTTTGATAGGCAGAAGACGTTTTTTTTGATTAATGCTTTGTAAATAGAGAATCGACTGCTAGCATGTTTGTGAGTAACCTATATGATTTATCATTTATCTTGCTTATCAACTAAAACTCGCTTAACCACTAAAAAGAGTAGCCTTGCGTGAAACCAACCCTTTACCAGCGTGTTACTGCTCCATTTACTGAACCTTATGTTCGCTATCAACATGCCGATGTCTTGCATGCCATTCGCTTAGGAACGGCAGTAATATTGGCCCTATTGGTCAATACACTCACCAACCTCCCACATGGTGAATGGACAACCATTACGGTTTTTATCATTTTGGGATTATTACAGTATCAAGGCGCTATCTATACCAAGGCAAAAGAGCGCGTAATAGGAACTTTATTAGGTATTGGCACTGCGCTTGGGGTGTTGTGGTTCAATCAGAATGCGGGTGCGTGGCTATGGGTAGATTATGCACTCATCGGTCTCCTAAGCGGCATCATTGGCTACTTAGCCGTCAGGCAGCTTGGATATACAGGGCTGCTGACGGGTATTACCATGTTGATGATTGTCTCCGATTTAGGTAACAACAGCATCGGACAAGATGGCATCTACCGAGCTCTAAACATTTTACTGGGTACAGGCGTTTCGGTAGCAGTGACACTGATTTTGCCGCTCAAATCGACCTTGATGTGGCGGTTTTTATTGAGTAGTAACCTTGACGCTTGTAGTAGTCTCTACGCTGGCGTAGGCCATCACATTGATGCAACGGAGGGCGGAGTAGATGGGACAACAGAGGACTCTGTGCAAAAGTTAAAACCCGTAGCCTTTTCTATTGAGGAAGTGCCCGTTGATAGAGCATTGGTCACAGCGCTACAGAAGATCAATAAACGCTTGCTGGCTGTGCGTCCACATATCGCTGCAACAGCGAGCGAATCAGGGATCGAAAAAGAAACGTTGGAGACGATTCAACGTACTCATCGTAATATCATCGGCACGATTGATTTATTATTAAGTGCCGCGCCGCGCTTGGCGAATATTGAAATCGATGAAGAAAACCATGTCCTATTGATACATTATCAGCATGAGCTGACCCAAGCGATGCATCATATGGCCGCGGTGCTACGTAGCCCAAGCGATGAAGTATTTCGACCCATTACTCGTATTGCCGTCTCAGAGTACCCAAGCGTACAGCACTTGGCATTTGAGTGGCAGGGGTATTTTTGGTTGACACAAACTTTGCAGACCCAGCTGCAGCAGTTGAGCGACTTGTTGCAAACGACTAAGCCACACTGGTTTGCAGCATCTGGTCTGGGCTATCAGCGCCGTGAGCAGCGCAGGATAAAAGAGCATGGTGGTGAGACAGATTTGCATTTATAACACATAAAAAAACGCTGACCATTTAAGGTCAGCGTTTTTTATTTTTAAAAGACTGCTTTATTTTAAAGTACTAAATCAAAACTATTAACGACCAGTCTTTAGCTTATCCCAATACTGCTGATACACTTGCAACGCTTCATCACCGACATCTTCTTGAAATTCCGCTTTTGCCAGTACTTCTTTAGAAGGATAAATCGTTGGATTGTTTTGGACGCTCTCATCCATCAGCTCACGTGCTGCTATATTTGGCGACGCATAGCCAATCTCTTCACTCACGATTTTTGCATTTTCAGGACGCAATAAGTAATCAATAAATTTGTGTGCTGCATCAACTTGCTTAGCATTTTTTGGAATGACAAAGTTGTCCATCCATAAGATAGCACCTTCAGTTGGATACTTATAAACCAAGCTAGTTAAACCTTCGTCATTGGCCATGACTGCCTCGCCATTCCACGTCATACCAAGCGAAGTTTCACCTTCTATATAAGGCATACGTGTCGCATCTGAATTGAAGGTTTTGACGTTTGGCATCAACGTAGTGAGCTTATCGTAAGCGGCTTTGATTTCGTCAGGATTTCTACTATTGCCTGAGTAGCCTAGGGTCAGTAGTGCCATACCAAACACTTCGCGTACGTCGTTGGTGAGCATCACTTGACCTTTATACTTAGGGTCCCACAGGTCGTTCCAGCTATTGACGGTTTTAGGGTCGACACTGTCACCATTAATCGCTAGACCGGTGCTGCCCCACATATAAGGAATAGAGTATTTGTTTTCAGGATCGACTTTAGTATTGGTAAATGAAGTATCGAGGTTTTTAAAATTGCTCAATTTAGACTTATCCAGCTCTTGCAACAGTCCTTCTTTGGCCATTTTTTCGACATAATAAGTCGATGGAATTGCTAAATCATATTGGCTAGAATCATCCAGCAGTTTGAGTTTGGCGTACATCGCTTCGTTAGAGTCAAAGGTGGTGTAATTGACCGAGATGCCAGTCTCTTCTTCGAAACCATCTAAAATCTCTTGCGGCATATATTCTGACCAGTTATACAGATTGAGCGTCTCATTACTCGCCGCTGCGCTGCCATCCGCTGCATTTTCAGAGTTGCTACAACTGGCAAGCACTAAGCCGACAGCCGCCGCTAATAATGCTTTTGGCACTATGCGACCGATACGAGCCGAGGTATTAATGGTTGGATGGGACGATGATAAATGGGTCAAAATATCTCTCCTAAATAAAGATGATGCAAATCAAAAAAATTGATAAAAATGGCAAGACGATAAATGCCTAATGTCGCTAATAAAACTATTATGGTTATCACTTTGCACAATTTAAAGGGCTATTCTCAAGACTGTACTTAGTAATACTAATAAAGGTAGCGAGTCGTGCCAATCAAATGAGTAGTAAAGCTAACTTAAAGACAGCCAATGTTTGGTAGGGCTTTTAGAAAATCGCCAACAGTGAATCGAGAGAAGGCAGTATATAACCATGCTATGATTAACGCAGGCCAAAACGCGCTAAGCCCTTAATTCTCATAATACTAAATAACCATACCACAATAATAAAGGATGCAACATCATGACTCAAATTACCTCGACTCACAGCACCTCAGTGATTCCTGCACTGCTCACAGAAAAAGTCGCTATCGTTACGGGAGCCAGTCGTGGTCTTGGTGCACAGATTGCTCAGCAAATGGCAGCAGCAGGCGCAATCGTTTGTGTCAACTATCTCAATAGTGAAGAGGCAGCTAATAGAGTGGTTGCTGACATCATAGCGGCGGGTGGGCAAGCATTTGCATATCAAGCAGATGTCACCGAGCTTGAGCAAGTACAAGCAATGGCGGCTGAAGTCGTCAGCCGCCATGGTCGTATCGATGTATTGGTCAATAACGCCTTGCCAAATTATCAGTTTAATCCCAGTGCCGAGTACACCAGCATTGAGACCGTCAAATGGTCGCATTTCTCGCAGCAGATAGACGGTATCGTCAAAGGAGCGGTCAATACAGTACAGGCCGTATTGCCGCAGATGAAGGCACAGCAGATGGGTAAAATCATCAATATCTCAACCAACCTTGTTTATAATCCAGTAGTCACCTATTACGACTATACCACTGCTAAATCAGCATTGATTGGGCTGACACGCAATCTCGCTGCGGAGCTAGGGCAGTATGGCATTCGCGTAAACTTGCTGGCAGGTGGTTTGCTTAAGACCACCGATGCAAGCAGTCTAACCACCGAGGAAGTATTCGATTATATCGCGACCACCACACCGCTGCGTCAAGCGACTTCAGTGTCTGACTTTGCCAATTCTGTATTACTCATGGCATCAGATTTGAGTTCGGCTATCACTGGACAGTCGATCGCTGTCGATGGTGGTTTGACCATGCCTTAACAATGCCTTGAGTGGTTAGTGTCATTTGATTGAGTTTAGAAGAGAAATGAGATGAATAATCGTAAACGTACTGGGATTATTACGGCTGTGCTTGGTATCGTCGCTTTTATGGCACTGTTCAATGTTGGCTCACCGACCGCTATCATTGATTGGCCGGTTGAGACATATATGGGTTTGGCGTTTACGATTGGTTGGTTGAGCAATGTGCCCAATTGGTTGGCTTATGTATTGGCGGCTGTGGTGCTTATTTTGATTATTGTCGGATTTTATAAAATTGGTAGTTGGGTTTATGGATTGATAGTAAGAAGATAAATTTCACCAACTTTTCCCGTTAAAAGTTATCTTGCACCCACAGCTTATCGCCTATGAAAGGTTGTAGCGTGTGACAGTTATCGCACGCTACGGTCTATTTTTATAATGCTACATGCAATCGATCAAGCACCGCTTGTATGCCGTACTCTTCAATCGTACCAGTGACAAAGTCTGCACGCGCAATCAATTCTTGCTTTGCATCACCCATCGCTACCGCATAGCCGACCAAGTCAAACATCTCTAAATCATTCATTCCATCACCGAACGCCATACACTCACTGGCATCTACCGCATAATATTTGCACACATCTTTGATACCTCGTGCTTTAGACGCATCGGCTGGGAGTATGTCTGCACCAATCTGATGCCAGTGCACCAGTTTTAAATCATACTGCGCAAAATCGACGTCTTGCATTTTTTCTTGTTGATTATTAAAAAATACCGAGCACTGATAGACAGTGTTTGACTTGTAATACTCAGGGTCAACAATAGAATTGGGTGTGACAGCATTGAACTCGCGCAAACGGTCATTTTCACCTGACCATGCGATATGGGTTGCCGAGTCAAACTTATGAATCAAATCACTCTGCTGGCACAGGCGCACTATTTTATCTGTTTGCTCAGCGGACAACGGATAGTGGCTGATCCGGCCGCTTTTATCAAAGCTATACTGTCCATTCATACAAATAATGGCATCTAAGACATCAGCTTCGAGCAAGGCTAAAATATCTGCTGGCAATATCGCTTTGGAGCGTCCCGTTGAAATCACCAGCTTAATATCAGTACCTGCAAGCTGTTCAAGGGTCGCTTTGTTGTGTTCGGCAATGATGCCATTGCGGCTCAAAGTATCATCGATGTCAAAAAAGATGATTTTAGGTGTCGAGATTTTAGTGGTCATACTTTCTTTGGCAATCTTATCTTCGATAAACATGATGATCCTATTATTTTTAGTCGTTTCAATACCAATGATTTAGATACTACTACAACACACCCAAAGAGATAAATAACTATCGAGTAACCTGTGATGCTGCAAATTTGGCTACTGATGCAGTATTTGCTTTGCTGGTGGTGCGATCGATTAATACTAATTCGAAGGATTAACAAAAATCCTAAACGATATGATTAACTTAACAGTGTTGATTTATTATAAGGTTATATTTAATTATTAAAATTAATTTATAAGATGAGATGGACTGTTTTCATTAGTGCATCAGCTACCTAAAGGAACAAGTATGAAATTCTTTACCTTAAAATCGGTTACTGCTTTGGCAACATTGGCACTATCTGCCAATGCTTTTGCGATGGATGTTAAGTTTAGTGATGCCGCTTGGGATGGTAAAAAAATACCTGAAGGGCAGCAGTGTTTAAACTATGATGGCAAAAGTCCAGCCACGCCAAACATGACCATCTCAAACATTCCGGCAGGCGCAGAGAGCTTGGTTTTCGTTTACAACGATGTGAGCAATAAACGTATGCAAAATGGTGGACATGGCATTGTGGAGTTTGCTCTACCAGAAGGTGCTACGAGCATAGAAGTACCACGAGTATTTGGTCATACTTATGAGGTGCCAGTAGGGATTGAGATGGTCGCAGAATACCGTAGCCGTAAAGGCGAGGTGGGCGGTGCATATAAACCGCCTTGCTCAGGTGGCAAAAACCATCTGTATACGGTAGATGTGCAGGCATGGCAAGGCGATAGTGTACTTGCTGAGACAACGGTTGAGATGGGTCGCTATTGATGCTTTACGTTACAAGATAGTTTCTATTTTAGGCTTAAATTGCGGTTGATAGGCTAATATAGATTAGACTTTTGAACGATTAGAATAATGCTATTACACTGATTTTGACAACTTTTGTAGTACTATTTTACTGTGATAAATGCTGCGTACTATCCCGTTAAAATTTTTATGCTATAACGCTAAAAATCATAATAGCTGATAAAAAATCGGTCAAAATCCAAAAATTTTATTGATTATATTTTATAATAAAGTGTATCTTAGTTTAGGTAAGCATTTTATAAATAAGGTTTCTTATGCATACAACGACAAGCCATACTCCAGAAAGCAAAAAAAGAAGTGGCGAGCATATTCTTATCAAAATGACATATATCGCCAAAAATGTCGACCTAGATTCGGGCATTGAGCTGACTCGTGCACTTGAGTATTGGCGCAGATATTTTGAAAAAAACGATATCGTTTCAGCTTTAGTTATTAGTGAAGGTTATTTCGTTCAAAGTTTTCAAGGAACAAGACCTTCTATCAATACTGCCTTAGAAAAGATACTTGACGAGCACTCAGCCATTTTTCCTAATATTGTCAATATAGAGGAAATAGAATCGCGTCAATGGAATGGGTTTTTAGTCAAACATCTTACGTCAAGCGCTGAAGATGAAGAGTATGCCCTAAAAAGCTTCTCAGCAGGTTCTGACTATAATCCCTATCTAATGACAAGTACTCAGATTGAAAGCTTTTTGACAGCAGTTTTTGAAGATGCTGACTCTAACAAGTCTTAGACGATTTTTCTATTCTGATTGTCGCAAAAAAGCCGTCTATACCGTGTGTATAGGCGGCTTTTTGGTGAGAGTAAGTTGTGTTTCACATATCTATAAGATGTGCTAGCTGAGTAATGAGGTAAAGTCTTGGTTGATGCTCGTAACATTTAACTGATAAGAACAACTTGGTCAGTATTATCTAATCAGCCCTACATGGTAAAAGCCCAGCCTACGGTTGCTAATCTCGATGCTCCCAAACAACAGCAATCTTAGTACCTAGTATGTTTTCTAATTCTTGTAATATTTCTGGGCGAATAGATATGGTTTCATTAATATCGCTTTCAAATTCTTCGTTGTCATTGTCATCTAATTGCCAAAACCTATTAGTTGCTACAAAATCTCCAGCAGTCATCATAAATGGGCTAGTAATAATAATATCTGAATGGGTTAGTTCTAAATTTTCAACTGCATCAAAATAGGGTTCATGTTCACACTCAATAATATTTCCGTCAAAAAGCGAAAACGCTTTTTCTTTTTGTTCGTCGCTTATTACATGGTCTCGTTCTTTAACATAAATATAAACATGTTGCTCACTCACAATATACTCCCAAAAAGTTAAATAAATTTATTTTAGTTAATTGGAACTTAATTAATTCCAATTCGATTTTAAATATACTGATTATGTCAAAATTTAACTAATCTACAATAATATATTTTAGAAAATATAAGCATGGATAGGTTAGCTATATGGTGCGCCCAACACACTAACATAATAATAATCTCTAAAAATGGTGCACGGGGTGCACCATACGTCAACTAGGCTATTAATCGAGCTTACTCAAGCTCAAATAATCAAACCAAAACTACCCAACCTCAACACTCGTTACATTCTGAAAGCCTCTTGGTAACTGCCCACCACGATTACCACGTACACCCGTATAGTTAGCCAAATCATTTGGCTTGAGCGTCACATGGCGTTTGCCAGCGGTAATGATAAGGCTATCTTGCTGACTGAGTGGCGTGATAGTAAGCACTTCTTCGCCCTCTTTCAACTTGATAAGTTTGTTGCCTTTGCCGCGAGCTTGCTCAGGCAGATCATCGAGGCCAAATATCAGTAAATATCCTGCATTGGTTGCGACGGCGATATGGTCAGGTGCTACGCGTGTATTGCTACTCTCACCATCAGCATTGGCGGTTGTTTCCACTGGTGCATCAATACGTGCAACAGGGAGCAAGCGGCTATCAGTGGCTAGGTTAATGACATTTTTACCCGCCTTTTGATTGCTATCGAGATTACCGATGGTATTGATAAAACCATAACCTGCGGAGCTGGCAAGGATAATGCGTTGATTGTCAGCACCCGTTAATAGCTGCTCAAAGCTGGCACCTGCTGGCGGCTTTAACACACTGGTTAGCGGATCACCTTGACCACGCGCAGACGCTAAATTATGCGCATCGATACTGTAACTGCGTCCCGTACTGTCGAGTACGTAAATCCTTTCGTTTGATTTGCCGCGCACGTGCGCTTGATAGCTGTCACCTGAACGGTAACTCATGCCAGCGGCACCGACGTCATGACCCTTAGCAGCACGAATCCAGCCTGCTTTTGATAGGATGGCGGTGACAGGCTCGCTCGGTACGAGATCAGACTCTTTTAGTGCTTGCGCTTCTTCGCGTTCTGCCAATGGTGATACGCGCTCGTTGCCATGTTCTTTCATATCAGCAGTGAGCTCATCGATCATCAGATTGGTCAGACTGTCTGGATTGTCCAAGTACTCTTGAATAATGGCGCGTTCGGCTGCCAACTCATCTTGCTCGCGACGTAGCTCAATCTCTTCTAACTTCGCCAGCTGACGCAGACGAATATCCAAGATAGCATTTGCTTGAATATCAGTTAGATCGTAGTCCTGCATCAATGTTGCTTTTGGATCGTCCTCTTCACGAATGATGCGAATCACTTCATCAATATTAAGATAAGCAATCAGCAAACCTGCCAAGATGTGTAAGCGCTTGTCGATTTTATCGAGGCGATATTGCAAGCGGCGCGTAACCACTGAGCGTCGACAGACTAGCCATTCTTCTAATATTTCTTTTAGGTTTTTGACCTGCGGCTTACCGTTTAGGCCAATCATATTCATATTGACGCGATAGTTGCTTTCTAGATCCGTACTGGCAAACAGATGGCTCATGACGCGATCGACATCGACCCGTGTTGATTTTAGCTCAAGCACGATACGGCAGGCATTTTCGTGATCTGACTCATCATGAATATCAGTAATCCACGGCAGCTTTTTATCGGTCATGAGCTTAGCGATTTGCTCTTGGATTTTGTTGCCTGAGACTTGGTAAGGCAGCGCATCGATGATGACGAGATTCTTTTCTTTAGGATCAACATGGAACGTCGCGCGCATTTTATAGCTGCCACGACCCGTCTCGTACATCGCTT
Source organism: Psychrobacter sp. W2-37-MNA-CIBAN-0211 (assembly GCF_040309405.1). Classification (NCBI taxonomy): domain Bacteria; kingdom Pseudomonadati; phylum Pseudomonadota; class Gammaproteobacteria; order Moraxellales; family Moraxellaceae; genus Psychrobacter; species Psychrobacter sp. W2-37-MNA-CIBAN-0211. The sequence continues at coordinate 132,063 of NZ_JBEOOU010000002.1, forward strand.
GCAAGTCTTTTTTACTGGTAATGATTTCAGCTGGCGTTGGCAAATCTGGCGCTGGTATTGACTGCGTAAGCTGCTTGACCGATAGCTCTGGGTTTTTTAACAAACGAATCGCCGCACGTACCACTTCATTGAGGTTATGCGGTGGGATATCGGTTGCCATACCGACTGCGATACCCGTAGTACCGTTTAATAAGATATTAGGAAGGCGGGCAGGTAGAGTGGTTGGCTCTTGCATCGTACCATCGAAGTTATCTTGCCAATCGACCGTACCTTGACCGAGTTCTGCAAGCAAGGTATTGGCATAAGCCGACATTTTGGCTTCGGTATAACGCATCGCGGCAAAGGATTTTGGATCATCGGGACTACCCCAGTTACCTTGACCCGTAATGAGCGGATAGCGATAGCTGAACGGCTGCGCCATGAGCACCATGGCCTCGTAACAAGCACTATCACCATGCGGATGGTATTTACCCAAGACGTCACCGACCGTACGCGCCGATTTTTTGGCTTTAGCAGTCGACTTTAGCCCAAGCTCGCTCATGGCGTAGACGATGCGGCGCTGTACAGGTTTGAGGCCGTCAGCGATATTGGGCAGCGCCCGATCCATGATGACGTACATCGCATAATTGAGATAGGCTTGCTCAGTGAACTCTGCGACTGAGCGAGTATCCATCGGTTCAGTGGGAATGATTGGGGCAATCGTATGATCAATAACATCAGACATAAAATAGGATTCACTTATCAGTTTTAATAGGTATAGATAATTGGTGCAAGCGTACAAATAGGATAGTGCTATCGTAAAGGAAATTGGCAGAATTAAAAAGGTATAAGTCAGAATAGACGACAGGTCGTGACGCGCTTATATTTTGCTTTTATAGAGCCTTCTTATCATGTCCTGATACATAGCTTTTATAGATTAAGTTGAGTATAGTAAATCTAATATTTGTTTTCTATATTATTAATAAGTGCCCTAATATTCGAGCGCGTTTATCTTATGTCATTCATCTATCATTCATTTATCATTGGCGTAATGTGTCGACACGGACACACTGCCATTGACCTATTTGCAATAAGGAATATCTGCCATGTCATCTGACCATTTGTCAAAAATGCTTACACCTGCCGTTATTGAAAACAGAACCAAACACATAGGCAAAAATTTTACTAAAAATGCACTGTTAATTAGTGTTGTAGCCAGTCTAGGATTGACAGCCTGTAGTCCCTCACAAATGAGTAAATCTGTGCCAGCCGAGACAAGCAGCACCGTTGAACAAGATGCAGCGGTGATGTCAGAATCTGTCATGGCGTCACCCATTGCCATAAACTTGGCTAGCGGACAACAGATGATGATACGTTCTGCCCCCCAGACAAGTGTCATACGTCCGTCACCGAGCATCATAGTCACACCAGAGACGAAAGACAACTATCAAAAAAACGAGGCGAATCCTGTACATCGGACTACGGACATGGCGGTATCGACCTTATCTATCGATACGGATACGGGCAGCTACGCCAATGTGCGCCGCTACCTAAATGAAGGACAGTTGCCACCCGTCGATGCTGTACGAGTCGAGGAGATGATCAACTATTTTAACTATCAATTTGATGATGGCAAACGCCTTGGCAACGCACCATTTGTGGTCGCAACGGAAGTGGTTGATTCGCCGTGGGATAGAGCAGATCAAGGCAATAAAATCGTCAAGGTTGGCATCAAAGCCGTTGATAGTAGTTGGTCACAAAAAACTGATAAGCAGTCTATGCCACCTGCCAATCTCGTATTTTTAGTAGATGTCTCAGGCTCTATGTCGTCGCGCGATAAGCTACCATTGGCGCAGTCGTCGCTTAAACTATTGACGGAACAAATGCACGCTCAAGATAGCATCAGTATCGTCACGTATTCAGGCAGTACCAGCGTGGCGTTACCTGCGACCAGTGGTGACCAAAAAGCGAAAATACTGGCTGCGATTGAAAGCTTAAGTGCGGCAGGCTCAACCAATGGAGAAGATGCACTTAAACTGGCTTACAGACAAGCTGAGCAGGCGCTAAAAAAGAACGGCATCAATCGAATTATGATGTTAACAGATGGCGATTTTAATGTCGGTATCAGTGATGTCGATGAGATGTTGGATTTGGTTAAAGCCAATCGCGATCGTGGTATCTCTTTGTCTACGGTTGGCTTTGGTCGCGGTAATCTCAATGACCACATGATGGAGCAGATGGCGGACAACGGCAATGGTAATTACAGCTATATCGATAGTCTGACTGAGGCCAAAAAAGTCTTTGGTGATGAGTTAGCCGCGACATTCAACACCGTTGCCAAGGATGTAAAAGTCCAAGTTGAGTTCAATCCTGATGTAGTGAGTGAGTGGCGTTTGATCGGTTATGAAAACCGCATATTGGCTGAAGAAGACTTTAATAATGACAAAGTAGACGCTGGCGAGTTGGGGGCGGGTAAAGCCGTGATTGCGCTGTTTGAGGTGACGCCAAAAGGGCAAAAAGGTCTCTATAGCGACCGACGTTATGGAGAAAACAGTGCTAAAGAGATAAATGCCAATACCAAAAAAGGTCAAAAAAATAATGAGCTTGGTTATCTAAAAATCCGTTATAAAGCGCCTACAGGCGGTAGCTCTAAACTGATTAGTCAACCGATTAACAACACCAGCCATGCTTTGAATAAAGCCAATATTGACACCCAATTTGCCGTGGCAGTAGCGGGCTTTGGTCAGCGTTTAACCCAAAGTGAATATATTAATAATTGGCAATACAGTGATAGCACAAAGCTTGCAAAAAGCAGTATTGCAGATAAACCAAGCAGTGACAAAGATGGCACACGTCGTAACTTTGTGACGTTGACCGAGCTTGGTAGTGCGCTTGACGGCAAGCGCTAATGAAACGCATATCAGGCGATAGCAACTGATATAAATGGATAATTGTTTAGTAGTGAAAACTGGTAGATATGGCTATTATTTTATAGATAGGCTGTTGATATAAATAGTAATATACTACGTCAAGGTGCTTTGCGAACTCAGGTAGCAATCTTTTGTATTGAGTAGTTTGTACAAAGTGTGTATGTTAAAGAACAAAGGGCTATTTGCTGCTACATTGTTTACTCATCACCATACGTCGACGTCGTCAGCCTTGCCACCCTGAAGAGGGTTTGCTTGCGCTCCGATGTTTCGTATGTTTATCACTCTGTGATTGGTATGGGTGGACGATAACGCATTATTATTACTAGGAGAGATAAGATTATGGAAAATCAAGGTAACCTCATTCGTCGTAATGACAAGGTATGGGTCAAAACTTACGAAAAACTTGGTATTCAGTACAATATTGACATGCCAGCTGCTAACACCTCTTTAATTGACGTACTTGAGCAGAACTTCATCAATCACGCAGGCAAAACTGCGTTCGTATGTATGGATGTTAAGCTCTCTTACGAAGATTTAGACTGCTATAGCAAACAAATTGCTGCCTATCTACAGTCACTTGGGCTAAAAAAAGGCGATAAAGTCGCGGTCATGATGCCAAACATTTTGCAGTTACCCGTTTCTGTATTGGGTGTACTTCGCGCTGGCATGACCTTGGTCAACGTTAATCCGCTTTATACGACCAAGGAGCTTGAGCATCAGTTAGAAGATTCTGATACCAAAGCTTTGATTCTTTTAGAGAACTTTGCCAAAACCTATGAAGATATTGGCAAGGACTTGGTTGATCATGTGGTCGTAGCGTCCATGGGTGATTTGATGAGCCCATTAAAGGGTCTGATCGTTAATACCGTTGTGCGTCATGTCAAAAAAATGGTGCCTGATTATCATATTAGAGGCAGCGTTAAGTTCAAAAAAGCCCTACATCGCTTCCCAGCCAAAAGCTATAAACGCCCTAACAATATCGGTCTCGACGACGTCGCGGTACTTCAGTACACGGGTGGTACTACGGGCGTAGCAAAAGGTGCGATGCTGACCCATGGCAACTTGGTGGCCAACCTGATTCAAAGCGATACGTATCTAGGCGATGCTTTTGATAAGTTCGATGGTAGTAATGAGCAGCCAGTCATTATGACCGCTCTGCCGCTATATCATATTTTCTCATTTACCGTGTGTGGTATGTTTGGCCTATATCGTGGTTGTATCGGTCTGCTCGTGCCAAACCCACGCGATGGCGCCAGCTTGATCAAAGCTTACAAAGACTATCCACCAGCATTTTTCCCTGCGGTTAATACCCTGTTTAATGCCCTCGCCAACAGCGAAGTTTTCCAAGCGTTAGATCATAGCAAGCTTGAGATGTCTATGGGCGGCGGCATGGCAGTATTGAAAGACACGGCCGAAAAATGGCAGAAGATTACTGGTAATGTAATTGTACAAGGCTATGGTTTGTCAGAGACCTCTCCTGTTGCCTCAGCAAATCCGCATGGTACAGGGGAGTTCTCAGGTAACATTGGTTTGCCAATGCCTATGACTGATATGGCCATCTTGGATGAAGAAGGCAATGAAGTGGCCCTTGGTGAGCGTGGAGAGATTTGTGTTCGCGGCCCGCAGGTCATGAAAGGTTATTGGAAGCGTGAAGATGCGACGGCGGAAGTCATGACTTCAGACGGTTATTTCCGTACTGGTGATATCGGTGTGATGGATGAAGAAGGTTACTTTAAAATTGTCGATCGCAAAAAAGACATGATCTTGGTATCTGGCTTTAACGTCTATCCAAACGAAGTTGAAGACGCCATGTCAACGCATCCAAAGATTTTGGAATGCGGTGTTATCGGTATTGATGATGAGAAGAGCGGTGAAGTACCGAAGATTTATGTGGTACGTAGTGACAACAGCCTGACAGCCGAAGAAGTCATCGCTTATGGTAAAGAAAACCTAACTGGTTACAAACGTCCTCGCCATGTTGCATTTATTGATGAGTTACCAAAATCTAACGTTGGTAAAATCCTACGTAAAGATTTACGAGTGCTTGAAGAAAAAAACCACGGTTAGATAATCAATAGTCAATGCTAGACAGTTTGTTATCAGCCACCTTTCATTGGAGCTGATAACAACTATCGTGGTATAAAATTTCGTGATGACCAAAAATGATAAGGCCAGTTCTATACTGCCTTATCATTTTTGTTTGTTTCTATCAGCGTTAAATAGCTGGTTAATATCCCGATATTATTTGCGCTATTTTTCTTGTTTGACGGCAATTTATCTCATTTTTATCACCATTTTTAAATTGAAGACACGCCTTAGCAGAACTGCTATAGTGCCTGCCGATATATTTTCTTATTTAGCGATAGAATTGCATGAGTTTGGCGCTATAGAGCTGGCATGATTATCGTCGTAAAAACGTATTAGCGGCTTAACCTTTTTGCCTGATTTGTAGTAGGCTTAGTGATGAATGTCAGGATTGTTCATTTATTGGAATGCATAAACAATCCTGACGTTCAGGATATTTTCATCAAATTATTCTATCTTTTTAACGGTAATATTTAGGGGAAGTTATGACGGACAATATCAATAAAGAGACAAAAAACGACAGCGCGGCTAAAGATGCTCAGTCAATGATTGAGACCAACACCTTTCCTACGATGCCGACGATAGCTAGTGACCGTCCTTGGCTGAATGCTTACGAGCGCTACAATATCGATGCGACTATCGATATGCCAGATGACAGTACCTCTTTACTTGAAGTGTTCGAACGCAACTTTAGCCGGTATGGACAAAAACCTGCCTATATCTGTATGGGCGCTTCTATTAGCTTTAAGCAATTAGACCTATACAGTCGCCAGATTGCCAGCTACTTACAGTCGCTAGGACTGGTCAAAGGGGACAAAGTAGGGGCGATGATGCCCAATATTTTGCAATATCCTATTGTGATGCTAGGCATCATTCGGGCAGGTATGGTGTTGGTCAATGTCAACCCGTTGTATACCAGTCGTGAATTGTCGCACCAGTTGCATGACAGCGGTGCCAAAGCGTTGTTTATCGTTGAAAACTTCGCCAAGACTTATGAAGAGGCGGAAGACAAAGGTCAGGTCAAGCACGTCATTGTCTGTAAGCTCGGTGATATGCTCGGCACGGTGAAAGGAACCGTGGTTAACCTCGTCGCTCGTCATGTCAAAAAAATGATTCCGTCTTATAGTTTGCCAGAGAGCACCAGCTTTAAGCATGCGCTAAATGCGGTCTCAGCTAGCGAGTATAAGCGCCCTGACATGAATCTAAGCGATGTGGCGTTGTTACAATATACTGGCGGCACGACCGGTGTTGCTAAAGGCGCGATGTTGTCTCATGGTAACTTAATAGCCAATATGCTACAGATTAGTGCGCTCATGGACAGCGCTTTTGAAGATGATATCGAAGCTACTGATGTTCTTTTGACGGCGCTACCGCTATACCATGTGTTCTCATTTATGGTTTGTGGGATGTATAGCATGTACCAAGGTTGTGCTGGTTTACTTATTCCAAATCCACGTGATCTTGACGGCTTGATCAAAGAGATGGGTAAATACAAACCTGCTTTTATCCCTGCGGTAAATACCTTGTTTAATGGCTTAGTACATAAAGACGGCTTTGCCGACCTAGATTTCTCTAACTTAAAAGCCTCCATTGGCGGTGGTATGTCGGTATTACCAAGTGTGGCAAAAGAATGGCATAAAATCACTGGTTTACCTATCGTCGAAGGCTATGGTTTGTCTGAGACATCCCCTGTGGTTGCTTTTAACCCAATGACCATCGCTGAATTCACGGGTAAAATTGGTATTCCGGCTTCTAGCACCGATGTGATACTGATTGATGATGATGAAAATGAAGTCGCCTTAGGCGATCGTGGTGAAATCTGTGTCAAAGGCCCGCAGGTGATGATTGGTTATCAAAATCGTCCAGAAGAAACCGCCGAGAGTTTTACTGTCAACGGTTACCTAAAAACGGGTGACATCGGTATCATGGACGAAAAAGGCTTTATAAAAATTGTCGATCGCAAAAAAGATATGATTTTGGTCTCTGGCTTTAACGTCTATCCAAACGAAATCGAAGAAGCCATGAGCGAGCATCCAGGTGTGGTAGAGTGCGGTGCCATTGGTATTCCGAACGATGATCGTGGCGAAGAACCAAAAATCTTTGTGGTCAAAAAAGGCTATGTGACTGAGCAGGAGCTGCTTGATTTTGGCAAAAAGCAGTTGACGGGTTACAAACGTCCGCGTCACGTGCAGTTCGTTGACGAATTACCAAAATCAAACGTGGGTAAAATCCTCCGTAAAGAATTGCGTAAGATGGAAGGTTTAGAATAAAGTAAGCGCCACATTTAATGGCAACAACGGCGTAATAGCTTGAGTGAATCTTGCTATTGCGCCGTCGCCACGTTAGGATGTCGTAATATTTAGGTCTGCTAAGGCATCCAGTTATCCTTTATTTCGGAGTGTCAGTATATTGGAATCCAAGTGTTTCGGAACTCAAGTGTTTCGCTAAATAAATACTGGCTACTACCCAAATAATGACAGACCCCTTATCTTATGACATTGCTTTTAAAACATCGTACTAGGAATTTTTATGCGTATTGACAATCGTGAGCTTGACCAACTTCGCTCGATCAGCTTTGAGCGCCATTATACTAAGCATGCTGAAGGGTCTGTATTAGTCAGCTTTGGCGACACCAAAGTACTCTGCACAGCCAGTGTTGAATCAGGCGTACCGCGTTGGCTCAAAGGTAAGGGTAAGGGCTGGATCACGGCAGAATACGGTATGTTGCCACGAGCGACCAATACCCGTAATCAACGCGAAGCGGCACGTGGTAAGCAGTCAGGTCGCACGCAAGAAATTCAACGTCTCATCGGTCGTAGCTTGCGTGCCATGATTGACTTGAGCAAGCTGGGCGAAAACACCATTTATCTTGATTGTGATGTATTGCAAGCAGATGGTGGTACTCGTACCGCTAGTGTGACTGGCGCAGCTATCGCGCTCATTGATGCGTTAGAAAGCATCCAAAAAGCCAAAAAATTGAAAGTGGACCCATTGATTGGTTTGGTCGCTGCGGTTTCTGTTGGTATGAAAGATGGCAAAGCGTATCTAGATTTGAACTACGAAGAAGACGCCAGCTGTGATACGGACTTGAATGTGGTGATGACTCAGAAAGGTGAGTTCATTGAACTACAAGGTACGGCAGAAGAAAAGCCATTCACCCGTGCGCAAGCAGACGATATGTTGGTACTGGCAGAAAAAGGCATTGCAGAGCTTATTGCGATGCAAAAAACAGCGTTAGGCTGGTAATTCACTGTTAATGTCTAAGATAATGAAATGTTTTTTTGATGCTATTGTTAATCTTCGATAGTTAAGTGTCTTTTGACAGATAGTTGTTTCCCAAAACCCATGGTTGTCTTTTAAAAGATAATTGTCTCTCAAAAAACAGTGGTTCTGCAACAGGTAGTAACGCATGCTCAAGCTGACTGATGATGGTGCCAAAATCACTCTGCACGCTCAACCGCAAACGGCTGATAATGGTCTGTTTTGGTTTGGGTCAGCATTGCTTATTGGTGCAGTTGCAGTCGCCATGGCCATGAGTCTACTCTCTGAGCGCTTGGCTATTGGTGCGCTTGCTTTGCTTATTATCGGTAGTTTTATTTTTAATAAGCAACGCCAACAACGCAAAAAGGCCATGAGTGGCGTTATTAATAACGGCATTTTATGGGTGCGAGCTGGTGAGCTGGTGCATGACAATAATGGTAAGCGTGAGCACATCCATTTGATCGATAGTGATGACGTCAAGCTTATCGGCGAACAGCTACAAATTTGCGATAGTGACAATGTACGTAAGTATCATATTAGCGGCTTTGAGACTGTCCAAGAGGCAACCGCTGCTAAAGCTATCTTGCAAGGTCAAGCGCTGACAAAGCGCCATGTCAATATTAAGATGAGCAGCGATTAGCGTCTTTACTAGGGCGTGTCCTCGTTTTTAAAATGAGGGCACGTCCTAGCCTTATAATTGTGAGCCTATACTTTTCTAAAAATTTCTATCCCACTCCCGTATTATTCGTACTTACATTTTTATTGCCTGTCTAAACCCTTTTTCTCTACTACCATTAGTCTGTCTTTTTATACCTTTTATCGTCAATGAAAAAGGAATAATGCTTGCAGATGCACGCTTAAATAGTTTATAAATAGGATTGGAAATCCAACCCCTATTATTGTTAATGCTATCATTGCGATGCTATTGACAAGGAGCTAGTCATGTCGCGTTTGCCAGTGTCTATGTCGTCGGTCACAACGTCATGTAGTATGTCGTGCAGTCTATTGCTACTCACTGTCGGTGTGGTAGGTCAAGCCCATGCAGATAGTATGAGCGCGCTTATTGCACAAAAATCCGTCCAGCCTGAGTACAGTGCCCGTTATACACCAACGCCTGCTGCGGTACCTGCTGCCAAAGTGAGTACACGCTCTACTATTCAACGTGCTGGCAGCTATCGATCAAGCCCTGTCAATGTTCGACCAACTAGTACTCCCTCTTATTCAACCACTAGTTATTCTAACAACAACCCTTACGCGAATCCGCCAGCTGTCAATACTTCTTATCGTTATCCTGACGTACAACGTCAAGCACCTAGGGCGCTACCAGCGTTTTTATCCGGTAGTTATGATAACGTCGATAGTGAGTATTTACCGTTGCTCAGCAATGCTGAGACGCAAAGCAATATGGCAGCGCGTGAGGTGGTGAGTACAGCGCGCAAAATGGCACTGAACGAGCGCTCGATTATTCAAGGCGGCTGTTGGGATTATCTGGATGCGGTATTTAAACGGGCAGGGGTGACGCGTGATACGGTGCATAAAGGGACTTATGGTCAAGGTCCGTACGCCAATAGTGGCGAGATTGAAGTCGGGGATTGGCTCTACTATATTAATCATGGCTACAATGGTGTTGAGCATAGTGGACTGTTCGTCGGCTGGGTTGATGAGCGTGCAAAGCAAGCATTGATACTCAGTTATGCGGGCGAAAACCGACGCGAACCTGCACGTTATCGTGTTTATGATTTGAGTAATGTTTATCAAATCATGCGCCCTAGTGTTTAAGCTCTACTGTTTGACAGTAAGTCATAAAATACGATTGGCTATGTCAAATGCCTTTGGTGTAGTAAGATAATAAAAAAGCGTCCGTTACTTATTAAAGTAGCGGACGCTTTTTATTTTTAGGCTGTTAGTTCTAGAAATTAGCCATTGTACTGAGCTCTAGAAAGGTTTTACCACCACTAAAATTACGATAATGACCAAAGCAAATACTGGCACTTCATTAAACCAGCGCCAAAATTTATGCGACTTATAATGTGGATTATCCATCAGTTTTTTACGATAAAATCCGCATGCACCGTGATAGCCAGACAGTAGTACGACCAGCAAGAGCTTAACGTGTAACCAACCTTGAGTTTTATACACATCCCAGCCTAGACCTAACATCCATAGACCAAATACCCATGTCGCTATCATCGATGGTGTCATAATACCGCGATAGAGCTTGCGCTCCATAATGGTAAAGCGCTCTTGGCTAATGCTATCATCACTCATCGCATGATAAACAAACAGGCGCGGCAAATAGAAAATCGCCGCAAACCAGCAAACCATAGAAATAATATGTGCTGCTTTAATCCAGTTAAAATAGTCTGCCATCTAGGTTTCTCTTACTCAGCTTTGATTGTCTACTGCTAGTTGGTTATACGGTAAAGTGGAATGTATTCATCAGGCCTTAATCAGCCATCACGACTTGTGTCTGATGACCGTTCATCGCATCCATTACAGGCAATACTCTAGGCGCTCTTGGTGCGGCAAACTGCTTTGTTAGACCAAGCTCACGCATGAGTCTGTCATCGCCTGATTGACTGGCGTTACCAGTGGTCAGAAGTTTGTCACCATAAAAGAATGAATTGGCACCTGCCATAAAGGCCAGTGCTTGCTCAGAGTCAGATAGGCTTTCGCGACCAGCCGACAGGCGCACATAGCTGGTTGGGCAGCAAATACGCGCCACGGCAATCGTACGAATCCACTCAAATACAGGCAGCTGACCTTCTGCTAATACCTTATCGCCAATCGGGGTGCCTTTAATGGGCACCAATAGATTGACCGGAATCGACTCTGGTGCTTTAGGCATTTTTAGCAGCTCGTGTACCCAGTCGATGCGATCGTCACGGCTTTCACCCATACCAACGATGTTGCCGCTACAGACATTGATACCTGAATTGCGCACGTTATTGATAGTATCTAAGCGCTCGTCATAGCTGCGCGTGCTGACAACTTGCTCATAGTAGCGGCGCGAGGTATCCAAATTATGATTGTAATAATCCAATCCTGCATCCGCCAATTGCGTTGCTTGATTGGTATCAAGCATACCAAGCGTCATACAGGTCTCAAGACCTAACGCTTTTACTTCTTTGACCAATTCAACCACATAGGGCATGTCTTTGGCGCTAGGATGTTTCCACGCTGCACCCATACAGAAGCGTGACGAGCCACTGGCTTTGGCACGTTTGGCTGCGGCAATGACCTTATCGACTTCTATGCGTTTCTCTGCTTGCAAGTTGGTGGTATCGCGATGATGACCTGATTGCGAGCAATAGCCACAGTCTTCTGGGCAGTTACCTGTTTTAATAGACAGTAAGGTACTGATTTGCACTTCATTCGCTTTAAAATGTTGACGGTGAATGGTTTGTGCTTGTAATAATAAATCCATCAAAGGCAAATCAAAGAGCTGAGAAATTTGTTCACGGCTGTGTTTGCTGGTCACATTTTGGTCTGTTTTAATCGCGTCTGTGGCTAGCATCGCCAACAACTCACTGGTTGTATTGGCTTGATTGTTAAGTGTGTCAGTTTGGCTGTCGGCGTTAGGTTCTGAGATACTAAGCAGTCCTGCCATAATATAAGTCCTTTTATAACGGTATTAAAAATATGGATATTTGCGTCTTTTATTGTTTTAAAGTATTTAATGGTTCTAAAACAATAAAAAAGGCTGCGATATAGTATACCGCAACCTTTTTAGAAAGTCAGAACGCGACTAGATAGTATTTAGAATGGCTACAATTAAGCACATTAGAAACATCTTAGAGGCACATCAATAGTCATTGTTGGCTATTCATTTATTTAACTGTTTATGTCTGACTATTTACCCAATTTATGCTTAGCAACACCAACCCAATGCTCAGCAAATTTCTGTGCTTTATAGGCATAAGGTTTGGCTTTATCAAGATAAGGCTTACACTCTTCTGGAATGGCTGGCACGATGTGTTTGGCAAGCTTGTTGAACCACATCATTAGACTGTAGTCACCCTCGATGCTCAGGTTGCCTTCTTGTACTGCTGTCATAAAAGCAGGCAGACTGCCTTGGGTCAAAAGCTTAACGCCAGTCATAGAGTCTTTGAAATTGATGGTTAGGTCCGCTTCTTTTGCATGACCGCTATGTTGGCTAAACTGTCCATTATCAAAGCTAAAAGAACGGGCAATATCAGATTCAGTACTAGCAAATTCAATCGTGACTTTGCGATCAGAAAATAGTGCTTTGACGTCTTCATTGTCGCTATCAGCTAGCATAGACAAGCGATAACCGACCACGGCCAATAATGCATCTAATGGGTCAGATTTGATATCTAATACAGGAATAGTAAACATAGTGGAACTCCTAAAGGGTGGGGCATAAAAATAAAGCGTACTTTATACCAGTTTTTATGATAAATATATAATTAGATTATAAACTATTGAGTGGTATCAATTCTTTAGGAGTTAAGTAGAGCGTGTTAAGTATCTTGTAACATTGGTCGTTTAAGGTTGACCGATTGCTTGGCATCTGTGTTTTTGATTACTTGCTTTCTGATTATCTACTTTCTGTTTAATGGCTTTCTGTTTAGCCGTCTAATGAAAACGCGGCTGATAATCGTCGTCGTAAACAGGTGTGTGCTCGACATAGCGCGCCGCTTCCAACTCGCGCTGCTGACTGACCGACTGACTCACATCATCGTAGCGTAATGCCCGATACAGCACCCAGACCGTCAAAGGTAGCCAGCTTATTCCCATAGCGATGACGTAGCTGTGCCATTCTGAAAGCTCTGATAGTGTAGGGCGACCTGACAAGATATTTTGGATAACTTCGACGCTCAGCCAGTAGACCATGCCGCCAAACAGATATAGTAAGAGCCAACGATGCGATGAGAGAGCAAGTGCCACGACCACACCTGCTAGCAGCCCATAACCAAGCCATGCCGCGCTGCTCCACGCATCAACACCGATAAAAGAAAAAATAGTCAGTAACATCATTCATCTCGCTATTCATAAGGTGAATTCCAATGAGGCTATTATGAAAGGTTATTGAACAAAGCTGAAGAGGGTGTAGGCGACTTTGCGACAACCGTTGACGTTTGGTTTTTTGAATGATTTTGACCGTTTAGCGTAGGGATTTGCTAAGAAAAGCGCCGCAAGAATGGGCGCTTTTTATTGGTAATAAAGAGAAGGTTTTGTTAATTTTAGATGAGATTAATACAAGCTTGAGGCAGGGCTAAGCTCGATTGGTACGGTTGCCCCACCAAGACAATAGCGAGACTAAAATAGCACCGAGTAGCATAAGTCCGACTGTGCTTAACCAGTGCGGGCCAGTAGGATATTGCCATGGCATGACGTTGGTGATCGCCTCACTATTTAGAGAACCTAAGGCGTCGACTTTCCACGGCCAGACTTTAACCAAGGATCCGGCGATAAAGCCTGTGAGCAAGGCTAATGTAGCTTGATAATAGCGAGACAATAACCATTTAAGCGCACGAGTAAATAATAACAATCCCGTTGCCATACCCGCCATAACAGTAAAAATGACGGTGAAATCATGAGTATGGACAGCCTCTAATACCGTATCATACGCTCCCATCAACAGTAAGATAAACGACCCTGAAATACCCGGTAAAATCATCGCACAAATAGCAATGGCTCCGGCAAAAAACAGATAGGGTAAGCTTGGAGTAGTGGTCAGTAAAGGCAAACTACTGATAGTAACAGCTGTTACTATTCCAATGATAAACAGTACTGCTCGTCCTATATTCCAGCGCTTAATTTCGCTTAATAAAATAAATACGGTTGCGACAACCAGCCCAAAAAAGAATGACCAAATCAGTAATGGCTCATTGTCCAGTAGATGCTTGATCATACCAGCCAAGGTCAAAAAACTGGTGGCAATACCGAGTAGCAGACATAATAAAAAAGTGGCATCCACTTGTCGCCAAACTGCAACTAGACCTTTGATGCCACCTTCTTGGCGGAATATCTGCCACAGATGGGGGCCAATGCTACTAAGTGCATTAATCAGGCGCTCGTAAATACCTGCAATCAATGCAATAGTACCGCCAGAGACACCAGGCACGATATCAGCCGCGCCCATGGCCATACCTTTGAAGTAAACGCCTAATAGCTGTTTTGGACTGTCAGTAGTAGTCACACTGGTATCTAATGGTTGCGGCACTGACGACTCGCTTGGTTTAGGTGATTGGGGTGCCGTCATGGACAGTCCTTGAGTGATTTGAGATGAGCGTTGAAGGTGAGTGCCAATATTTAGATTAAAGTCATGAGTTAGACTAAAGTCATGCTCAGGCAGTAAGGTTCAAATGGTTTTATTAAAATAGCGCCATAGTCAGTGGCAACAAAATATAAAAACTATAAATATAAAAGCCAGATTAGGGTCTGTTGAATATTCAAATGTGGAACTGGCAGTGGCTATTTTTTAGACAATATGCAGTGAAATTTTTGACGCCTAGTTATTCTAGGTTAGACAATTTCGCCATATATTGGCAAAAAATAGTACTGCCCTGAAAGGCTGATGCCAAAATCACCCCAAACGTTGTTGTAAACCTAGCTAAGGTCTCGACATTATCGTCGGTTTACGCCTAGTTTGATGCGATTTTAGCGATCAGCAGTCCTAATATTTGAATGTTCAACAGACCCTAATGACAAAGACATTAACCTAGCTTTTTATAGTGTGTCCAGCATTTAGACATTACTCAGTAGGAGCAAGTGCGGGATAGCCAAGCGCGTAGAGCACGCCTTCTAGACCAGTCACATTAATCGCTGCATCGGCACGTGCTTGCACAATAGGCTTAGCATGATACGCGACCCCCAAGTCAGCAAGCGCCATCATCGGCAAATCATTGGCACCGTCGCCGATACAGACCACTTGTGACATCTCGATACCCAAACGCTCAGCAGTATGTTCGACGATAGCGGCTTTTTTGGCACCATTTATGATGGGTAATTGTATGTGGCCAGTGACTTCACCTTCGTCGATGTCTAAGGCATTGGCATGGACTTCATCAATACCCAATTGCTCAGCAATATACCGGGCAAAATAAGTAAAGCCGCCAGATACCAATACCGTATGATAGCCCAAGGCTTTTAGTGCGCTGATGGTAGTGCGAGCGCCTGCAGATAGCGTTAAGCGGCTGCATATATCATCGAGCACATCTGTTGAGATGCCTTTTAGTAACGCCACCCGCTGAGCAAATGATTCATCAAAATCAATCTCACCGCGCATGGCTGCCTCAGTAATGGCTTCGACTTCTTCACCAATTCCCGCTGTTTTTGCCAGTTCTACGATGACTTCTTGTTCAATCAACGTCGAATCCATATCAAAGCAGGCAAGTTTGTGGGTACGCAGCATATGACCGACGGATAAAATATGGCAATCAACGACGTTTAAGTCGTCCGTAATACCTGTGCTGCGCGTGTTTTTATATTGCTCGGTCAAGTCATGACGCAAGCGCGTGGTCAATTGATCATCGATGATATGAGCCGCCGCCGTCTTCTTGCCAGGGTGCATGAGAGTGTCGGTTACTGGCACCAGTAGATAGCGGAATACTTGCGCCTGTGTAAAGGGAAGACGTTGCGCATCTGCTGCCATCGGCTCTGTATCAGAAACTGTGATATTGACAAAGCTTGCATCGGTGTCTTCGGCGACGGTTACCAAATGCCAGCTTGGTTGCTCATCGACCCATGACTGAACATATTGATGAATATCCATTGCTGACACTTGAGTCGGCAGCACTACGATGAGTGCAAAAACAGGCAGCGACTGTAGCGCATCAAAATCTTGCAAATTGGTATCATCAGGTAATAATGCCGCAATAGAGTCGACGGCTTGTTGCCATGCTTTGCTGTCTTTTGGTAACGAATAAGAGGTATTTTTTGGCATGGCTCAATTGTCCCTTGTATGCTCATATAAGATTGGGAATAATAACAGTTTTACTGAGCAGCGCCTATAGATGACGTGCAAAGTATCACAGGTGTCTAAGATTGCCTGTCAGGGCGCAAAAACTGCTCAAATGCGATAAAGTTATCATGATAAATTTATAAAGTGACTAACGCTATAAGGCTTATTATGGTGATATAGTAGATGAGATAAACTGCCCACTTGGTAACGATGTTGTGGCAAAGACAGCAGCGGTGTTAATGATGCAGATTGCGATACTATCATGAGTTAAGTTTAGTCCGATGGGCGAGAGCTATTTGACGTCATAGTAATTTAAATAATGGTGATTGGTTTCAGTAACGCTCTATCAATATGCACGCATCACAATTTTCTAAAAATTAGCCAAAAAATGAGCAATAGCCTCGTTTTTTAATTTCTCTTCTCCAAAAAAGTTTACCATATCATGACGTATTTAGCGCCGCGGCAAGGGTTGTTTGCCATTATTCTTCTGGTTAGTTTTTGTTTGCAGACTCTATTATTGGTCATCAGTACCGACCAACAGCTGAGCAAAAGTCGTGCGTTAAAAGGCGAGCAGATGGTCGCCCAGCTGATTGATGAGGCAAGGTTGTCTTTAGAAAACAAAGACCGTGTCAGCTTAAGCGTTATTGCCAATCGCTATACCAGCGAGCAAGACGTCACACGGATACTGATTAAAGACAACAACGACGACATCTTGGTGCCTGTTGGCAATGCGCCAATGCAGCAAGGCGATACCATTCGTCAGATCGCCACCAATGGCGATGCGGTGATTGGCAGTGTGTCGTTGACACTAAAAGATATTAGCAAGGGCGAGATTATCGCTATGCAATGGCCGTTTGTCATCGGTACTATGCTGCTGCATTTATTGCTTTGGCTGATTTATGGTTATCTGGCTCGTCCTACTAAAGAGCAAATCAATGCGCTCAGCCGTGATGTCGAAGATTTATATCGCGAGCAATATCGGCAGGTTGATCAACGCAGTGACTATCGTGAGAATGCTCGCGAGAATGATCGTGGCTATGCTGATGGTGCGAATGACAAGCGCTCAGCCGATAACGAGAATAACAATACTAGAAACAGTAGCAATAAAAATGAAGGTCGTAATCTTGATGATAATCAAGTGACTGGTGAAACCAGTAATAAAACCACAAATACCCGCAAAATTGACGTCCATAATGAAGTTAATGCCTATCTAAGGGCGCAGCAGAATCAAGATGCGACGACGGAAGACACTGGTCTTAATGCTGACAATACCTCTGAATATCATACAGATGATCAGGCTACCGACGCAACGCAAAACGATGGGCGCAGCAGTGATAATGGCACTCATAAAGTCAATGGCAGTGCCTCTCAGTCATCTACCGCTAAGCTATCTGCCACACGCGCAGTTGACACGGTCAGTGTCCAAATCGTATTTCATGACGAATTTAATATGCTTGAGCGTCTAGCGCCTTCCCAGCGCTTGCCTTACCTTGCGCTATGTACGCAGCTACTCAATCAGGCAATAACCGAGCTACTCAAACAACCGCTGTTGATGGGTGTTAGTGCGATGAATGAACCACGCTTTGACGAAAGCGGTGCCTGTGCGGTGCTCAAAGCGGATAATAGCCATGCCAAAGTCGCGCTAGCAGGCGTGATGCTTGGCAAGCTCTACCTGATGCTCAATAAGATCATCCACGACAAGCATATTGAACTGTCGCGTTTTGCCTTGTCAGCCAAAGCTGGCGTGAGTGATGATGCCCAAGCCGATGCCATGACCCAACTGTTACAAAGCGTGGGCAAAAAAGAGCAGATGTTGATATTGCTGCCTAATGCTGGACTAAAACAAATCAGCAACCATGTTCAAGTACACAGCATCATGCGTCCGACAACTGTCTATGAGCGTGAGTGCGCGATATTTGATGGTGGCAATGACTCGATGATTCAGCGTTTGGCAGATGTCCGTAATGCAGTTCTGATGATTGAAGAAACGGATGAGTAATATGCTTCATCGCTATTAATGCTGCCACTCTCTCTACAATTGCCTGCGAGATAGCCTGTACGATTGTTCTTGTGTTTGTTGCTAAATAGGGCATAGTGATAAAAAGGATTGACAATGCCCAGTAGAGACTTTATAAGGCATATATATATTCACGTATTTTTAATACACTTGCCAAAAAATGATAGGAGTTTGTCATGAGTGACGCTGATATTGACGACGATTTTGATGATGATTTTGTCGACGATGATGATGCAAAGATGGTAGAAGAGGCTGAGACTAGTGTGCGTACGCGCCTAAGTAGTCTTGAGAAGCGTCGACTAATCGATAATTTGCTAGAAGAAAAGCGTTTGGCTAAAGAGTTAAAAGACGATCTTGACGATCTAGATAACTTCGATGAAGATGGCGATGATTGGGATGATGATTTTTAGATTTTAGACTTAAGTTAACGATCCTTTTAGGTCAGCCAAGCAGATGATACGATTAAAGTAGGCCCAGTAAACCAAACTAAGCCAATGCCTTAGGGGTTGATCGTGACTGAATTGTGCTAAGCTGGCTGTACCATATTTTGGTTTTCAATGCTTGGTTTTCAATGCTTGGTTTTGAACGCTTGGTTTTAGTTTTTAATGATTGCTGTGCCACTTAGGGCGTTTCATCAATTAGCACATTGATACATTTAGTGGTCTTAAAATGGTTGAATTTTGCCAAATGTCGTCAGAAATCTTGTCAATAGATGCATATTTACGGCAATTTCTTTCTTGTTTGGCTACAATTTTCCTCATTTTAAGCCTAACAATCTAAATGATGACACGCCCTCGTTATATTTAATAAATTTATTTTATAAAGGTTGTTTGGTTTTAGGTGTGTCATCCAAGCAACTGCTATCCCCTTCTTATTCACCATCAGACATTTAATCGGTCGTTTGTGGTGACTGACGCAATCCATCTTTCAAGGATTATTACATCATGAGTAACCAACTAAGTTTTGATGAATTACTAGATTATTTGGACAATCAAGAGAGCCAGTTTGTGCTCGATAGTGTCGCCGCGCATGGTTTTCTGACAGCGACAGTCATCGGTCGTCCATTGCCTAATTGGATGGATGCGCTATTTGAAGGTCATGCTAGTGAGATTCCAGAAAATGTCATCGATGGCATTAAGCGCTGGCGCGACTCTATCATCGCTGAACTAAAAAATGAGACGCCTATCGAGCTACCGTTTGGTGAAGGTGCTGGCGACGAAGAAGTGGCTGTCGATTTTTCAGACGAGTCAGACATCGTTGCTTGGTCAATCGGCTTTGTCGATGCCATGTATGGCGATGAAGCCAGTGATTGGTTTGAAGATCAAGACACCGCAGAAGACGTGGCAGTACTGACCTTGCCTATGATTGTGCTTAGCGGCATCGATGATGAAGATCCAGAACTATCTGAGATGCGTAAAGACGAAGACAAAATGGTACAGATGGCCAATAGCATCGAAGGCAATTTGACTGAGCTGTTTTTGTTGTTTCATACCAATGATTAGTCTTTTATAGACAGTTTTTATAGGCAGTGTTGATTGCCATTAATAATGTGGTTTGTTCGCAGCAATGTGGTCTGCCATTATTCTTTATCAATGTTGATTAACGCTGACCATTTCTAGCTGAATTATTTTTATAAGTCACCGATAAGGTCGTACTATGACTGTGCAACTCTCCAATCTTGAGCACTTACCCAATTATCAAATTACCGAACGCCTAGACGTTGTGTACGGTAGTACCGTGCGCTCAAAGCATGTGGGTAAGGATCTGTTTGCTGGGTTAAAAAATATCGTTGGCGGCGAGCTGACTGCCTATACTGAGCTACTAGAAGAGTCGCGCCAAGAGGCGATAGATCGCATGATTGTCAAAGCCGAAGCGCTAGGGGCTGACGCAGTTGTCGGTCTGCGTTTTTCGACTTCTAGTATCGCGCAAGGTGCGTCAGAGCTGTTTGTCTATGGCACCGCGGTCAAAGCAGTACCTGTTCAACAGCAGCCTGCATCACCGCCACAGTACCCATCTGGTCACACTCCACCTATTCAAAATGCACCTACTCAAAATCCGCAAACGCAACCGCCAATTCCAGCGGACGATCTACCACGTTTCAATCCTTTTGGTTAGTTAATTAAGTTTTAAAACACTAAAGCTTTTTTATGATAAGAGACGTGCCATGAATAATTCTATGACTCAATTCCTCATTAACTACGCGCCGCTTATTATATTATTCGTGGTGGGGTGGTTCTTTGGATCGCGTCATGAGCGCCAACACTTAGCACAGCTCAGTATCGCAGAGCAAACCTTGGGTCACATCGTGGTCTCAAGCGAGCGATTTTATCATCCCAAGTTGGCAGCCGATAGTAAAGGTGAGCTGGTGCTGGGCAGCGTGGTGATTGCCCAAGATTACTTTAAGATGATTATCGCTCGGGTACTGAGTTTATTTGGCAAAAACTTAACCACTTATGAGACTTTGCTAGATCGCGCACGGCGTGAGGCTATCGTCCGTATGCGCACGCAGGCACAGGCCAAAGGCTACAATCATATCTATGGTTTACGTCTGGAAGTCACTAGTATCAATCAATTGGGCAGCATGGTCGAAGCCATTGCCTATGGCACAGCAGTGGTCGATATCGACACAGCAACTGACCACCACAAATAGCTGAGCCAACGCCTAATTATCTGTAAGTTTCCATAGCTTTTCCGATAGTCATCAATGCTTGTTTCTTCAATGCCATCGTAAGCATGCCATCCTAAAATTTATATTTACATCTATCAGCGTAAATACCTCAAACCTATATTTCATTACAAAAGCCCATTATTGACCGGGGAGTAAGTGAATGATGTAAGTCATGAGCACGCGACAACGCTATACTTCATTTTATCATTCGATATGCTGGTGTACGTGTATTAGCAGGATTGGCTTATACCGCTAGCGTGAAAAATATCGTTATAAATTCTACAGCAACCTAGCCATTAAGTGCTTTGATCAAGTGCATTAAGGACAAGCGCTGTGTGTCGACCTATAGACAGGTCTTATCTACATGGATGTAGTTATGGAAAATCTTGAAATAGTCACCTTAGTAAACTCAGTCGTTATTCCCCTTTGCCTATTTTTGATTATGATGGGCATGGGTATGACCCTCATTACCAACGACTTTAAACGTGTTTTGAAATACCCAAAAGCGGTCAGTATTGGCTTGCTCAATCAGCTTATCTTATTACCGATTATTGGTTTTGCACTGGCAAATATTATGCCGTTGCGACCTGAGTATGCGGTAGGGGTCATGTTACTCGTGCTCTGTCCGGGTGGCACCACTTCCAACTTATTTACCTTCCTTGCCAAAGGCGATGTAGCGTTATCAGTCACTATGACGGCCATTGCTAGTGTCGTCACGGTATTTAGTATTCCTGTTGTCCTGAGCTTTTCATTGATTCACTTTATGGGTGCTGGGAGCGAGTTTCAACTGCCGATTATAAAGACAATGATTTCTTTATTCGTCATCACCATTCTGCCTATTAGTATTGGTATGCTGATCAAACGCTTTGCGCCAAGAGTTGCTGATAGCTCACAAGTCATAGTCTCTCGTTTTGGCGTGACGTTTTTGACATTCTTGGTCGTGTTTTTGAGTTATGTACAAAGAGATATCATCGTTGAGGCCCTTATCGCTACCGGACCAGTATCGTTGCTACTAAACCTGTCAACCATGGCACTGGGTTACTATAGCAGTAAATGGTTGGGCTTAAACCTAGCACAGCGAACGTCCATCACTATGGAAGTTGGCTTGCAAAACAGCACCTTGTCTATATTTATGGCGCTCACGTTATTGTCTAATTACGACATGTCGATGACACCAGCTATCTATACGTTAGTCATGTTCTTGACCGCTGGTATATTGGTGAGAGTATTTAGCTCGAAGTTCAATAAGCTGAAGAAGACGGAAATTGAGAAAGGTGTTTTGGCCGCCCGTATGCTTTAAAAGTGTCATCAGTGTTGAGCACTTATTGCTTATAGAATATGATTACTCATAAAATATTGCCAGCGCACACTCTTAAATAATGAGTTTGCGCTGGCATATTTTTGTACGAATCAGAGGCTTTATGAGCTGATAATAGTTTGATAGTCATTTGATTACTCTAGCGATGTCGTCTATCCATCCTTGCTATTTTGTTGTCTTTATTTTGCTGCTTAACTTTGGCGACATCAAATAAGAAAGTACGGTTTTTGAGAACTGCGACAAATACCACGCCGCCGACGGTATTGCCCAATATCACCACCACCAAAAATATCAAGTAACGCCAAAATCCGACGGTGTTGCCATAGAGTAGGGCAGAAAATACCTCAATATTACCCACGATACTATGATGCAAACCCAAAAAGCCAATACTGCCTGTGATTAACGAGACCAGCACGATACGGCTAAGGGTGTCGCGTGCCGAGGTGACAAGCCACGCAGCAACGCCCATCATCCAACCTGCTAGTACCGCGCTACCAAATATGACCCACCATTCAAATCCTAAAACATGCTCGGAATAGGCGTCGATATCGCTGGCGTCAAACAGATGCATATGCAAACCCAAACCGATCATCAACGCTGCAAATAGACAACCGCCAACGATATTACCAGCGATAACAATCCCCCAAAGTCGCATGAGTTTGTTTAATGGTTCGATACCATTGAGTACTGGTAGGCTCAGCAGAGACGTTTGCTCAGTGAACAATAGCGACTGACCAATGACGACGATAATAAAGCCAATCGGATAAAGTAATGACGCCAGCACCATGGCATATTGATTGGGCATTACATCGGTCAATAGGGCGAAGGCGGACAAAATCATAAACAGGCTAATACCAATCTCCAATCCTGCAGTAAAGGCACTGGTAAATAACGAGCCAAGCGAGCGATTAAAGGTTTCTTTGGCATCGATGACTTGTTCGACTAAGATGCTGGCATAACTTTTTGGTTCGCTTAAGTTGTCATCGCTGGCCACTTCTTTGATGGTTTCTTTGTCTTCATCACTGATCTCTTTTGGCAAATCTTCATCTTTTATAGCGTCACCTTTGGGCACACCTTCATTTTGGTTTGCGTCTTCAGAGTCATTTTGGCTTTCATTTTGAGCATCATCCTGATTGGTTCCAGTAGCCACTTCTAACGCCTCGTTATTGTCCTTCTTATCGGCATTGTCACTACTCTGCGCCGCGTGAATACTAGCTGTCGAACTCGGATTATTATTTTTATTAGAATTGTCTTTAGTATTAGGCATGACAGTAAACTTATATAAGAGGAGCGGTGAGTGAAGGATATAAAAATAACGGTCAAACCAGTGTCAACGTCATAGCCGTCGCCATGTTGCTGCAATGCAAAAAAGCTTATTTTAACAAGTTACAGTAAGGCCATAACGACTGCAAGTATCGAAAAAGCATTCGATACTAACAAAATCTGCCCATATAAGATAAAATCATCCTACTAACTTTTTTGTTTGCTCGAATCACCTATTATTATCCAGCGTTAGCGCTATGCCTGAACCCAGCTTGCGTTGGTTAATTGTATGAATTCAGCGATAACCATACTTTTGCTTACTATTTATTTAATCCATTTATGTTTTAGTCTGAGAGCCTTATGAGTAACCCTAATAGCAAAAATAATTTAACCCAGTCTATCCAAGCGGCCTTAAGCCAACTTGAAAACGCCTATAATCCTGCAGAAGTCGAAGCAGGCATGTATCAAGGCTGGGAAGAAAGCGGCTATTTTCAGCCGACTTTTGACAAAGACGAGTCGTTCTCTATCGCGCTACCACCACCGAACGTCACTGGCTCGCTACATATGGGTCATGGTTTTAACAACGCAATCATGGATGCGCTCACACGTTATCACCGCATGGATGGTGACAATACGCTGTGGCAACCAGGTACGGATCATGCGGGTATCGCCACCCAGATGGTCGTTGAACGTCGCCTAGAAGCGCAAGGTATCAAGCGCCGTGATATGACGCGTGAAGACTTCATCGATAAAGTATGGGAATGGAAAGAAGAGTCAGGCGGTAATATCACTAGCCAAATCCGCCGTTTGGGCAGCTCGGTTGACTGGTCACGTGAGCGTTTTACCATGGATGATGGTCTGTCTAACGCGGTAAAAGAAGTGTTCGTACGTCTATTTGACGATGGCCTTATCTATCGCGGTAAGCGTCTAGTGAATTGGGATCCAAAATTCCAAACCGCATTGTCTGATTTAGAAGTAGAAAACCACGACGAAAAAGGCAGCTTGTGGCATTTCCGCTATCATTTCACGGATAAAGATTTAACGACCCAAGATGGCAAAAACTATCTAGTCGTCGCCACCACACGTCCTGAGACTTTGCTTGGTGATACTGCTGTTGCGGTCAATCCTAGCGATGAGCGTTATGCGCACTTAGTCGGCAAAACCATTACCTTGCCAATCACTGGTCGCGTCGTGCCTATCGTTGCTGATGATTATGTCGAAAAAGACTTCGGTACGGGCTGCGTAAAAATTACTCCAGCGCATGATTTTAACGATTATGAATTGGGTCGTCGTCATAGCTTGCCATTGATTAATATTCTTGATGAGCGCGCCAATATTTTACCAGCAATGGAAGTCTATCCTGATCTGCAAACGCGTGAGCCAGAGTTAGAGACCACGCCAAGCGAGTATGCAGGACTTGAGCGTTTTACCGCTCGTAAGTTCCTCGTAGCGCAAGCAGGCGAGCAGGGCTGGCTAGAAGATATCGAAGACTATGCACTCAAAGCTCCGCGTGCTGAGCGCGGCGGTACGATCGTTGAGCCATGGTTGACCGATCAGTGGTATGTCGCTGTCAAAGAATTGGCCAAGCCTGCGATTGACGCGGTAGAAGATGGCAGCATCGAGTTCGTCCCTGCGCAATATAAAAACATGTATATGGCGTGGATGAACAATCTACAAGACTGGTGCATCAGCCGTCAGCTCTGGTGGGGGCATCGTATCCCAGCGTGGTATGACGATGCGACTGGCGAGATTTACGTCGCGCGTGACGAGGCTGAAGTTCGCAGTAAGTACAATCTAAACGCTGATGTAAAACTGCGCCAAGACGATGACGTTCTCGATACCTGGTTTAGCTCGGGTCTTTGGACGTTTAGTACGCTTGACTGGGCGGACGTCAATGCTGATCCACGCGTACTGAAAACCTTTCACCCAACCAGCGTGTTAGTGACTGGTTTTGACATCATTTTCTTTTGGGTCGCCCGCATGATTATGATGACCCTGCATTTTGTCAAAAACGAAGATGGCACGCCGCAAATACCGTTTAAGACCGTTTATGTGCATGGTCTGGTACGTGACGGCAATGGTCAAAAAATGTCAAAATCTAAAGGTAATGTCTTAGATCCGATTGATCTGATTGACGGTATTGATCTGGAAGCACTGGTAGAAAAACGCACCAGCAACATGATGAATCCAAAAGATGCAGCCAAAATCGAAAAGCAAACGCGTAAAGAGTTCCCAGAAGGCATCCCAGCCTTTGGTACGGATGCACTGCGCTTTACCTTTACCTCGCTGGCTAGCACGGGTCGCGATATCAACTTTGATCTAAAGCGTGTCGAGGGCTATCGTAACTTCTGTAATAAAATTTGGAACGCCAGCCGCTTTGTACTCATGAACTGTGTCGATAGCGAGGGCAATGCCAAGCCTATCGACCAAGCGGCCAACCCTGACGTTTGGGAATTACCAGAAAAATGGATCATGAGTCGTCTGAACTCTACCGTTGCCGATATCCATCAGCATTTCACCCAGTATCGTCTCGACATGGTTAGCCAAGATATCTATGAGTTTATCTGGAACGAGTACTGCGATTGGTACGTTGAGCTTGCCAAAGCCAGCCTCAATGATGACTCGGTATCAGATGAGCGTAAAGCGCAAATCCGTTATGTGCTACTGCACGTGCTAGAGACGGCGCTACGCTTCAGTCATCCAATCATGCCGTATCTAACCGAGCAAATCTGGCAGACGGTTGCGCCGTTATTGAATCGTAAAAACACTGAAAGCATTGTCATCGCTGATTATCCACAAACCGATGATGCTCAAATCAGTGAGCAAGTCGAATCTGATATGGCATGGCTACAAGAGCTGATTGCGAGCGTCCGTAACATCCGCGGTGAGATGAAACTGGGTAATGCGGTACGTCTGCCAGTGCTGCTACAAAATATCTCTGCTGATGAAGATGCGCGTCTATCACGTATCAAAAACCAGTTCAAAGCGCTTGCCAAAGTCGAGAGCCTAGAGATCGTCAAAGAAGGCGATGAAGTGCCACTGTCATCATCAAGTATGGTCGGTCAGCTACGTGTACTCGTACCGATGAAAGGACTAATCGATCCAACGGCTGAGCTGGCACGTTTGGGTAAGTCATATGATAAGTTGAAAGGTCAATCCGAAGGTATCGCGCGTAAGCTCGGCAATGAAGGATTTGTCAGTAAAGCACCTGCGGAAGTGGTCGATGCTGAAAAGGCGAAACTGGCTGAGCTAGAAGGGCAGTTGACGGCAATGACGGCGCAGATGGAGCAGTTGAAGGCGTTATAAAAACAAAAGCTTAAAAAGCATGGCCTCAGCATCGGAGTCCTTTAACAGTGGGCAAATATGCGATGTATGGGGCGGTGTTCTTTAATGGCTTAGCTTGGCGCTCGTCCCTCGCGTAAAAGCAAGCATAATAGATAAGCCACCATTTTTATGGTGGCTTTTTTTATCCTCCGTCTAATCTGTTAGCTCTTAAATAACTCAATATTTGTATGCTAGAATGTTGTGAACATTATCAAGCTAATTCTCAAGAGGATTGTTTATGGCATTTCTAACTTTAAGTGAAGTGCGTAGCAGAGCAAGGAGCAATAGATCATTTGGCTTAGAATCGAGAGATATTCTAGAAGAACAGTTCGACAGTTTCAAATCGTATAAAACATACGATATATTTTTATCGCATGCTTTTTTAGATGCTAAAGCAATCGATGGTTTGAAAGTTGTTTTAGAGGAAGCAGGATTTAGTGTATACGTAGATTGGCATGAAGACTCGCATCTTGAGAGAGGGAAAGTAACTAAAGAAACCGCATTAGTTATTAGAGAACGCATGAAGAGCTGTAGAACATTAATATTTGCTATGACTCAAAACTCTCATGAGTCTCGTTGGATGCTATGGGAGTTAGGATATTTCGATGGTTATAAAAATAAAGTTGCTATATTGCCACTTACTGAAAGACGAGATGATAATTTTAATGGACAAGAGTTTATATCTTTATATCCATTAGTAGAAATTTATGGTGATAGCTTTTATATTAACAATCCTTTTGAATCTATAGAGAATTGGATTAACGAGTAAGGAATATAGTTGATGAAGAATTACTGTTATCAGTTGATAATATTAGGAAAAGATTTTGATATACGAGAAGCTGTTATCAACAGTCTCAAGGATAAAGTTGAAGAAATCGGTATAGATTTCAATCATTTTAGAATAATTAATGATGAAAATTTTGACGAATACACTGATGCAAGCCCCTCTTTTTGTATCTACCTAGGACGAAACGAAGAAAATAAACAATTTGCTGATGTAGAGTTACTAAAGAAAATAGTTGTTGATGCTTCCTTAGTATTGCCTATTGTACAAGGTTCGCTAGAAGATTTTAATCAGTGTGTACCTAAAATTATATCCACATATAATGGATTAGCAGTTTCAGATCAAGACAAAGATGTAAAGGTTGAAAAAATTGCAAATAATATCCTAGAAGCTTTTTCTCTTCTAAGAAAAAATCGTCGTGTTTTTATTAGCTATAAACGTGATGAATCTACCAGTGTAGCCATTCAATTATATGAAGCTTTAGAAAGAAGTGGCTTTGATGTATTTCTTGATACTCATAGTATTAGACCGTCTGAACCTTTCCAAGACGAACTATGGCATCGTATGGCAGATAGTGACGTAGTTGTGCTATTGAATACTTCTAATTTTTTAGAGAGTATGTGGACAACTAAAGAGCTAGCTATGGCAAATAAGTTGCTGCTAGGAATGATCGTTGTTTCTTGGCCTGACCACTCTATTAAGGATCATAGAGATGCTGAAATATCATTTCCAATTCAGTTGAAAGCTAACGACTTTAATTATGAGGGTAAGCAATTAGATGATAATGTGGTTGATACAATTATTGAAAATGTAGAAAGTATAAGAGCCAGAACGTTAGCTGCCAGAAGAGATAACTTAATATCAAATTTTATGAAAATGGCTAAGTTTAGAGGTTATGCACCACAACTCGACAGTTATAAAATCATTTCTATGACTAAAAATAACGAAGAAATAGTTTTAGTACCAGCAGTTGGTATACCTAATTCTCTAAATTATGAAAGTTCATCGGTTTTTATCGAAGAAATTAGGAAAAAAAAGTACGAACATGTTTATATACTTTTTGATGAAACCTGTATTCGCGATTATTGGCTAAATCATCTGAAGTGGTTGGATAGTAGCCTTTCAGTAGAGACATTAAGTATTTTAAAGGTGCAAAAATGGCTAAATTAAAAAATATCTTTCTTTCAGCAAGTATACCTCTGAAAGAACGCAACCCTATTTACTATGATACGGCTGATGTAATTGCTATTCGAGATTGTGTTAGTAGTTTGGCTAAAGTTGTTTTACCTGAATGTCGTCTTGTTTGGGGTGGTCATCCTTCTATTACGCCTCTAATTAGCTCTATATTAGAGAGTGTAAATGTCAATATTAAAGAGCATGTACACCTTTATCAGTCAGATTATTTCAGACAAATGTTTCCTGTAGAGAATGAGGAGTTCTCTGAATCTCTTATTGTTACAGATAATATTGGAAGTCGTGATGAAAGCTTGGCTTTGATGCGCGAAAAGATGATTGTTAATAATGACTTTATTGCTGGTATTTTTGTAGGTGGCATGGAAGGGGTGGAAGATGAATTTGAACTATTTACTCAGTCTAATCCTGAAGCTATGGTGCTTCCAATGGCAAGCACTGGAGCTGCCGCGCTAGAGATTTATAAGGGTGACGACTTTGATGATTCTTTAAAAGATGACTACGCTTATATAGCTTTATTCTATAGACTGTTTAAGGGTTATTTGTAATGGCTAAAAAGATTTTTATATCATACAAACATAGTGATAGTAATGTCCAACCCTTGAGTAGTTCTACATATTATCGGCCAACTACAGCTCGTTCATATGTAGATATAATACAGGAGCATTTTGAAAACACTGGTGATCATATATATAAAGGTGAGGACAATAATGAAAGCCTTGCAAACTTTAAAAATGATGCTATAAGAAGTAAGCTATCCGACAAGATATATGATAGTTCTATTACTTTAGTTCTAATTTCTCCGAATATGAAAGAAAACTATAAATCAGAAAAAGATCAATGGATACCTTGGGAAATATCGTATTCTTTGAAAAGAAAAACACGTAATACTATTAGTAGTGCCCCTAATGCAATATTAGCTATTATTCTACCTGATAGATACGGGAGCTATGAGTATGCAAGGAATTCAAATTTTGGATTTGAAATTATCAATAGAAATAGAAATAATATAGAACATCGTTACCCAGTAAAAACGTTTAGAAGCGGTTGTTCCGAATCCTATATATTAATACCTACATGGGAGCAGTTTACAAGTAATTATAATGGCTGGATTGAAGCTGCTTTAGAAATAAGGCAGAACATAGATAAATATGCGATATTGAAGTCTGTTTGATTAAATTATTTTAAATTCTGAAAATCGCTCCAGCTCATGCTGTAGCGGTTTTTTAATGTTAGCAAATAGTCTATTATTTTCAAAGGAATAAAACTCTCATGTAAGGAACACCATGAACCATCTCACCGTCGGACAACGCGCGCCTCTAAGCAATCTTGCTATTGACGATACCGCACCAATTACGCTCAAGTTCACTCGCCAAAGTCTGATAGAGATGGACATTAGCTGCTTTGCCTTAGATGCAGCGGGTAAACTGATCAATGATGACTACATGGTGTTTTATAATCAGCCAACCTCACCTTGCGGACAAATCAAGCTCACCCATTACGAGTCGCAGCCAACGGCGAATAAAGGCATCCAAGCCGAGTTTGAGGTTAACTTATCCAAACTGGCTACCAATATAGACAGCTTGTTTTTTGTGTTATCAGCCTACACGCCGCTGAATCAAATTCAATCGTTAGAGATTGGCATTTGGCAGCAATCGCAAAAGGTACAGGCAGAGTATCAAGCCGCAGACTTTGCCCAGCAGCAAGCCAGTATGCTGTTGCAGCTATATCGTAAGAGTGGCATTTGGCGAGTATCTAACGTCGCGCAAGGCTTTAATGGCGGACTTGCCGCCATCGTGCAGCATTTTGGTGGTGATGTAGAAGAGGGTAAAAGCGACGCTTTATCTTCACAAGCTCCGCAACCTTCTAAAATAAATACTTCAAAAGTCCCTTTAGAAAAAGTCATGCTAGAGAAAGCACCAAAGCTAGTTAACCTTGCCAAAAAAGCCACTATCTCACTAGAAAAACGCCAATTGCAGCAATTAACCGCAAAAGTGGCACTGGTGTTAGATGCTTCAGGTTCAATGAACAGACAGTATAAACAAGGCCGCGTGCAAGAGGTGGTCAATCGCTTATTGCCATTGGCAGTGAGCTTCGATGATGACCAAGCGCTAGACTGCTGGGCGTTTGCTCGAGATCCGCAGTATTTGGGCGAGATTGGGCTTAGCAACTATGACGGTTTCATTGACAACGCTCATGGCGGCTGGCGCAAATGGGCACTTGGTCCGCGTGTGAATAATGAAGCAGAGGTCATGAAAGCCGTGACGGATTTTTATCAAAAGGATGGGTTGGATGTACCTGTATACGTACTATTTATCAGTGATGGTGGAGTGAGTGACAACCGTGGTATCACGAAAGTCATGACGGAAGCAGCAAAACTACCGATATTTTGGCAGTTTGTGGGCTTGGGTGGTCTTGGTTATGGCATTCTGAAAAAACTAGACGATATGACAGGGCGCGTGATTGATAATTGCAGCTTTTTTGAATTAGATGACTTGGATGATATTAGCGAAGAAGCTTTGTATGAAAACATGCTAGAAGAGTTTCCAAGCTGGCTCAAAGAAGCGCGCGAGATTGGATTGATAGCAAAGTAAGTAGACATTAGCAGCATCAATTTTTCTTACGTTGTTTGTGTTGCAGCGGATAGACCAACTGCGCCACAAAGCCCTCTGGTACTTTTGTATTCGCTGTCGTACCATATTTTTTGGGTAAATGGTCTGGTAGATGAGCGGTTTTAAATATCACATCATAAATGGGTAAAAAAGCGGCGAAGTTTTTGTCCCACGCTTCCTTTTCTGATGAATGATGCCAATGATGAAACTCTGGCGTTGCAAGCAACCAGCGAAAATACGGAAAACGGAAACGTACGTTGGCATGAATAAAAATGGCGTGAAAAGAGATAAATACCAAATAAGCATAAGTTGCCGCTGGAGAGAAGCCCATAAATAATAATGGAATATAACCGACAAAACGATTCACAATCAGCTCAAACACATGCACCCGACTTGCCGCCAGCCAGTCCATATGATGCGAAGAATGATGCACAGCATGTATGCGCCACAGTGACGGGACTTTGTGCATACTGCGATGGATCCAGTAACTAAAAAAATCCACCACGATCAAAATCTCTATAAATTGCAGCACTAAAGGC
This sequence comes from Psychrobacter sp. W2-37-MNA-CIBAN-0211, assembly GCF_040309405.1. Classification (NCBI taxonomy): domain Bacteria; kingdom Pseudomonadati; phylum Pseudomonadota; class Gammaproteobacteria; order Moraxellales; family Moraxellaceae; genus Psychrobacter; species Psychrobacter sp. W2-37-MNA-CIBAN-0211. The sequence continues at coordinate 163,964 of NZ_JBEOOU010000002.1, forward strand.
TGACTACTTACCATCTGGTGCCACGTGGGATTGAGCCATTGGTTAAACAAAATCTGCGCAGGAATGATGGTGAAAAAGCTCAGTAACTGGATACCTAAATGGCTAAACATAAAGTATTTAATATCTGTTACCCAGCCAGATCGCAACAGTTTTTGTTCTTTATATTTAGCATAAAACCGTTCCATTGGAATAAACACCAGCGCGGAAATTACCAGCGTTAAAATAAAATAGTCCAAGCCTGCATACATACTACGGTCATAGTAATTGGGCTCGATCTGTCCTGATGCGAGCAGCGCTGCAAAAGCATTGAGTAACATACCTGCCATTCCCCAGCGCTTAGACGGATTGCGTAGTAGGCTAATAACACCTGACACAAAGCCAATGACAACACTGGCAAACAACATACCTCGTAAAATATTGGCATTATATAAGGGTCTAAAATCTGGCGTGGTGAGCAGATTGGGGAACAAAAAACACAAAGCCGCAAGCGTAGCAAGTATGCCCAAAGACACCGCAACAAAGGCGGACACTTGTCCTGAGCCTTTTTTTATTTCACGGTCTTCAAAGTGCTTTCGGAGTAATTTGCTCATAGATTTAATTTGCTAATGCCATTTGAATCTAATTTAGCATTGTTTAGCACAAATGAATATGTTGATTACTCAACATTTTTAGACAAATACTGTGGATTTTCATAATTGAGGTAGATATAGTGGATTCACAACTCACCCTTAGCACATAAAACAAAAGCATCTAAAAACAAAAGCTGTTAAAAGGAAGTTCTTAGCTTGCCTAGGGCGAGAAAACCGTTACCGCTTTATTGTGCTAGCAAAAGTCCTGCTGATAAGCGTAATTTTATTCTTCTTAAAATCATACTGCTGGATAGCGATTTATGACTGATTTGACACCCCACTCTATAGGCAATCATGCAACCGTTCTGGCTTCTCTACCATTGAGCATTTTACTGGCATTAGCTATCAGTGGCTGCTCTTCGGAGTCATCTGTTGATGATAATAGGGACTCGGTAGATACAGAATCAAGCATACAAGCCGCGACCAATAATACAAGTAGTCACAAGCCAAACTCTGCTTTAAAGCAAATTACAGCGCTTCCCTTTACTAAAGAGACATCACAAAACGGTCAACAAAGGCCGTTATCAGCGTTTCCAGTAGAGACGAATAACAAACAGCTCCAAGAGCTGCTATCGCGTGATTATATGAAGCGGGCAGGATTTTATCAGCTCCCTGATAAAGAGGATATGCAAGTCTTTGTCATATTTCATGCTTATGAAAGTGAGTCTCTTGAGCTTGAAGATACCTCTGGCTTAACCATTGACCAACTTGAAGACCAAGATAGCTATCTTGTGACTATTAAAAAAACGCTTACGCCAAATGCCAATGACACGGTTCATATATTTGAGCTGGCTCAAAACGACTTTGTAATAGCAAAAGACTATCAACAGATCATTAATACCTATTATAGGTTTAACCGCCAACCCATTCATTATCAGTTAACTGATGATGGCTCAGTGCGAGCAGATCGAAGTATCACCAATGTCACTACACTGCCTTTTAGCAGTTATAATGTTGATGACGCCGTGCAGCTCGATACCAATCTGGTCACTAGCGAGTTTACAATGGACGATCAAGTACTTGCCAAGCAAGTGACTAATAAGCTTAAGCCTGTGCTGGGCGGCGCCTCTGACCAAGGGTTTTTTAAATTACCCAGCATTGGTGATATTGAAGTATTTTTGGCATACGGATTATTCGAGGATAGCGGCGCGGACTATATTACTGACGATAATCCTGATGGCATGTTTGTAGACCCTGAATATTACCTCATTACTGTTAAAGACGACGATATCGCCATTGCTCTTTTAGGTAGTACATTCACTATTGAAGAGGATTACCAAGAAATATCAGTAGTTGACAAGTATTTTCAAATCACGGTTACAGGAAAGATTATTCCTGTTAATGAACGTCTCAAACAAACCCCACCTAAGGCTAAGATCACCCAAGCAAGCTATAAGCAGTTTTTCCCCAGTCCTTTATTTACCAGTTTTCATTTCGATGTCAATAATGATGGTAAGCGCGACTTACTAGTGGCTAAAGATAAATCTACAGACAATGGTTATCAAGGTGATGAGTTGTATGTGTATTTAGCAAAAGGTAAATATTATGAGTTAGATTTGTCTTCGATTACCTTTGCTGATAATCCTTCTACCCTTTTTTCTTCGATCACTCCTAGAGAAAATAATAAGGGCTTTACTGTAAGTACGTACTGGGCAAATAGTGAAAAAGACTACATCAAAGACTATCTGTTTGAACAGGTTGGCGCTGAATGGTGGGTGACCCATGGCGTTCTAAAAAGTACAGTAGCTACGGGCGCGGCATATTATTGTCAAAGTAAAACGCAATATAATGCCACGACGGATTTTGCTCGATTTGATTTAGATAAAGAAGTCGACGATGACTACAAATTGAAAAGTTGTCCCATACCGCCTACCCGCTATAAGGTAATCAGTGATAAAGCAGAAATTCTAGATAAGGATTTTATGCCCAATAAACCAAAAAGCTATTTTATAAAAGGCGATATCATCCAACAACCCGACATTTTTTACGGACAAAATCAAGATTGGGTTAAAGTAAGCTATAAAGGTGGCTTAAAGTCAGGGTGGGTGCGTCAGCGTGATTTGATAGGTATGGAATAGAATATCTAATGGTTTAGATATTAAGACTGCTGATAAATAGGGCGTGTTTGATCTTTCACAAATAGGCACTGCTAATTGTTGCTAGCTTATCAAAGCGGATTCCAGACTAGGCGCAAATCGAAGATAACGCAGGTGTCTTAGATAGATTTGCAACATACAGCTTATATAAAGCTGGAGTGATGGAAGCGGTCACCCAGTTTTATAAAAACGATGGACTTAACATACCCGTTTATATTTTGTTTATTAGTGATGGCGGCGTACGCTACACTCGTGGCATTAGTAAGATTATGACTAAAGCCGCGAAGCTGCCGATATTTTGGCAGTTCGTGGGCTTAGGTGGTCGTGGTTATGGCATCCTAAAAAAACTAGATGATATGGAAGGGCGCGTGATTGATAATTGCGACTTTTTTGAATTAGATGATTTGGATGATATCAGCGAAGAAGCGTTGTATGAAAACATGCTAGAAGAGTTCCCAATATGGCTCAAGGAAGCCAAGCAACTTGGTATAGTCACGAAATAAACCAGTCAGACACTTGTCACTAAAACTAAAAGCCGCCCATAGTCTAGACTGTGAGCGGCTTTTTAGTGCCAAAAATTCAGTCAAAGATTGTCAACGCACTTACCCAACCACTAACCAAACATACCTATTGATAGCAAAAACCTCGTAAAAATAGTCTTGTACCATTTCGAGTGATATTGCATGCTTACCTAACTATATAGGTAGCTATTGTATAAATCAGTAGCTACTTACCCCAACTGATGCATCGTTGAATGACACTACTTATATGACCGATAATAAAAAAATATTTTACTATAGACCTAATACCAACCAATCAAGAAGCCCAACAGTGCGTTGGACGTTTGTCATACTGGGCTGGATATTTTTTATATTGGGTATTATAGGCGTGCTGTTACCCGTGATGCCAACTGCACCTTTTATACTACTGGCAGCAGGGTGCTGGGCACGCAGCTCACGGCGCTTTCATTTTTGGCTGATCAATCACAAATACTTTGGGAAGTTTGTCCGTGATTGGGAAAATAATCATGCCGTACCTCTGTATGCTAAGTGGTTAGCCACGATAATGATGACTATATCGACGGCAATGTTATTTTATCGCTTGCCAGCCGATACGATGTGGGTGGCATGGGCGGTAGCCACTGTTTGTAGTGGGGTTGCGGTGTATTTATTCCGCTTGCCAAATGCCTAAAATCGTTGTAATTTGAACCAAAAATGACTAATAAAAGAGCTTTGTTACACGAAATGTCAGATAAGACTTGCGATACTAGGATGTACCCCTTATAATACGCCCAAGCTTAAGAGCAGTTCTGCACCAAATCATTACCTCGTAGTATTAGTTATAATCCTTCGTTTTAATATTTATCGTTCAGTAGCTATTTGCAAGCGTTACCGGTCACTAGGCCATTAATAAATTAAAAAGTAGGATTATCAATATGTCAGATACTCAAAAAGGTACAGTTAAGTGGTTCAACGAAGCTAAAGGCTTTGGTTTTATCGCTCCAGAAACTGGCGCAGACGTTTTTGCTCATTACAGCGAAATCACTGGTTCAGGCTTCAAAACTTTAGCTGAAGGCCAAGAAGTTGAGTTCACTGTAACTCAAGGTCAAAAAGGCCCACAAGCCCATAACATCGTTGCTATCTAATCTGTCTTTATAGACACTTAGAGCAAGATGAAAAAAAAGCGAACCTTCGGGTTCGTTTTTTTTCGTCTGTAATTTAGTATTAGATAATATAGTCAGTGAAAAGTAATATCGAACCATCACGCACTGCTGATATCAATTTTTCTTGCTTGCTGTGCCTGTGCAAACAGAGGCTACAAAAAATTGATATCGACAGTATCGTAGCGTTTTTGGGGTATTTTGGCTATATATTAAAAAGGCCTCCGACTATAAAGAGTTGGAGGCCTTTTTTTAAAGAGTGTGGTGAATCTATCAGATAGAGCTAATACCAATATTAATCAGACCGCCACCAATGATTAACCAAGCAAACATAATAGCACCTAAGATTAGTGGCTTCACGCCAGCTTGCTTAATCGCGCTCAGATGAGTCGTCAAACCCAGTGCAAACATCGCCATCGTTAGCAAAACATCATCAAATTTGACCATACTCTGCTCAAAGCTGTCAGACATCGGTATCCATGTGTGCAGTATGACGATAAGAATAAAAATAAAGGCAAACCATGGCACGTTGACTTGTTTAACACGGTCTACAAATGATACTTTTTCGCCATGACTATCACTATCACCCTTAGTCAAAGCAAAGGACAAAATCAGTAGGAAAGGGGCTAGCATCATCACGCGTATCATTTTGGTCACGACGGCTGTATTACCAACTTCAGAATTGATCGCGTTACCTGCGACCACGACTTGCGCGACTTCGTGTATGGTCGAGCCAGTATAGATGCCATATTGTTGAGCATTTAACCAAGGCTGCAACCAACCAAGATGATATAGGAATGGATAGAGTAGCATCGCAATAGTGCCAAAGACGACGACGGTTGCCACAGCTATAGTGACTTTATGCGCTTCTGCTTTTACCACTGGCTCTGCGGCAATCACTGCGGCTGCTCCGCAAATACTCGCGCCTGAACCAATCAATATAGTCGTTTTTTTATCGACTTTTAGCCATCTCGTACCCAGCCAATAGGTCAATAAAAAAGTCGATGTCAGTACCAGTGCATCTGTCATAATCGCTGGCATACCCACGCTAGCAACTTGGGTCATGGTTAGCTTAAACCCATAAAAAATAATGGCTAAGCGCAAGATTTGACCTTTGGCAAAGCATACGCCAGCATTGAGCTGCTCAGCGAAATTAGGGTATACCGTATTGCCTAAGACCATACCGAGCAAAATTGCCAATGTTAAAGAGGACAGTCCGACGATGCGCCCGTTCGACCAAGTGTCTAGACCAGTATTGAGCCATAAACAAAATAAACTACCGACCAGCACCACGACCAATCCTGCTAAGTGGCGATTGTTTGGAAAGTAACTATTTACTGAGTGGGTAAAAGCGTGCATGACAGACCTATCCTATTATTGCTAATCGACATAAGCATAAACTTATGAATAGACAGTATAAGATAAGCTGATTTATAATAAAAACAGATTAATAAGATACAAGCTATCGATTTTTTAGGTTAATAGGATTGTATTAATCGTTTGATAGCAAGAATCTGGTATTAAAAAGCTATATTAAAGAGAACAATATCAAGAGATTGATATTAAAAAATTAGTCCTAAAAGACGGGCATAAGGTGTTATTAACTAATGAAAAAAGCGATGCAGACGCTACCGAAGATTACGCTAAAACAATTGGCGGTATTTGTGAGTATTTATCAGACAGGCAGCACCAGCCGTGCCAGTGAAGCGCTGCATTTATCACAGTCAGCCGTCAGTAGCGCGCTGACTGAGCTCGAATCCAGATTGCAAATGCCGTTGTTTGAGCGCGTTGGTCGTAGGCTCAATCAGCATCCCAATGCCCATCCTATTTATGTGCAAGCGCAAGCAATTTTGGGGCAGTCACTGACGCTTGAACATTATCACAAGCATCAAGCAGGACAGATTCATATTGGCGCGAGTACGACCATAGGCAATTATGTATTGCCACCGCTGTTGGCTGAGTTATATAAAGCCTTGCCAGATGCAAATGTGAACACTTATATCGCCAATACCCAAGAGGTAGTCGCGGAGGTCGAGCAGCTAAATATAGATATTGCGCTAGTAGAAGGGATGCCGCGACCTGCGGATACTAAGGTCATTGAGCAGCGTGCATGGCGAACAGACACCTTGATGGTCTTTGCCAAACGCGATAGTAAATGGCTGACAGATATGGCAGCATATAACGATGTGGATAATTGCTACGAGCTTAGTGTTGAACAACTGGCAAAGCTACCTTTGTTAGTACGAGAGGCAGGATCAGGTACTCGGCAAATTATCGATGAGCAATTATTACAGCATATGCCCGATGCCGAAGTTATCATGGCCATTCAGCAATCGGAAGCGATCAAGCATATGGTCAGTGCCGATATTGGGCTGGGTTGTCTATCACAGCACGTGATTGAGGCAGAATTGGCTAGCGGTAAGTTAGTACAAGTAAAAGTGGCAGGCATTGATTTGTCGCGAACTTGGTGGCTAGTATGGCATAAAGCCCGCCATCAAAGCCCAATTTGGCAAAGCTTTATTGATATTTTGACATCAGAATGATAGTTAGAGACAGATAATAAAAAACGTCCCATAGCCATGACTATAGGACGTTTTATAAAATGTTATGTTTAGTTTGTAATATAAGCGGCTCAAGTCAACTCATCAAAGCTAAGCCACCTTTACACTTAAGCATTGTTTATTGAAAGGTGAGCGCTTATTTATTAACTGGCTTATCCAGTCTCACGACTAAGCTATCGCAGGGTACATTTGGCAAAATATTATCTGCTGTTGCCCCACTGAGCCATGCGACGATACCATGGCGCTCATGACGACCGATAACCAGTAAATCAACATCATGCTTATGACAATAATTGACGATACCTTCGCTACTAGAGATGGCGGTAGTCACCTCGGCATTGACGGCGGTTAAGCCATTACGCTCTAAAAATTGTGCTAGCTTGGCTCGTGCTTCTTGGCAACGCTCATCGTCAATCTGGTCATATAAGCTAGAGGCGGGTACTAGCTCATAGCCAAAACCAACCATCGTGTCCTTGACAATGTGCAGTACAGACAGCTTAGAACCCGGGCGGTTATCGACGATTTGTTTGGCTTTTTGCGCTACTGTGTCGGCATCAGATAACAAATCGGTAACCAGTAAAATATGTTGGTAACTCATGAGGTGCTCCTCGTAGCAAGTAGTCTTAACTATAGCACTACTGATGACTGCTGTTAAGTAATGTCGGCATACTTTTAAACCGCTAAGGTATTGCCCGTCCTAGTTGTACTATAGTTGAATTCAAATAATTTCGATACAAGGAAACCGAGCGCAAGTTATACATTAGTATGCTTAGCGCGGATGACGATGTAGCGGATTTATATGGATTTGACTATATCAGCGTTGCTCTTTCTTAGGATAATGCCTTGACTTCTCTGTCTGCTAGCCCCATCTATTAGCGCTAGACCCATTTTTTCATTGCTATAGCTTACCCACCATAAAACCGATAAAATTTTAAGCATTAAATTTTAATGATGATTTTATCACGCACATTGTTACCATTCTATTTACCCTGAACTGCAGGGCATTATCTACATAATGAGCTAAGGACAACTATGACTGACACCGCATTTACCGCTGACCTAACATTGCACTCCGCATTTGAGTTGATTGAACATCGTCATATTGAGGCACTATCGATGGATGTGCTGATCAGTCAGCATGTCAAGACTGGTGCGATGCATTATCACTTAGCACATCCAAGTGATGAAAATGCATTTCTGGTAGGCTTTCGCACCCAGCCAATGGACTCAAAAGGCGAGGCGCACATTTTAGAGCATGTGGCTTTATGTGGTTCTGAAAAATTCCCTGTGCGTGATCCATTTTTCTCAATGATTAAGCGCTCGCTCAATACCTTTATGAATGCGATGACCGCTGCTGATTGGACGGCTTATCCGTACGCCACACAAAACAAAAACGATTACTTTAACTTGCTTGCCGTTTATCTTGATGCGTCATTTTTCCCGAATATTCATCCGCTTGATTTTGCTCAAGAAGGTATTCGTGTTGAGTTAGATGAAAATGACAAGCCGCAATTTAAGGGCATTGTTTTTAATGAAATGAAAGGCGCTATGAGCGGCGAGATTGATCAGCTGTATCATGCCGTTGCCCATCATCTCTTCCCAACGACGACGTACCATTATAATTCGGGCGGCGAGCCGGCTGATATTCCGGACTTGACCCATCATGAGCTGGTCGAATTTCATCAAAGCCATTATCACCCATCAAACAGCGTCATCATGAGCTTTGGTAATATTCCTGTCGCTGACACCCAAGCGAAGATTCATGAAGATGCCTTGATTCAGTTTGAGGCGGGCAAGAAGCATGTATCGCGTCCAGAAAAACGTCTGTCTGCACCCATTAGCGCCACCGACACTTATACCGCTGACGAAGCTGGCCCTGACCAAACCCATCATGTTGTAGCGTGGTTATTGCCATCGATTACCGACCCCAAGCAGCGCCTTGCTTTGCGTCTACTAGAAGGCGTGTTGATTGAGCATGCTGGCTCGCCACTCCGTGCTTATCTGGACAGCCATCCACTCGGCAAAGCACCAAGTCCGCTATTGGGGCTTGATGACAGCCATTATGAAATGGTCTTTTATACGGGTCTGCGCGGTTCAAACCCAGAGCATGCCGAAGCAGTCGAGCAGGGCATCATAGATTTGCTGACCGAAGTTGCAAGCTCACCAGTCGATGACGAAACGATTGAAACCATCCTGCATCAGATTGAGATAGATCAGCGTCATATCGGCGGTGACAGCATTCCTTATGGTTTGAATCTCATGCTAGAAGGCTTTAGTACCGCCATTCATGATGGCAATCCAATCGATGTGTGGGAAGTGGACGAGCATCTACAATGGCTGCGTGAGCAAGTAAAAGACGAGCAATGGTTGCCGAATTTAATTAAGACTCATCTACTGGATAACAATCACCGCGTGCGCGTGACCCTAACACCAGACAGCGAAAAAACGGCTCGTTTAGCGGCAGCTGAGCAAACGCGTCTCGACACTATCGCCATGGATTTGACCGCTGATGATAAAGCTATCTTGCACAAGCAAGCATTGGATTTGGCAGCGCGCCAAGCAGCACCAGATGATTTGAGTTTATTGCCAAAAGTTGGCTTGGATGACGTACCGACGGATATCAGCTTTAAGCAAGGCAAGCAAAAACAAGTAAATTTGAGCGGCCAAGACAGCACCTTATTTGAATATGAAGCAGGCACCAATGGCTTGTATTATTATCAAGTAATTGTGCCGTTGACCGATGCGATTGGTAATGCAGGTACAAGCGAGTTACCCGTCAATGAAGTCATTAATCATCCGCTACTGCCTATTTATTTAAGCTTACTGTCTGAGCTGGGTACCGACTCGCTAAGCGCTCATGAGATGCAAGCCAAGCAAGCGGCGCATTCGTCAGGTGTGACAGCGCGTATCAGCCAACGTACCAATATTGATGACAGTCAGTCTATCAGCAGTTATTTTGTGGTGGCAACGCGCGCACTAAACCGCAAGCCTGAGGCGATTGATTTACTCAAAGAAGTGATGGAGCACAGCGTCTTTACGGAGCATGATCGTATCAAAGAGATTCTGCAGCAGCGCCAAGCAGGTTGGCAGTCAAACCTTGCTGGTTCAGGGCATGCTTATGCGATGCAAACGGCCAGTCGTGGTATGAGTCGTCAAGCGCAGTTAGAATATGTGCGTAGTGGCCTGCCAGCATTGAATGCGTTAAAGGACTTTTTAACCCATGCCAGTAATGATGATGCACAGTGGGATAAATTAGCCACCAGCTTGATGGATTTACATCAACGTTTCATCAGCCTACCTAAGCATGCCGTCATCATCTGTGAAGCCGAGCAAACTGAACGCTTAAGCAATTTGATTGTCGATAGCTGGAAAGACAGCCAAGCGCCACGTATTGCCGCGCAGCTAAGCAGCTCTGATGCTAGTATTGAAGACAATATCCCAAGCGAATTTGCTGAGTTGCAACTTGATGCGGCACTAAATGGTGAGAAAGACGTTGTCAAATCGTTAGAAAGTGGTGTCGCGCTCGATGTTGAGGACTTGGCATGGTTAGTGCCGACCAACGTCTATCACAATGCCAGTGCTTATACGGTTCCAGCGGCTGATCATCCTGACACAGTAGCCTTGATGGTATTAGCGCCTTACTTGCGCAATGGCTATTTGCATAGCGCCATCCGTGAGCGCGGTGGTGCTTATGGTGGCGGTGCGGGCTACGATGCCAATGCTTGCGCCTTTAAGTTCTTTAGCTACCGTGATCCGCAGTGTGCTGAGACTTTTGCTCACTTTGATGCCAGTATCGAGTGGTTATTAAATGAGCCGCAAACTGACGAGCAATTGGAAGAAGCTATTTTGGGGATTATCTCCGGTATGGACAAACCAGGCTCTCCAGCAGGCGAAGCGATCAAAGCCTGTTTTTCTGACCTGCATCATCGCGGTGCTGACTGGCAGCGTAAAATGCGTGCGTCAATTTTAGCCGTGACTATTGATGATTTGCAGCGCGTTGCCAAGCAATATTTGCAAGGGCAAAAACATGTGCGTGCAGTCTTAGCGCCTTATGACAAAGAAGAAAAGGTAAAAGATCTTGGTTTTGAGGTTTGTAAAATAAAAAGCTAAGGTGGTCAGACTTACGATGAAGCACAAAAAAGCCAAGCATCAAGCTTGGCTTTTTTGTGCCTAAGCACTTAATCAATACCGTTTAATGCTTTGGTCTTTACCAATATAATCTTGATGCACAGGGAATTTATCATGGCTATCGAATTGCTTACGATCTTCAAAGTAACTGGTTAGCGTGCGACGTACCGCTTCAAAGGCGATGCTATCCCATGGAATGTCTTCTTCACTAAATAACGCACAGTCAAGACTCTCAGAGCCAATACCATAAGCGCCATCTTTTAGATCGTTCAAGTAAATCGCATAAATTTGCCCAATATCAGGGATATCATAGAGGCAGTATAGATGGGGGTTGGTCACCACCGCTTCAGCTTCTTCAAAGCTCTCACGCGCCGCGCCATCAGCGATGGTTTCGCCATTCTCCATAAAGCCTGCTGGTATGGTCCATAAGCCATATTGTGGCTCAATCGCTCGGCGGCATAGCAATACTCGGCCCTTGTGAACGACCAATGAGCCACAGATGACCTTTGGGTTTTCGTAGTGAATATAGCCACAATTTGGACAGACCAAACGCGGGATATTATCGGTAGCCGGTATTTTACGTTCAGCCTCGTGGCCACATTGTAGACAATAGCGCATATAAACTGCCTTGTTATTATGATAAGAAAGGATATGGGGTGTCATTGTGATAGCTTGGGTGTGCAGCGTTATACTTAGGGTGCAACAGTCATGCTGCCGTACGATCGTAAATAGCAGCCATTACCTTAAGATAGCACATATTTTCTTTGCACAGAATGATGATAACAGTAATGTATAGTCAGAGCACTTTTAAACCGCTACGGTGTTACCCGTCCTAGATGTACTGAGTGTACTATCTGCGGTCGATCGCCTTTTAGCGATTCTAAGATTTCTTGACTATATCATTTCACCGCAGAGACGCTATTTGTTGCTACAAAACAGAGGCTCTCAATTAATTCTTATGATACAAATAGGCAGTCACATAAATAGCATGCAGTAAACAGGCGATTGCGCTAATCTAGATTGAGACATTATTTTGGGTCTTTAGTTAGCACACGCTCTAGGGCATGTCCTCAATACTATGTTCCTTGTTTGACGGCAATTTACCTCATTTTTATCACCATTTTTAAGATGAGTACACACCCTAGCAATTATTAAATAATTTAATGATAAATTTATAGATTTGATGACGATAACTATCGTTTTATGACTATTGTTTTTATGAATATCTTATTGTGACAAGGCTTTATACTGATAAAAATACAAGGCAATTATAATGTTACTTCCCCCGCAGTCTGTAAGTTTTGATGAATTGTCAGTCGCTGTGCCAGACTTTATTCGTTATCCCACTATTAGAAAATTGGCAGAGCGAGTGCAGCATGAGACATTAAATGCTGTCACCAGTCCAGCAATGTACAACGCTGGTGGCACCTCTCGTCGTACTCGTATTTTAGACAGCCTATATCAGACGCCCATTGCCGATGCCTCAGTATTGGTTGCCATCACCCATGAACGCCATCCTAAGCTACTATTGACACGCCGCGCTGCCCACATGAATAGTCATGCTGGCGAGGTATCTTGTGCGGGCGGTAAGCATGAAGCTGGTGATGGTAACAATGTCGTTACCGCATTACGTGAGGCTTGCGAAGAGACGGCGCTACCACCCAATAAAGTCCAGCTACTCGGTCAATTGCCGATCCAAACGTCCAAAAGCGGTATGAGTGTGCGTCCGATTGTCGCGCTTATTGCGCCAGATTTAGTATTAGTACCTGAGCTTGGCGAAATCTCACGCATTTTTTGGGCAGATTTTGAAACCTTATTAACTCAGCCCACCGTAGAGTATGCGATAGAATATGCGATGCAAGATCAAATGGCGACCATCCTTACGCCCAGCTGGCAAGTGGATGGTGAAACAGTATGGGGTTTAACAGGACGAGTCATCGCTAGCTTATTAGAAACGGGGTTTGATCGGCAGCTTGAGTGGTATTACCGTATACAAGATACGCGCAATTAACACGCAGGGCAGTTGAGTTTTTCGCTTAAAATGTCTCGAAAAGAACCACTCACCAGTACATTTTTTGCGGATTTATTATAAAAATAGTAGTCATCATTACTTATAGTAGTCGTCATTTTTTTTGAGCCACCAATTCATATTGTCTTGCCGTTTGGCACGGAACGCTTCTAATTTATGCGCCACAGCTTGATTGTGCTGGCGCGCCGTGTCGAGAGCAAAAAGAATCGGTACTGACGATAAGACGCCAAAGCGGATTTTCGATTTTGGCAAATCCAAGCCATCACCGATATCGTCACCGACTAGCGTACGTGTCACACTGGCATTGACCATTTCAACGAAACGCCCACGGCGATTGTCTTCTCCCATCAGTTGACGCGGCAAATCATGCAAGGCTTTTGCTAATGGCTGACCCATCTTAAAATCAAGCTGTTGAATCGATAAATAAGTATATAACCACTCCCAGCAAGCCGCTTCATCTTTTGGCAAGCGCTCTAAATCAACGCCCATCCAGTAGCTGGCCAGATTCCATAAATGCAAAATCCCTTCTGCTTCCTCAGGGCTGATGCGTGCACCCAGTAGGCGTAGGCCGCGCATAATCAACAATGAAAACTGCAAATGCGTAGCAATCATATCGGTTTGATTAATAGGAAGACCCCAGTAATCCGTGTTCCAGCTGCCATCTGGATTATGATGCTGGTCGGCATTTGCTATGACACCTTTAGCAGCATTCCCTTTACCTTTGAGTAGGTTTTGCCGCACCAGTGTATGGATTTGCCGTACCTGAATGGACTGCCGCCACCCCTCAGAGCCAATCGCTAGCACTTGCTCGATGGGCTGGCGGTCGTTAGCCATATTTGCAGTTGATTGTGGATGCTCAGAGACCGCTAAAATGTAAGCATAAGTACGCATCAATCGCGGTAGCGCATCGTGCATCAAAGCACCGGTTTGAATCAAAGGCAAGGAAAGGGCAGGGATGCTATAGCCAGCCATCAGCGCGACGTTACGAAGTAGCCAAATAAGCATCAGCGGATAACGTCGATAGGCGACTGCGCCAATTTGCGCAAGCTTAGGATCAAACCAATCTGGATGGCTGCTAAATTGTTCAGTTAAGGCGCTAAACGAAGAGTGGGTTATGGGGTCATAGGTCGGAGTATCGTCAAGAATGATGTGCTGTAAGGGTTTAGAAAAACGAATACCGTCAGCCGCTAAATCATCTGCGAGTGGATCACCGATATCATAGCCCGCGACTATCTCGTTTAATAAGTCTTGCGAGATGGCAAAGTCTTTTGGTAATAAATAACGCTTAATGCGTTTTAGGACCTGTAAGTCGCTATGATCATCGACAGCAGTGGTACGGCCATGACGCTGATAAGAAGTTGCCGACTGACGATAGGTGTCTAAATCTAAACCATTGTGCTTTTTGTTCATATTTATCTCTACACCTATCATCTATCGCGTGCGTCTGTTGCTTACCGATTACCTTATTGCCTCATTGGCCCATCAATCGAATTAATGACGGGTTAGATCTACCGAGGTACTGTTAATGTCTTCTTTTAGCGTTGCTTTGAGCATCATGTAACCGGCGATACCAGAGACAATTGAACCCATGATAATACCCAAACGCTCATCGAATAAGGTCGTGTCGCCTGCGAATGCTAAGCCACCGATAAACAAACTCATGGTAAAACCAACCCCGCATAGTAAGGATGCACCGTAGATTTGCTTAAAGTTCATGCCTCGTGGCATGGTCGAGATGCCAAGTTTAAAGATTAACCAGCACATTATCATCACGCCCAGTTGCTTACCGATGAAAAGACCGGCGGCGATACCTAGCGGCACTGAGTGAAATAATTCAGCGAAGCCTGCACCTTTGAGCGAGATACCCGAGTTGGCAAACGCAAACAGCGGCAAAATACCAAAGGCAACGGTGTTGTGTAGATCGTGTTCTAGCTCTTCTACTGGCGAGTGCTCAGGATCAGTACGATCGAACATAGGAATAAATAGGGCTAACACCACCCCTGCCAATGTCGCATGAATACCAGATTTGAGTACCGCAATCCACATAATCACGCCGATGAGTAGATAAGGGGTGATGCTCGTCACATTGCGACGATTGAGTAAATATAAAAACGGCAGACACAAACCAGCGACAGCTAATGAGCCCAGTGACAAGTCGTTGGTATAAAATAAGGCGATGATTAAAATGGCACCAATATCATCAAAAATAGCAATAGACACCAAAAACACTTTTAATGAGTTTGGTACACGATTGCCAAGCAGGCTTAAGATACCCAAAGCAAAAGCGATGTCTGTCGCTGCAGGGATCGCCCAACCTTTCCAAAAATCAGGTTCATTATAGTTAAAGAGCAAATAGACAATAGCGGGCATAATCATGCCACCCAGTGCCGCTCCAGCAGGCAGGATAATCTGCTTAATGTTAGAGAGCTCACCAATCAAGACTTCACGCTTTAGCTCAAGTCCGACTAAGAAAAAGAAAATAGCCATCAGACCATCATTGATCCAATGACTGGCATCTTTGGCAATACCAAATTCGCCAATACGAATGGATACAGGGGCATGAATAAAAGCCTCATACCAAACGCTGAGGGGACTATTAGCAATGATCATTGCAGCAATGGCAGCCAATGCTAAAATGATACCGCCTGCTGCCTCAAATTCGAAAAATGCCTTAATTCTTTTTATTGCCATATCATCCTCATTTACTAAATACAATTTGCTAAATAATGCAATAACCTCAAGTATCTATACTGTTAAATTTGACAATGTCGCAGATAGACGTTAACAGTTTCTCATAATCTCATTCATATGCACAACAAAATCCGTCAAACTGAAACCATAAACCTATCTTACCCTATTAATAAGAGCGAAATGCCAGCGCTATGGCGAGAGGCAAAGCAGGAATAAATCATAAAATCTGTCATTGATAAAAATATTATTCTTAAATATTTCAATAACCTGTTAGACAAATCTAGCAGACTTCAGCTCGTTTTTGGCTTTTTTTAGTCTTTTATCTCTATAATGAGCGGCATTACGCAGTGTTCTGTCACAGCTTTGATACATATCAGCAGTACTATTGGCTAGCTACTAGCAAAGTTGGTAGCAACACTTATAGTGATCATTTATTCTCAGTTCTTAAAGCCAGCTCTTAGGGCTTCTTCATTTTTCATCATAAAGTTTACAGGTCGGTGTTATGGACTTATCATTCTCTCTAGAGATTATTTTAATGCTGACAGCCGTGGCAGCGCTGGCAGGTTTTATTGACGCTATCGCAGGTGGTGGTGGCTTATTGACCATACCAGCCATGCTACTGGCCAATATTCCCCCAGTGCTAACGCTGGGCACTAACAAGCTGCAAGCCGCTTCAGGTGCGCTAGCAGCGTCCATTACGATGATTAGAAAAGGGGTTGTCAAGCCACAACGTATCAAGGTGGCCATTATTGCTGCTTTTATCGGTTCAGTTATCGGTACGATCGCCGTACAGATGTCACCACCTGATTTGCTCGAAAAGCTGATTCCGTTTTTAATCGCAGCGATTGGTCTTTATACGCTATTTGCACCCAGACTTGGTGAAGTAGAAGCCGCACCGCGTATCTCAGAAGGCAAATGGCAAAAAGTCGTGGCACCTTTAATTGGTTTTTATGATGGTTATATCGGCCCAGGAACTGGCATGTTCTTTGCGCTTGGTAATGTGGCTTTGCGCGGTCGTCAGATCATTGAAGCGACAGGCGCGGCAAAGGTCTTGAACTTATCGACCAATATTGGCTCGCTAATTTTCTTTATTTTGGGCGGTAATGTATTGTGGAAAGTGGGGCTAGCAATGATGGTTGGGCAAACGATAGGTGCGTATTTTGGCTCGCACATGGTGGTTAAAGGCGGTAGTAAGCTGATTCGTCCGATGATTGTATTGGTGTGTTTTGCCATGTTAACTAAATACGTTTTTGGTTAAACAATAATAAATAATCTTATATGTCTCAAAAAAACCTCAGCCGATTTGGCTGAGGTTTTTTATTTTATGAACGTCTATTTATAGTCGATTCAATTTAAAAGTAGTACAAGGCAACCGAGTGTAGATGTATATGTGATACTTCAAGCGAGGTTAACGCTGTAATACTTTTATAGTGGAATGACTATAGCAGTGTTGATTAGCGACGACGATCTACATCATCATACTCACTACCCATGATGCCATCACTAAAGACTTCAGAGAATTCACGCTCGTTGTCTTCATCAATATGACCGTCAAATACGTCTTTCGCGCCAGCGTCAGGATCGTTATAAATAGCCAGATCCATTTTGCCTTCTGATTTTGCCACGATAGCAGTTACTGCCGCATCACCACCAACGTTGACAGCAGTACGTAACATATCGAGGATACGATCCACACCTAAGATTAAGCCAATACCTTCGATTGGTAAGCCAACTTGAGCAAATACCATAGAGAGCATGATCAGACCAACACCCGGTACACCAGCCGTACCGACAGAGGCCAAGACCGACATTAAGATAACCGTCAGATACTCGGTCACGCCCAAATCAATACCATAAATATTGGCAATGAAGATGGTTGCTGTACCTTGCATAATAGCCGTACCATCCATGTTTATGGTGGCACCAAAAGGAACGGTAAACGAAGCAACAGAGTTATTCACACCCATACGCTTGGTAACGGTACGCAAGGTAATAGGAATCGTCGCGTTTGAGCTTGACGTACTAAAAGCAAAGATTTGAACTTCGCGCATTTTTGCCAAAAAGGTCTTGATAGACAAGCCTGAAGCAAGCTTAAGTACAATCATCATGGTGATAAAGAAATGGAAGGCCAATGAACCGACCAATACCGCAACATAACCAAGTAATGACCAAATTAAGTCTAAACCAAGCTCAGCCATTGCCTTGGTCAATAGAGCAAAGACACCATATGGGGCAAGGTTCATAATGATAGTCACCATCTTTAAGATGACTTCATTAATTAACTCTAAGCTTTGTACCAAGCCTTTGGCAGGCTTACCAACCATCAGAATACTGACACCGATGAGAATGGCAAAGAAAATAATCGACAACATATCACCATTTGCCATCGCGCTGATGGGGTTGGATGGGATGATGTTTGAGAAAACATCAAGCAATGGCGGCGCTGATGCTGCTTCAAAAGTGGCGTCAGTGCCAATGTTCATGCCCTTGCCGATACCAAATAGCGAGCCAAGTCCAATCGCCGTCGCAATAGCAAGCGCGGTGGTGAACATATAAATCATAAAGGTTTTGGTACCAATACGACCAAGCAGACGAATATCACCAATACCGCACACACCGCAAATCAATGAGATAAGTACTAGCGGTACGACCAACATTTTGAGTGAGTTAACAAATAGCTTGCCAATAATAGCGAGGAAGCCATTTGTAATATACGTATTAACAAAGCCGCCTTCAGCGTTTAGTCCTGAATAGTTTATAAACAAACCCAGTATGATACCGAGCGCCATGGCAACCATGATCTTGCCCGTCAGTCCCATATTTTTCCACATAACCTCTATCCTTTTATATGCAACGCTCAGTAGTCAGTACGGCAATAAATCAATATATCTATGATTGTTGTCTCAACGCCTGATGGTGTTACGTCTATATGTTTTTGTGTGTTACTTAGTGTCAGTTTTTTGACAATATAAAATAATTGTTAAGGGTACTGCAAGATTTTTTTATCATTTAAATATCGTGACATTAGCGATTTTTTCCGTTTCACTTATTTTATTGTCATAATAAAGACCTTAAATGCGAGTAAAGTACATGTTAAATAGTAAATATAGACGGAAATTTTTTTGGCAAAAAAAGCGAGACCGCCTATTTTAGACGGTCTCGCTTTTTCTTATTTATCTGATTGATTTAAATAACTTTTTGACAGTAAGGGTTTCGTATGATTAAAAGATTAAAGCGATATCTATCATAAATAGACGCCTGTCAGTGATTGCCTGTACCTTTAAACCTTACACCTTTAGACCTTGTCGCTTTCATCGCGACGGAGGCCATCTTGCCATTTGCTGTCCTTGACTACCTCAGGTTGAGTATTGGTTGAAGTAGACTCTGAATCGTTAGATACTTCAAAGTCTGTTTTATTCAGACCATGATTATAGCTCATACGCTGGTTAAGGGTTGATTCGGCATCACGATAACGAGGGTCAAGTGCTTCTGCTTCTGGATCAGATGCCTCAAAATGCGTTTGCCCGCGTACCTCTTCGACGGTACTTTGCTCATCCACCATTTTTACATCGCCATCGCTCTCATAGCCATGATCAGGGTTGGCATCACCCGTTTGATCTTGAGGATCTGTGGCTACCATCGTGTTACTAGGCGCTGTGCCATTTTTTGCTTGGGCCTCATTTTTTAACTGCGCATAATCAGTCAGCTTGTGCACGGCGTTCTCTAGGGTATGTGGGTTTTCACGCTCTTGCGCTTTCAATAGATGTCCATCGAACACATCTGTTAATAATGAATCAAACCGTAGCCCATTATATTGAATCAGTTTTTCAGCTTCTTCTTCAGTGATATCACCATTTTGGCTGGCATAGACCACATGATCTTCGAAGGTTAAGCCTTCAAAGCTGTCCTTATGCTCTGCTTTTTTGAATTTCTGCCACAAGGGTTCAATGTCAAGTAAGGTTTGATACGCATGCTCCATGCGACCGCTGACATCATCAGGCAAGGTATTATAATAGACCATGGTCTTGAGATAATCACGGAATGGGTTGGCTTTATGGTCATCCATAAAGACATCGCCCAGTTTGGTTTTCAACTCATCGCTCGCTGGAGTAAAGATACCACCACTTGGGAAAGTCACGAAGCTCACGACACCCGCCGCCATACGATTTGGGAAGTTGGCAAAGAAAGAAACAAAGGCTTCTTGAATGGTATAGAGGCTGTTTTGTAGCGCGACCTCGGCATGTAAGCGTTCAGCTTCTGATTTGCTGCCATGCTCATAAAACTGCAAAATAGCGGTCGCAATGAACAAGTGACCATGAATATCTGCCAAACGACCAGAGAGCATCTCTTTGCGCTTCAAGTCACCAGCTAACAATCCTAAAGCCATGTCAGCTGTCAAGGCAAAGCTAGCACTTAGACGGTTGATATGTTTGTAATAAGGGCGGGTAAAGTCATCGGCAAAGCTTGGCGCATCGCTACTGCCACCGATATAACCAGCGATAAAGGCTTTTGCCCCGCGGTTAAAGGTATAACCCAAATGTTTGAAGAATAACGTATCGAACTCTTTGGTCGCAGATTCTTTGTCTTCACTTTGCAAGAGTTGTAATTCGTCAAATAAATACGGATGACAACGCATCGCCCCTTGACCAAAAATCATCAAAGAACGCGTTAAGATGTTGGCACCTTCAACAGTGATAGAAACGGGAATCGCTTGGTATGGCGTCGCCAAAAAGTTACGAGGCCCCATTTGTACAGCGCGTCCGCCCACGACGTCCATACCATCGTTGACAACGCTACGCATAGTTTCTGTCGCATAGTATTTTGCCATTGCCGTCATAACCGATGGCGTGCCACCTTGGTTGAGTCCGCAAGTGACCAAATGACGGAACGCTTCTAACATATAAGTATTACTTGCCATACGACTGGTTGCGTCTTGTACACCTTCAAATTTACCTACTGATATCTTGAACTGCTCACGAACTTTGGCAAACGCACCAACCGACAGATACGTCATCTCACTTGCTGAAGTAGATAATGCTGGTAGAGAGATACCGCGACCCACACCCAGACACTCCATCAGCATGCGCCAACCGCGCCCAGCGTTTTCAACACCACCGATGATATAATCTAGCGGGATAAAGACGTCTGTGCCATCGACCGTACCATTCATAAATGGCGAGCCGATTGGGTTATGACGCGGCCCTGTGATGACCCCTTCGTGGCTAGCAGGAACCAACGCACACGTAATGCCGTAATCGGTTTTGTTAGGGTCACCGAGTAGACCTTCGGGATCGTGCATTTTAAATGCCAACCCAACCACAGTAGCGATAGGGGCAAGGGTAATCCAGCGCTTAGAAAAGTTCATACGCAGACCAAGCATTTGCTCGCCTTCGTGAGTCCCGTAACACACCACACCTGTATCAGGAATAGCGCCAGCATCAGAACCGGCTTCAGGACCAGTTAGACCAAAGCATGGCACTTCTTCGCCTTTTGCTAAACCGGGTAGCCAGCGTTGCTTTTGCGCGTCCGTCCCATAATGCATGAGCAGCTCACCAGGGCCGAGTGAGTTTGGCACCATACAGGTCACGGCTGCGGTGGGTGAGCGCGAGGCAATTTTACTCATTACCCGACTTTGGGCATACGAGCTAAACTCAAGACCACCAAATTCTTTAGGAATAATCAGGCCCAAAAAGCCATTACTCTTGATAAATTGCCACGCTTCAGGCGACAGGTCTTTATCTTCGTGCTGAATTTTCCATTCATCAAGCATGGCACACAGAACTTCTACTTCATTGTCTATAAAGCTTTGCTCTTCTTCTGACAGTTTTGGATATGGGTAATTGGCAAAAGTGTCCCAGTTCGGCGAACCCATGAATAGCTCTTTTTCCCACCAGCTCGTACCCGCATCGAGAGCTTCACGCTCAGTATCACTCATGCTTGGCATTGCGCCAGCGAGTATCTTATAGACAGGCTTGGTAATCAGTGACTGACGGATAGGCGCGACAAGCAGCACCAAACACAATAGCAATATCGGTATGCCCAAAATAAGTGACCATGGACTGATGATGGCGGTCACGACCACGGTAATAATGGCGACGATACTACCAGTGACGCGCGATAGAGACAGCAAAAAGATGGCCAAAACTGTGGCTAACTGTATGATTACTGCCAAAATAAATAAGCCAACTGCCATGACTGTCTCCTTGGTAAAACCTAACTGGAAAATGAGGTAAAGCTCAGAAAAAGATTCTATTAAGAAAGCATCTTATTTAAAATAATGGGTTTTAAATCAATTAACTTTGAATCTAAAACCTTTTAAAATAAACAATGTCATTATTTTTATAGCAATCATATTAAAAATCTATTGGTGAACAAACTTATAAACGTCTATCACAACGTCATTCTGACTCAAAGAACCATTCTTGAGTCAAAAGGATGCGATAAAACTAGGATTGCTGACCATTAGAAACATACATTTGATGCTCTACAAAAACTAATGAATCAAAATATAAATAACTGAGCGAAAGTTAGCTACTAATATGAAATAGTTATCGATAACTATCAATAGCGAAAGTGCTATTCTGTGTCGAGGATATGTATCATATTCTAGATATACCGTCAATAAGTCAGCGTTATAATTGATTCAAGATAATTGCGTGTCCATTATCAAAGTATTGTGGCGTTAACTCGCTTGAAGTATGGTGTATAACTCTTTACTCGAATATTTTTCGATTAACCGAAAGGCGCTAAGCAGCTTTCGGCATAAGATAATGTCTGATTGCGTCCAACGATGATGTGGTCAATCAAGGACAAGTCTATCAAATCGCAGGCTTTCTTTAGCTCGTAGGTCAATAGATTGTCTGCCGTTGAAGGGGTCGCATCGGTATGCGGATGGTTGTGCGCGACGATGAGTTGACTGGCAGCATGGCTCAACGCATGACGGAGTACGTGTTTGATACAGACGGAACAGGACGAGATACCGCCAGTAAACAGTATTTCAAAGTTTAATAGGTTCAAGGCATTGTCTAAGCAAAGGACGGCAAAGACTTCACGGTGCTCACCGCGCAATTGGGTGCTGATATAGTCCTTGACGACTTGTGAGCGTCCCAGTGCTTGACCTGTTTTTAGCTTACTGTCTAAATAACGCGTACCCATCTCAAGCGACGCCAATATCTGTGCGTACTTGGCAGGGCCGATACCATGACAAGCAAGCACGGTCTGTGGCGGCGCCGCCAATAGCTCGGCAAGACTACCAAACTCATCGATCAGATGACGCGCCAGCTCAATTGCCGACTGCGACTGGGTGCCAGTGCGTAAAAATATCGCTAATATCTCAGCATCCGTTAAGTGAGCGGCGCCAAATTTCAACAGTTTTTCTCGAGGTCTATCATCTTCATGCCAGTCTTTAATCGCCATTGTCATTCCTTGATGGGGGATGAATGCTAGATATATGATATAAATGCGCAAAACCTTACCCAACTTATCTCATAATTGTTACTATAAGCGCAATTTTATCTTTCAACTTTTTTATTGATGCCACGCTTATGTCCAATATTGTGCTCGCTATCACCGGCGGTATCGCCGCTTATAAATCTGCCATCTTTGCCCGTCTGCTAATCAAGGCAGGCTTCGATGTGCGTGTCATTATGACCACAGGCGCACAGGCCTTTATCACACCGCTGACGCTGCAGGCTTTGACGGGTAATGAGGTGCATACCTCATTGTTAGATGAGCAAGCAGAAGCGGGGATGGGACATATTGAATTGGCCAAATGGGCGGACATGATTATCATTGCGCCAGCGTCTGCCAATACACTGGCGCGTCTGGCAATGGGCATGGCAGATGATCTGTTGGCGACCGTGTGCCTAGCAACGACGGCGCCAGTTATTATTGCTCCAGCGATGAACCAGCAAATGTGGGCGCATCCAGCGGTGAATCTGAACGTCCAAACCCTACGTGATATGAATTATCAAATTATTCAGCCTGCTAGCGGTGAGCAAGCCTGCGGTGATGTGGGCGCAGGGCGCTTGCCTGAACCTGAGCAATTATTGGCTGAGGTGCTGTTATTTAATGCCATGCAAACCACGCCGCAGCTATTGACCGGTAAAAGAGTGGTGATTACTGCTGGACCGACCGTCGAAGCGATTGATCCGGTACGTTATTTGTCCAATCATTCTACTGGTAAGATGGGTTTTGCTCTAGCGCGTGCTTGCGTGGCCGCTGGTGCAGACGTGATTTTGATTGCGGGTGGTAAAGTAGCACTGCCCACACCGCTGAATGTCACCCGTATTGATGTGTTGTCCGCGCAAGAGATGCTGATTGCGGCACAGCAATGTGTGGAAGGTACGCATAGTGCGCTACAGTATACGTCTGAAGATGAGCATGATCATTCACACGAACACTCACACGAAGATCATCATGCTCATCACCACGGTGACTGTGATTGCGGCGACGAGCACGATGTTGATGCCATTGTTACCAATGATAGCGTGAGAGTCGCAGATGTCTTTATTGCGACGGCGGCGGTTGCTGATTATCGTACTGAAGAAGCTGCCCCGCAAAAAATCAAAAAAATCCAAGATTCCATGACGCTGAGCTTGGTCAAGAATCCTGATATTTTAGCAACCATTTCGCTTGCCCATCCAGCGCTGTTTGTCGTTGGCTTTGCGGCAGAAACGCAAGATGTCGAGCGCTATGCTCGCGGTAAGCTGGTGTCTAAAGATCTAGATTTGATTGCTTGTAATGATGTTTCGCGTGCAGATATTGGTTTTGCCAGTGATGACAATGCGATGCAAGTGTTTTTCTCTGAGCGCTATAAGAATGAAGCAGTAACGCTAGAGAAAGCAAGCAAGGATAAGATAGCTGAGCAGTTGGCCAGTATTATTGGTGAAGCTATCTGGCAACGTCAAAATGCACAAGACACGCCCTAGTTAGGCTTTCGCTAATTTCGCAATTAGACACTAAATACTGATGGCAAATATGATAGATATCGATAGCATCCAGACGTTATTGCTGATTGTGATTTTTGCGCTAGCATCATTGCTGCATGGTATTAGCGGTCTTGGTGTGACCTTGGTGACCACCACTGCGCTTGCCAGCATCTATCCATTGCCACACGCCATTGTCTTGGTGATATTCCCGTCACTATTGCTTAATGCAATGACTTGGCTGGCGGGTGGTGGCCGCACTATTTGGCAAAATTTCATCTATTACGGCAGGCGCTATTGGCTGCTCGCTTTAACTAGCCTGCTCGGTAGTATTTTGGGCGCGAAGCTCTTACTATGGGTCGATAGCGCTTATATTTTATTGGTATTGGCCGCTGTTATTGGCTTTTATGTGATCAGTGCGCTACTGGGTAAGCAAATCCGGCTACCTGCTACCAAGCCTGTGCTGATTATCGTTGGACTGAGTGCCGGCATCATTGGCGGCGCGACCAATGCAATGTCGACCATCCTGATGATGTATTTATTGTCTGCCACTGACGATAAAAACACCGTCGCCAAAGTCGGTAATATGTGCTATTTCTTGGGTAAAATCGCTCAAATCATCGTATTGCGTGAGCCTATCATGGCGCTCAGCAGTGGTGAATGGCAGCTGATTACTTTGCTCAGTGTTTTATCTATTGCCGCGCTTTTAGTTGGTATCCGCTTACGTCGTTATTTACCACAAGCACGATTTCGTCAGCTTATTTTATTGATTCTCACGGTGCTTGGGCTGCGTGTCGGCTGGCAAGGAATTGTAGCATTTTTATAAAATAGCTCGCGAGGCAGCTGGCTGTTTAGATGCTATTTTATGTGTGCGTTATTCTGTTATTTCATCAAAAAATATCTGTTGTGCCAAACGAAACGTATTGCAGTGCGCTTCAACCACATCTTCAATATCTTCTGAATAGCCGCCACCCATCACGATAGCGATAGGAATTTTAGCGGCTTTTGCTTGGCGTAACACATATTCATCACGCGCCTTACAACCTTCTATCGTCAGCCCAAGTTTTCCCAACTTATCGGTCGCCAGTACATCGACAGCAGACTGATAAAAGATCATATCTGGTGCAACGTCGCTAATTAAGCGCGGTAGCGTGTCCTCTAATATCTGTAAATACTCAGCATCACCGGTATCATTGGCAAGTTCAATATCTAGGTCAGATAGTTCTTTGCGAAATGGATAGTTCTTGGCGCCATGCATGCTAAACACAAAAACCCGTGGCTCATTCATCATGATACTGGCATTGCCGTTGCCTTGATGCACATCCAAATCGACCACCAAAATCTTTTGCGCCTGTCCACGATTTAATAATAAATTACTCGCAATACAGACATCATTAAATACGCAAAAGCCCTCGCCATGATCGGCAAATGCATGGTGCGTACCGCCGGCAACATTCATCGCCACGCCATATTGCTGAGCATAAAGCGCACATTCGTAAGTCGCATGGGCAATATGACGACCACGATCGACTAAAGCTTCGGTCATCTCAAAGCCGATAGGGCGTGCTTCCTTGCGCGGTAAGGTTTGGGTTTTAAGCTTATACCAATAGTCCATAGTATGAGTGGTCAAAATCTCTTCTTCGCTTAATCGCGCAGGCGCAAAAAAATTAACCGTACTGATAGTGCCTTCAGCCAATAGCCGCTCAGGAATCATGGTGTATTTTTGCATGGGAAAACGGTGCTTTTCAGGCACGGCATATCTAAAAATATCAGAGTAAGCAATTTTGAGCATAGCGTTAAAGGATGTCTTTGTTGAGAATGTTTTAAGGATAGATAGGTTTAAGCGCTTTGAAAGTAAGGTATTGGTGAGAAATTGTAAAAACCGCAAATATCTATTGTGATCAGTTGATTACTGAACAAATTGCGTTGGCAAAAAAAAGGTTTTAGAATCTGATTGTTGACGCAGCTCTATTAATAAAGTCTGCATGTCTTCAGCAGGATCTTGGTTATTGAGCAAATCACTAAACAGCTCATTCGCCACAGTGGTCATTGCAATAACGCTTTGTAGTAAATGCTCGATGATTTCGTCATTAATACCGACGGTTTCGACATCGACAGCGTGCTTATAGCGTATCTCGCCATCGTTGATATCCATTTCTAGGTTACCAATCAGCATGTCATAATTGATCTGAGTAATCAGTAGCATCGCGGCACTTTGATGACTTTCTGGTATTAAAAATGGCAAAATTCCATAGACTGCCAGTAGCTTGGTTTTTTCTTGTACACGGAACAAATAACCGCAGTTCAGTTGTTTATGACGCATTCTCAGCGACAAATGATGCGTTGTTTGGCTGTCACTGCTTTTATCGCCACTGGTTTGGGGACGATAGTGAGTATAGTGCCATTGCTTATCATTAAAGTACTGTTTTAGGCAGTCGACAATGGAAGTGTCATTAGGCTCGTGTTGTGATGCTTTTAATTTTGCCTCAGCTTGAGAACGCTCGCTGTCATTATTATCACACTGACCGAAAAAACTGCCAGTAGAGTCAGCCGTATTTGCCTCATCGCTATTACGAGTGTTGGCGCTAGAGATTCCGGCCTGCATCAGATCAAGATCAATTTCATCGTCAGCCGCTGATGACTGCGTCGACGAGTTTGCGCCATCGACAACAGACTGCGGTGCTGAGGCAGTCAGTAACCGTTTGAGTTTTTGCCACAAGCTGAGTTTGTTACGTTGACTCATAAGTATTGTGCTGACAAGTAAATGGATGATATTAAAAACTGACCACTAAGTAAAAAACAGTCAGTTACTTATTGTTAAACATCAAACCCTCTTTGATAGCGGGCTGTGCATAAAATGATTGCAACATCTCACGTATATGCGCTGTAAACCACTCGCTTTCAATGGCATCATGCACCACAGGCAATAGAGCGGTACTCAATTGCGTCATGGCTTGCTCATCTATATATAAACTTGCGGCTACCGTTGCCATGCTATCGCCTTGATGGTTGCCATACCACGTATCGATGCTGGCTGACACAAGGCTATGCAGATAAGGCGACATGCGCAGGCGGTTATAGCTCTGTTGGATGCTGGCTTCGATATGTTCGATACTACTATTACCAGGCTCATCACTTAAATAATTTTGCAGTTGGCTGATCGGCTGATCTTTGATTCTTGCCCAACCGCTTACTAGCAACCGAGCGACTTCGTCATTTGATAAGTGCTCTTGGGCATTGGCTTCTGCACGACGTGCTAAATCTTTAATATTACGATGCAAATATGTCTGTAATTTTTCATCAAGATTTCTATTGGTCGCCTTTTCAAAAGAGCTGCGGCCAAACTTCATCAGTTTGCCCGCAGCGCCTGCTTTATCCAGCGTGGTTTCCATAAAGTCGTTGATCGCGTGATAGAGCGTTTGCGTCAGCAAATCTGCAAAAGTCTCGTTGCCAACCAGCGTATGAATCAAGATATTACGCTGCTGCTCATGGCTACCCACATAATCGGCTAGGGTCTGCACTTGAGTGTCATCCACCAGCTCAGACAACGGCACATTGTCATTGACTGGATGATAAATAATCGTATGCAAGATATCGCGAATATCTTTACGTATCACATCCGTCATCGGTTGGTTCAGTAGCCAGTCGTTGATCAGATGTTGCAAATCATCGGCGCTGACATATTTATTCAATGGCTGGGCAGCAAACCACTGCCAAGCCTCTATGCTTAGCGGTTCTGCTTGTTGCCGCAACCATTGCTGCATAAAGGCAACTTGTGCGTCGACTAAGCTATCTATTGTTAGCGCTGGCGTATCTAAATTTTGGCTATCTTTTGAAGTCTGCATAGGTTTTGAGGTCATAGTTATCGACAATTTGTTATACTGTGTGGTTGGGGTAAGCATAAAGTATTATGCCACGAACATGATATTTGTTGGTGACGAATATTGACTGCTGCTTGATAAATAATGAGAGGTTTGAATGACAGCTCTGAATACCGCCTTACTTACGCTTGATAAGCTGACCGTTCAGCGCGGTGAAATCCCTCTATGTGAAGGCGTTGCGCTCGATTTACCTGCGGGCAGTATTTGTCACTTGATTGGTGCTAATGGTACGGGCAAAACGACGCTACTGATGCAGCTGGCTGGATTATTACCAGTGTTGGAAGGTCAAGTTTACTATCAAGGAACAGCCAGTTTACCGGTTCAGCCTTTATATGTGTCGCATCAGTTGGGCATACATCCAAATTTGACCGTCGCGCAAAATCTGACTTTTTTGCTGAATTTATACGGCATTAGCCCAAGTGTTGCTGATATTGATGACGCCTTAGCTTGGGTCGGACTGCAAGGCTTTGAGACGATTAGCTCAAGCCATTTATCTGCTGGACAAACTCGCCGTATCACCCTTGCGCGCTTATATTTATTGACCCCTGAGGTGACACCGTTATGGCTACTTGATGAGCCTTTTACTGCCCTTGATGTCGATATGGTGGCGCGGATGGAAGACAGATTGCGTGAATTTGCCAACATGGGCGGCGCTATATTAATGACCAGTCATCAGGCAGTCGGCGTAGCCAACCAAGTGCTCGATTTATCCGGTTATATGGTTTGAATGCTAGGGCGTGTCATCAGTATAAATGTGCCAAGCATCCGTGGAAGAGCGAATAAATGATAGAAACAGACAATCCAGTACAAGTAGCGAATAAAAGCTCAAACGTTAGCGTATCACCTGCGCGCGGTATCAGCTTTGTGCAGTTATGGCGGCGCGAGTGGCACGTGAAGCAGCAAGGAGCGGTACAGTGGTTGTACCCTTTGGTGCTGTTCTTAGTGATTATCACTTTGTTTCCGCTAGCGGTTGGTAGTGAGCCTGCGCTATTGCAGCGCCTTGGCGTGTCGGCAGTGTGGATTGCCGCTCTGTTGTCACTGGTGATGGGTGTCGACGGCTTGTTTAAGCCTGCCCTTGATAATGGTACGCTGGCGCAATTGGTTGTCGCAAAAGCGTCGCTGCCGTTATGGGTGTTGATTCGTTTGGTTATCCATTGGATCTTTAGTAGTGGTATTGTGGCGGCATTGAGTTTGCTTGCCGTGCCATTGTTTCAGCTTAGCTGGTTTGAGGCGTGGATATTAATGGCTTCTATTGTGACGGGCAGTCCGATGCTATTGATGTTATCAGCGGTTGCCAGTAGTTTGACGCTGTCATTAAAGAATGGCGCGGTGCTGGTGCCTTTGATTGCTTTGCCGATGCAATTGCCGGTATTGATTTTTGCCACAGGTGCGGTTGATTTATTTGCTACTGGTTTAAACGGTTTACCGATACTGGCATTATTATTGGCAGGCAGTATTATTTCAGTATTAATCATGCCATGGGTGATTGCGATGACCTTAAAAATGTCATGGCTCAATTAAACAGTAGACTTTCTTTACTATCAAAACCCAGTCATTTAAACCCAATGTATTAACAGCATGTTGAAAACTGGCAACTTTGCTATAATAGCCAGCTAACTAAGCAAACAATCACTTGTAGATTCTATCCAGTGTTTAACGCCGGCAGGTTGACAGATAGTCGCGCCCATGATGCGCTATATCGGTTACAACCAATACGCTGTGCCAATAGGTTTATTCCCATGCCCAACCTGAATAACGTCTCATCTCCTAGCCTGTGGCAGCGCATCTGGCAGGGCTTTTTGACCACTGTGGGTACCAAGCAGTTTTTTCGCATTTTTTCGCCTTGGGTCAAGTGGCTGGCAATATTAGCCACTATTTGTCTTGTGATCGGTAGTGTCTGGGGTCTCGCTTTTGCGCCGCCTGATTACCTGCAAGGTAATAGCTACCGCATTATCTTTATCCATGTGCCTGCTGCTAGTATCGCCATTTCTATCTATTTTGCCTTAGCAGTGCTCGGGGTCATTTTTCTCGTTTGGAAAATCAAGACGGCTAGTCTAGTGGCGCAGGCGCTTGCTCCGCTGGGATTTTTGCTCTGTGTGGTTAGCTTAATCACGGGCTCTATTTGGGCGAAACCCACTTGGGGTACGTACTGGGTTTGGGATGCACGTTTGACCTCTATGCTCATTTTGGCGTTTTTGTATGCTGGCGTGATGGCGTTATTTGCAGCGTTTGAGCACACGGCCAATCGTGGTAAAGCCGCCGCTATTTTGTCTATTGTTGGTGCAGTAAACCTGCCTATTATTAAGTATTCGGTACAGTGGTGGAACACCTTGCATCAAGGCTCGACCTTTACCTTAACTGCTGCACCAAAAATGTCAGCGGATATGTGGATGCCATTATTACTGATGATTATTGGTAGTTATTTATTGGTCGCGACGTTAGCGATTTATCGTACCAACACGCTGATTTTGTATCGTGATCAAGGCAAAGCGTGGGTCAAAGAATATATCCGCGGACAAGCCAAATGACTGCAATGACTGTCGCCAAAACAAATAACGGCTAGGAAAATATTATGCAGCCTTACTTTTATAGCGTCTCTGAGTTTCTCGCCATGGGTAAGCATGGTGTTTTTGTTTGGTCATGCTGGGCCATTACCGTTGGCGTGATGCTGGCTTTTATCATTTATAGTCGCAGGCAGCGACAGGCCCTCATCAAGCAGCTGACCATTCAGCAAGCACGGCAAGCACAGCGTACGGCTAAAACCCCTAATCCTGAAACCAAGCAACCGATGTAAAAAATATTTTAATATCATCGCTTTAGCTCAAAAAATTATGACCTCTTAATTGTAAAGATATGACCTCGTCAGTTGCTAAGGGCTTATTGATTTATACGAAAAATGCTACCATATAGCCATTAGAAGAGTACGATTAGAAAGACATTTTTAGAACGTTTTTCTAATGGTAGTTTCTTTAATATTTTCTGTTTTATAGGCTGTCTATAGCCTACAAAACAGCGACTCATCAATGAGGTAGTGGTATGAACGCAGTTCGTCGCAAAAAACTGATGTGGGTTATGTTTACGTTGGCAGGGGCGGCAATCGCCGTCGTATTGGTGATTTATGCCATTGGACAACAAACCGACTATTATTTCGATGCCACAGCCATTGCGCAAGGTGAAGCACCCCAAGATAAGCGTATTCGAGCGGGCGGCATGGTAGTCGCGGGTAGTGTCCGACGCGCAGAAGACAATCCATTGAACGTTGAATTTGCCATTACTGATTTTCAATCGACCGTACCTGTGACTTATCAAGGTATTTTGCCAGATTTATTCGCTGAAAACTCAGGCGTCGTCGCCACGGGTAAAATGCAAGGCGATACCTTTGTGGCAGGGGAAGTATTGGCTAAGCATGATGAAAAATATATGCCGCCAGAAGTGGCCAAATCAATGAAAGAAAACAACCGTAGCGGTGCAGTGCCTTCTTCTGAGCAATACAATCCTGCTGAAAAGGTACATGAGACGGACACTTTACAGCAGTAATTTTCTAGGGCGTGTCTTCATTTCAAAAATGGTGATAAAAATGAGATAAATTGCCGTCAAACAAGAAAAATAGTGCAGATAATATCGGGATATTAACCAGCTATTTGACGATGCTTGGCAAGATTTAGCCATTTTTAGCCCATTCAGATGACTATCGAGTGAATTGAAGACACGCCCTAGTCAATCCAATAGTAAAAAGAGCCGCTAATAATGTATTAGCGGCTCTTTTTTTATACGAATTTTGGTACTAATAGATCTTCATTATCTAGACCTTAATCATCCCATACAGGGCTGTATTCAGGATGCTCAATTTTACGACCATCGCTACTGGCAAGTTTGCCAATTTTCTCTAACTCATCTGCACTCAACTGCACCTTCATTGCATCCAAGTTACCTTGCAAATGGTCAGGGTTAGACGTCTTCGGAATAGCAACACGGTGCTTATCTGATAGAATCCAAGCCAACGATATCTGTGCTGGCGTGACGTTATGCTTATCAGCGATTTCTTTAATAACCTCATTATCGAACACATCACCGCGTGCAAGTGGCGAATAAGCTTCCAATAAAATATGGTGATTGTTTAAAAAAGCCTGTAAGGTATTTTGCTTAATAAAAGGGTGAAACTCAACTTGGTTGACCACGATTGGTACATCCGCATATTTCTTAGCTTCAATAATATTAGCAATATTAAAGTTGGAGACCCCGATATGACGCGTCAACCCTTGTTTCTGTAATTCACATAACGCTGGAATCGTCTCAGATAATGGTACGCGATCGTCGGGCCAATGCAAGAGCAATAGATCGACATAATCTGTACCCAAATCTTCTAAAGAGCGTTTAGCGGCTGCAATCAATTTCTCTGGCTCGAACTTCATATCATCAGGGAAAATCTTTGTCGTCAAAAAGAATTTGTCACGAGCGATACCTGATTGCTTAATACCTTCGCCAACTTCTTTCTCATTACCATAAGCTTGGGCGGTATCGATATGCTCATAGCCCATCTTAAGACCTTGGCTGACGACATCAATACAATCTTGACCGGTTGACTGCCAAGTACCAAGACCTAATACCGGAATGTTTGCTTGTCCAGCAGTACGAATATTATAATTTTTTGAACTCATATTATTATCCTTATGTGCAAGTTTTCATATTATTAGTTGATGACTTTATTCAGTTCATTAGCATTCGGTTCATAGGCTCAGACTCTATTTCTGAAAATGATCATATAGAAAGCCAGAACCGATTCAACTGCACTTACTATAAGGAAAATGAGGACAGTACGATAGAGTAGGTGACGCTTTCCTACAAAGGGCAAACAGGCTGTAACGTCATTTTTAGTAACTGGTAACCACTAGAGGCAGGTTTAAAAGAGTAATAATCACAAAATTGAGGCCATAAAAAACGCCCATTACTATTCAGCAATGGGCGTTCGTCATTAGCATAATACCTATATGTTCAGGTATTTTTTGACCTAAAAATTATTGAGCAGCAGCTTCTACTGGTGCAGATTCTGTCGCGGTATCCGTGTTTGCACCGTGATCAGCGCCCCAGATTTTTGGGTACTTATAACCAGGGAAAGTATCATGAGCATACTTTTTGAAAGCTTCAGAATTATAAGCATTGGTTACGTCTTCAACCCATTTTTTACCAGTATCTGCTGATTTAATCGCTGACCAGTTGACGTAAGCAAAGCTAGGCTCTTGGAACAAGGCTTCAGTCAGTTTGATACCAGCGTCAGTAGCATAGTTACCGTTGATAACTGCAAAGTCAACTTCATCACGTGCGCGTGGTAGTTGGGCAGCTTCTAGTTCAATGATCTCGATGTCGTATTTGCTGTTATCAGCGATATCAGCCTTTGACGCAGTCAATGGATCGATGTCATCTTTTAGCTTAATCCAGCCAAGATCATTCATCATGACCAAAGCACGAGCAAAGTTACTTGGATCGTTTGGCGCAGAAACACTCATGCCTTTAAATGCAGCATCAAGGCTGGTTTTTTTACCTGAATAGATGCCAAGTGGTGCTGTTGGTACTTGGAACACTTCAACTAGGTCAAGGTTGTTTTCTTTTTTGAAGGTATCAAGGTAAGGTTTATGCTGGAAAATATTGATATCCAAATCACCTTCAGCCAGTGCAAGGTTCGGGCGCACATAGTCGGTAAAGGCAATCAGCTCAACTTCATAACCTTGTGTTTCAAGCGTGCTTTTTACTTGGTTACGAACCATATCAGCAAAGTCGCCTTCAGTGGTACCGATAATGATTTTGGTATGATCAGGATCGATATCGCTAGCGGCAGTTTCTGCAGTTGACCCTTCGGTAACTGGCTCTTTGATCGCTTCTGGTGCTGATGAATTGCTGCAACCGACCAAGACCAAGCCTGATACACCAACAGCGGCAAATGCGGTCGCTAACTGACGGCTGATATCTGTTAATTTCATAATATGTCCTTTAATGAATGGGATTGAGTAAAACGTTCATCGTCTGAAAATTAAAAAAGCAACATTATAAATAGTAATGCTGCTTTTTGGTATAGGCGCTGAGATAAGGGTTGAGTATGGCCAAAAATAAACCTAGTCGCTCGTGATGTCAAGTATTCTCTAAAGCGGTTTAACGTTTATCTAAACGATTGGCGAGCCAATTGCCAGAGGCTTGGATTGAGATAACCATGATCGATAATACAATCACAATAAAAATCATCACTTCAGTTTGATAGCGATAATAACCATAACGAATGGCCAAATCACCCAAACCGCCACCACCGATCATACCAGCCGCCGCTGAATAAGATAGTAGACTGATACAGAGGATGGTCACTGATAGCACCAATCCTGAGCGCGCTTCGTTTAGTAAAACTTTTATGATAGTAAAAGGTCGTGCACCCATAGACTCGGTTGCTTCAATAATACCGCGTGGTACTTCACGTAAGTTTTGCTCCACCAAACGGGCAAAGTAGAACGAACCTGCAATCGCGAGTACTAGCGATGCGGCGATGGGTCCAATACCTGTGCCGACGATGGCTTTAGTAAATGGGCTCATGGCAATCATCAAAATCACAAACGGGAAAGCGCGCATAAAGTTGGTGATGCCGCCAAGTACCCCGTAGAGGGTTTTGTTTTGCAAAAACTGTCGATCACTGGACAAAAATAAGAATATGCCAAACAGTCCGCCAATGACAATGGCGACTGTTGTAGAAATACCAAGCATAACAAAGGTATCGATAAAGGCACTTATAATTTCTTTGCGCAGCACCAACAGTTTATCGATTGAAGCAGATAATTCAGTACCAGTTAACATATGTGTTTCTCCTGCCTCATTAGTCTTCGTGCACTAAGCCTTTGCCAATCGGAGTAGTGGCCTGAATAAGACCATCACGAATATCTGCCACTTCAAGTAATTGTCCTTGGTGTAGTAGTGCTGCACGATGACAGAGCCTACGAATGACGCTCATCTCATGAGTTACAATGACAATGGTGACGCCAAGCTGTTCGTTGATATCGCGTAGACAAGTCAGTAAGCTGCGCGTCGTTGCAGGGTCAAGTGCACTGGTTGGCTCATCGGCCAACAGTACTTTTGGGCTGGGCGCAATTGCGCGGGCAATACCAACACGCTGCTTTTGTCCACCTGACAGCTGCGCAGGGTAGTGGCCAGCACGATCGATCAAATCAACAATTTCAAGACATTCCATCACTCGTTTGTGAACATCGCGACTGGGATAACCAGAAACCGTCAAGTTAAAAGCCACATTATCAAACACTGTGCGATTGGACATCAGATTAAATTGCTGAAAAATCATACCAATATTGTGACGGGCAATACGTAAATCGCTGGCAGACAAGGTGGTCAAATCAGTACCGTCTATCACTACTTGACCAGAATCTGGACGTTCAAGTAAGTTAATCAAACGCAAAAGGGTGGATTTCCCTGCGCCTGAGTAGCCCATCAAACCAAAAATTTCACCTTGCTGAACAGACAATGAAGTCGGTTCGACAGCAGTAAACCAATGCGGCTTACCGTCTTTATCTTTGATTGATCGGTCGCTTAAAAAACTTTTGGTCACATCGTTTAAGACAATCATGTCACTCATGGAGGGCTCAAAATTTAATAGGTTTATGATGGTTATAGAATAATTAGGCTGCAACTTACTAATGACAGCGTCAAAGTGGATGGTCGCTACCATTAACAATGCAATAAGGGGCGGTAATATAGCATATTATGTAATGTTTTGGATATGCACATCCGTGAACGGCTTATGACTAATGGTTATTAGTTATAAGCTATCTGGAAAATTTAAGTTGCTGTATGAGAAGGAGGTAATGACCAGCAGGGTAAAGGAGGTTCTGCCAGTTGCTAGTGATGATTATCGTGCTAGTGGTTATTGTCGTGATAGTTATAATGTGGATCTTGCTTTACGGGTATAACGACCAAAAATCTGGTGTGACCATTGATAGTATCAGTCA
Source organism: Psychrobacter sp. W2-37-MNA-CIBAN-0211 (assembly GCF_040309405.1). Lineage (NCBI taxonomy): Bacteria > Pseudomonadati > Pseudomonadota > Gammaproteobacteria > Moraxellales > Moraxellaceae > Psychrobacter > Psychrobacter sp. W2-37-MNA-CIBAN-0211. The sequence goes on from NZ_JBEOOU010000002.1 coordinate 200,560, forward strand.
CGATACGCCCTTGGTGAGCAGTGACGATTTGCGATACCAAGGATAAGCCCAAACCTGAGCCTTTGTTTTTTTGCTGCAAGCGCACGAATGGGCTAAAGACTTCTTCGCGTTTGTCTTCAGGAATACCTTCGCCTTCATCAATGACCGCCAGCACCACATATTTTGGTAGCGGGCGTATTGGGTCGGCTTTGGCTTTTTTCATGTGCTTAGTGAATAAATTTTCTTTACGCGCTGTGGTCGGCGTCTCGTTCTCACTTTGAGCATTGCCTTTAGCCTCATCTTTGCTAACAGTTTCATCGGTCGTTAATTTATTGGTTTTCCGAGATTGAATATTATCATTTAATAGCGCATCAGTGGATTTACTGGTCACTTGGTTATTAATAATTGCTTCGTTATTGCTACTGATTTCTACAGATTTTTTACTGTCAGGAACGGCTTTCCACATGACTTTTTTGATTTTCTCAGTCAATTCCGTGGTAAAGCTCTGGTAGTTGGCGATTAGGGACGATTCTGAATTAACGTTGACCGCATTGTCATTGATTATAGGATTTCCAGTAGCATTTTCTTCAACATCGGCACAATTATTAGCGTCTGTTGCTGAGGTGCCAGTTTCTAGCCCAGTCATGTCAGTTATTTTAGTGTTGTCAGTGATGACGTCAGTTAAATCCACATTTGAACTGTCATCATCAGCATCGTTATTATCAAACACAATGCTTTCACCATTTCGATAAATCGGTGGTGCTGGTAGTGTGATTAGCGCTGCTACTTTTTCTGCTTTGTCTTTGTCAATATTGGTTGTAGGAGACCCATTAGAAACGTCGTCAAGTTGTGCCGATGTTTGCTGCGCTAAGTTATCAGAGGCATGTGATTCATCATAATGGTCAAAATCTGAGCTGTTATAATCAGCAAAGCTACTACAAACCACTGTTTGCATCAAATAATCTGGAATGGTGTCGGCTTCATCAACAGTCTGAATGCCATAGATCAAGATGGTAACCGGTGGCTTACCATGTAGCATGGCATTGGTTAAGAGGTTGCGAATGAGATGGGTCAGCATCGGTGCCTGGCCATCAATGACGATATGCTCACCTATCAAAGTGGCTTCAGAGTAATGCTGACGCTCTTGATTCACTAAGTCATACAAATCCAAATGCTCGACTTGCTGCATGACATGACCAGCATCTAAGCGACTCACCAATAAGATACTTTCAACCAAATCATTAAGCCCCGACAAATCTCGGTTGATCGCTTGCGCACGTTTATCAAATTTTGCTTTGGTATCTGTTGGCATCGCATTTGCCAGCATATCCATCATCTCGATTTGTAAGCGGATACGGGTAATCGGCGTACGCAGCTCGTGAGAGGCATGCGCCAATAGCAGATTGTTGGCATTAATAAGGTGCTCAATTTTTTGTGCTGCTTGGTTAAAACCGCGTGCTAACGAAGCAATTTCATCGTTACCACGTGCATTGACTCTTACCGTGAAATCACCATCACCCAATTGGGTCATTTGCTGGCTCATCTGATTGATACGCCACGTCATAGTGCGAGCAATCAACCATAGAACGCCTGCCATAATTAATAGCAGCAATAGGGTACCAGTAAATAAATTTAAGGCAGCGGACAGCACGGGTTTTTTTGGCGGCAAGCGTGATTCGTACAGCAATGTATAACCAGTGCTGCTATATACTTGAGCCTGCTTGGTAGGGGAGGTGTCTGAAAGGGATGGAAAAACTTGTGAAAATAAAGAGGGAGTCGGTGGTAGCACTAACGGCAAGTCACTATTGTCAGTTTGCATAAGCAAACGACCTTCGTTGTCGTATAACCCCATCTTTGCTTGTAAGGATTCATCAAAGATATCAAAGCTTTTTTTGACTACAGCCAGCATAAAGCGTGACTGTAAACGGTTGTCCTTACTAATGGAGATATTCAGCTCATGCAAAAAAGGATCAATTTGACCCAAAATCTGTGTAGCCAATACTTCTGAGCGGATACCCGCATCTTTGTCATGCACCAGCTGTGTCAATAGCACCATGGCTACTGCAAATAAGGTAAGTGCCAGCATCACGCTGGCAAATAACTTGGCAAATACGGAGCGAAAACCCAGTTGCTGCATTAAACCATCTCTATTGTCAGATGCTCGTATCAATTCATATCACGCCATTCGTCTGATTTAATCCAAACTATGGTGACAGGCTCGATTAATCGTCCATCGAGCCATTTAAGATTAAACCTGATCGGTAGCAAACTGATAACCAACACCGCGTACAGTAATAATACGCTTTGGTTGGCGTGGATTGTCTTCGATCAAGGCACGTAAGCGTGAGATATGAACATCGATAGCACGATCAATATTGTCTGAACTGTCATCATTTGGCATGGCTTGCCACAATTGCTCACGATTCAGTACCTTACCAGAATGGGTGGCAAAGTAGTGCAGCAATTGAAACTGATGCGTCGTCAAACGCACAGGCAGCTCATCGATCGTTACTTCGTGGCTATCAGGGAACACACTGAGACGGCCAAAGGTCAAACTGTCCGATTGACTGTCTGCTTGATTTGGCTGCTCGTGACGACGAATGACCGCTCGTATCCGTGCCAATAGTTCACGTGGCTCGAATGGTTTAGAGATATAGTCATCAGCGCCCATCTCAAGACCCAATACGCGATCGGTAGTATCGCCTTTTGCCGTTAGCATGATGATCGGCACTTTATTGGTCATATTGTTTTTGTTACCGCGTATCTTTTGGCAAACCTGCATGCCATCCATATCAGGTAGCATCAAATCAAGGACCACCAAGTCAATACCGCGCTCTTTGGTGTCTAGCAACTCTAGACCTTCTTGACCAAGTCCTGCATGATGCACATCATAGTAATTCATGGTCAGATAGTCGCTGATTAGTTCTGCTAAATCTGGATCATCTTCAATTAACAAAATCTGCTTACTCATAGCTTGTCCTCTAGTTGTTGTTGTTATGGTTTGTCAAGAAATCGCTTTTTATTAAAATTCTAGCGCGCCTCGATATCTATATTATCCTAAATCTAAGTGCTTCTAAATCGTTATTGCCCTTAATCATAAGACATTGACCGTTAAGATAGGGTTAAAGAAACATGATTAAGCTTTCAGTCAATATAAGACAAAGTAATAATACTATATTGCCTAATTAACACGTGACTAAACAAGACACGCTTTGTTAATGTTTCTACACAATGTAACTGTCTCTACTGCTCTCTAAGAAACCACTACTTTTTTGCCTTTAGATTCAATGGTTAAGTCGGCAAGACAAATTAAACTGTCATTGCTAATGCCTGCAATTAAGTACTGCTTGGTAATAGGATCGTATTCGACGACCTCAACTGGCTGACGAGTTAGGCGTTGGTCTTGCTTAATAATCCATACATTGGCGCTCAAGGGTCTTAACGGTTTATAGGGTGGGCGCTGCAACTCTGTTAAGTCAACATCATGTAACGCGCGCTCGGGGACAATCGTACCGACATCGATCTGACCATAATTGACACGCCCCGTCACTTGCATATCAGGCTGTAATTTCTCGCGACTGATTTCATTATTGACGACATTTACATGAACCAAAAGCTGTTTAGGCTGAACTGTTGCCGTCAACCTGCTAACTTGTCCAGTAAACTTATCCGACATGCCTTCAGCGGTAAAATTGACCGTCTGTCCGACAGAAAGCTGAGGCTCAGCTTGAATGGGTACAATGCCGATGAAATGTAATTCAGTTTCATCACTAAGCTGCAAAAGTGGTTGGCGTGCGTCTATTTTTTGTTCAGCTTCGGCATACAGCTTTTCGACACGTCCTGAAAAGCTGGCACGCACCGTCATCAATTTGTAGGATGGTTTGGTACTAGCAGGTGCATTTTTGCTGGCTATTACATTATTTTTATCAACGCTAGTTTTATCACCGCTAGACTGAGGCGCTTCAGCGTTATTTTCATTAGCCTTTATCGATGTTGGTGTCGGTGTCGGCTTCGTTGTTTGGCTTGGGTTATTAGTCTTGTTCTCTGTTTTACTATTTTGTGTAGATTGGTCTGATGTTGCAAATTCTGTATTTTCAGCCGTTGAGGTAGTCGCTGATTCTGTGGGTTTACTAGCTGCTTCCTGACGCTGGACAATTAACAGTGGCGTGCCTTTTTCTACCCATTGATTTTCTTCTACCAATACCTGCTGGACAGTGAGCGCTTTTGCTGCGGTGAACTGGGTCTTCTTGATTGGTTCAATACGGCCTTGGAGTCCTATGCTGGGCTGATAGCGTGATGGCTTTATACTTAAAATATGGTCAGGCGTCATGGTAACGCTATCGTCATCAATGATAATGGGTGTCTCTACCGTCTCACTATTTTCTGCGGTCACAGGCTCATCAGTAGGGGGCGAGGGCTGACAGGCAGCAAGCAATAATAAAGCACTGCATAAATACGCACTATTTTTTAGACCTATAAAAACTCTCATACCAATTGCCCTCATAAACATTGGCTTATTATATAGTGAATCGGGGCAAGGGCAAATAATAGTGCGATATTTACGCAACGAGACAGAGTTATTGATTTCAAACGCATGACTGGAAGAGGAAGAGTCATAATCAGAGTATTTTTGCTAAACCGATGATTAATTTGAACATAAATTCACTAAATAACTGGAAAACAACGAGTAATTGTGCTAAAACGAACATATTAAAATACAGTGATACATATTTATCACAAATGAAGATGATTCGGTAAGATAGCTGTTGCTTCTACTCAACGTTAAATTCTTACCACGCTTCTTTGATGAGTGTTATGCCCGTTAAATTGTTTGTCTTTATAACGATTGTGCCTGCTAATTTTGACAGGTTTGAAATTTACATAAGAAAAATGATTGGTCATATAGGCGGTTTTATACAGTAAGACGCTTTTTAGCCACATGACTTCTTAGCCATATGACCTCCCGTTTAAGTATTTATCTCATTTTTATTATTATTTTCAAAATGGGGATACGCCCTAGTGATGGTCATAGAAATCTGATAATTATCTTCGTAAATTAAACTCAGATTAGAAATTAATTTACGAAGATAATTGACGGTAAAGTGCGTATAGTAACTGAAGGTAACGTCATGCTTGATAGACAATACTGATAAAGAACATGTTAGCTATTATGACAGCGTAAAATGCAAACTTAGTCGTTCATATCAATCCAAAAATAAGCCATTTTATAAATTGGAATAACTGTTAAAATTTTGCACTGACAGATAGCGCTACGAATAAATAGTCATTCATAGGATAATGATAATGGAAAATAATTTTGAGGGTCTGAAGGTCATGGTTATCGATGACTCAAAAACCATTCGCCGTACGGCAGAGACTTTATTACAAAAAGCAGGCTGCGAAGTAGTAACCGCTATTGACGGTTTTGATGCTTTAGCCAAGATTGTTGACAACAACCCCGATATCATTTTTGTTGATATTATGATGCCACGCTTGGATGGCTATCAGACTTGTGCATTGATCAAAAACAACCCTGATTATGCCAGTAAGCCGGTGATTATGCTGTCATCTAAAGATGGTTTATTTGACAAGGCACGTGGACGTATTGTCGGTTCAGATGAGTATTTGACTAAACCATTTAGCAAAGATGAGCTTTTTGAAGCAATCAATCAGTACCGTTAATAACCAACCATTTTATAAAACTGATAATTAGACAGTCATATTGGTATGTTTCATATGTGCAGCGGTACGGCTAGTGCGAGTAGCTAAAAAGACTGTCATACAAAAAAAATATAGCTGTCGTGACTGTTCCATGAATTAAGATTTCAGGTTAATTAAATAGCCGTGTTAGAAATAGCTCAGTGACGATCACAACAGTATTGTTTAGTATTTACTACTTTATATATATCATCGTGGAAATAGTGCTGCCCTCGAAAGTGTCAGGCACTATTTTTAATAGATTTGTCTCAATAGTATATCCCAACGGATATCATCGAAAATAAAGGAAATTTCCATGGCTACTATTTTAGTCATTGACGACTCGCCATCAGAGATGGCGAAATTTCGCGACATGCTTGCAAAAAACAACTATCAGGTGCTTGAAGCAACCAATGGTGAGCAAGGCTGTCAAATGGCAACTGATCATTTACCAGATGTCATCTTGATGGATGTGGTCATGCCTGAAATGAATGGTTTTCAAGCTACTCGCAAGATAACTCGTGGCAAAACAACATCGCATATTCCTATCATTATGATTAGTACCAAAAATCAAGAAACGGATCGTGTTTGGGGTAAGCGCCAAGGCGCTAAAGAATACATAACGAAGCCAGTTGACGAAAATGGTCTGGTTAATATTATTCGCAAAGTAATGGGGTAACTTGTGGCTTCCAAAGGGTTTATTGAGCTTCTGCGTTTCGCAGATTTGGCACGCGCACGTAAAAGTGGCCGTCACGGTGGACAAGAATCCGACTGGCAGGGTGTGGTATTTGAGATTGGTGGTCAGCGCTTGGTGGCACCAATGGGTCAAGTCTCAGAAATACTCACTATGCCAGAATTCACCAGTCTGCCCTTAGTAAAGCCTTGGATGATTGGCATCGCCAACATTCGCGGACGCCTATTACCACTGACGGATTTGTCTGAGTTTTTGCAAGTTCCTAGTCGGTTGGCGCAAATGAGCCAACGCAAGGTTATTGTGATCGATCATGATAATGTGTTTTCAGGATTACTTGTCGATCAAGTACTTGGTATCGAGCAATTTACTCGTGATGAATATCGCCCAGAAGCGCTTGAATATAACTCGCCATTCTCTCCTTATAATCATGGCAAGTTTTTTAAAGATGAACAAGATTGGTATATTTTTATGCCAAGCTTGTTAGTGCAAGATTTGCAGTATGCTGATGCAGCGCTATAACGGTCTTTCATACGGTATTTGCTGCCATGGAAATACTCGCCTGCTAGCACGATGAAAAGAAACACCGACTGACATAATACAGTTGTATGTCAGCATTCATACAGGCTTTGCTAATCACTATTGTTTCGATAACAATATGATTGTCGGAGTCAGTCACGATAAGACTTTGACGATTGTTCGAAAGGGATACGCAAGATGAGTGATGTTATAAAGAACTCTGTAACTGGCAATAGCAAAACAACGCACACGGTTAAAGACGCCAATAATATTTGGAAATTATTATTGGGGTTTTTTGCTTTATTGACCGTGGTTTGTCTAATTTGGCTAGTCAATTCATTGTCATCAGTAAGTCAATATCTGCCTGATTTTAATCAATCAGTAGTATTGCCAGTGATTATATTTGTAGTAGGTGTTGCCGGTATTCTATTTGCCTTATATAAGTTACTTAGTCAGCGTGGCGGCTCAGAGCGTCTACTCATCGAAAAAGAGACCTTGCGCCGTCGTCAAGAAGCAGAAGCAGAATCCGAGCGTGCTCGCCAAATTCAAGAAGAGAATGAGCGTAACCAGATTGCAATTTTGCGTTTGCTTGATGAATTGGGTGATTTGGCAGACGGTGATTTGACGGTCAATGCGACTGTATCAGAAGATTTCACTGGGGCGATTGCTGATTCGGTAAACTTCGCCATTGACCAATTACGTCAATTGGTACTGGTTATTAACAGTACCGCTGATCGCGTTTCACAGTCCTCAGAGCAGACGCAGATGAATGCGGTTGAGCTTGCTGAAGCCTCGGAAAACCAAGCGCAAGAAATCGCTGGTGTATCCGCAGCAATTAATGAGATGACTGTCTCAATTGACCAAGTTTCGAACAACGCGGCAGAGTCTGCAACGGTTGCCCAGCGCTCGGTTGCTATCTCTTATAATGGGGCAGAGGTTGTACAGCGCTCCATTGAAGGCATGAACGTTATTCGTGATCAGATTCAAGAGACGTCAAAGCGTATCAAACGCCTTGGTGAATCTTCGCAAGAGATTGGTGATATCGTTGGATTGATTAATGATATTGCGGATCAGACCAACGTATTGGCATTGAACGCGGCCATTCAGGCGTCAATGGCAGGGGAGGCTGGTCGAGGTTTCGCGGTAGTTGCTGATGAAGTTCAACGTCTCGCTGAGCGTTCAGCCAATGCTACCAAACAGATTGAAACACTGGTAAAAACCATTCAGGCGGATACCAACGAAGCTGTGATGTCAATGGAATCCACGACCTCTGAGGTTGTACGCGGTGCACGTTTGGCCAAAGATGCTGGTGAAGCACTAGAAGAGGTACAGAGCGTTTCTAATACCTTGGCAGATCTGATTCAAAACATCTCAAATGCCGCCCAGCAACAGGCTGAGTCTGCTGGACATATCTCTCACACGATGAATATCATTCAAGACATTACCTCACAAACCTCATCTGGTACGATGGCTACAGCGCGTTCTATTGGTGAGCTAAGTGAAATGGCTGCTGCCCTTCAAGAGTCGGTGACTGGCTTCAAAGTATCGAACGATGATGAGCAATTAGAAGCTGAAGAAAACCTATTGACCAACGCTTAATAATTAGCGAATGTGTAATAGGTAAGTATCATAATTAGTCATCAAGCTTAGGGTTTTGTTATCTTGAGATGTTAATCAAAGTGCTGCTCTAGTAGTGATGCTGGGCAGCAGTAATAATAGCAGGTCACGTGGATAAGCATACTCAACAAGACGTTAATGTAGTCGATAAAGCCAATCCCGATTTGGTGACAGCCTTAGGGCAAGTTAATGCCTTTGATACACAGCAATGGCAACGTTATATAGAGCAAGAAATTGGCTTTGTTTTACCTCCTATCCAACGACAGTGGTTGGTAAATGCGATTGACCGTACGGCTGCCGCGCATGGACTATCGATTTTGCAATTATGGCGTCAACTGCCAAGCAATGATGCGCTGCGCCAGCAATTATTGGACAAAGTGCTGATTGATGAAAGTCGCTTCTTTCGTCATCTGCCTTCTATAGAATTCATTACAGAGTGCGCCTTGCGACACCAGCGACTGAGTCTAATAGATGACAGTATTGATGAGACGTTTCGCATTTGGAGTGTTGGCTGTGCCAGTGGACAGGAGACTTGGTCGCTTGCCATGAGTTTGGCATCGAAGCAGCTGGTCAATTACGCCGTATTGGGTACAGATGTCAGCCAAAAAGCAATTACGAAAGCACGTATGGCACAATATGACAAACGTCAAAAAACATTGATTCCGTCAAGCTGTCAGCAGTTTATTTACCCATTACATTCTGAAACTGTACCCGATCAATCGACTGTTTTTGATTCATCTATAGTAGAAAATACTATTAACGACACTCAAGAACATTGGCAAATCGTGCCAACTTTACAGCAGTATGTTAGCTTTGCTTTACACAATATTATCGGTCAAGAACCACCCACGTCCGATCTACAGCAGGTCATCATCTGCCAAAATATGCTGCTATATTTTCGTAAATTTGATCAACGAGATATTCTTAACAAGCTGTCAGAGCAGTGTGCGCTAGGTGGTTATATAGTATTGGCTCCAGGTGAGGCGTTGTTTTGGCGTCCTTCAAATATGCGCCGTATTGCGCACCCAAAAATTAATGCGTGGCAAAAGATCAGTGCCTAAATTAGCGCCTAGACGAGTTAGGATAAATCTATGAAAAACCAGCCCAATGACATGGTGACGCTCGAGTGGTTATTACCACTTTTTAATCAGCAATTATCACAAGTATCTGATGGCTGGCAATTAGACGCTGACAGTAATAATTACGAGCAAATGGTGCAGCACTATCATCAAGTTGGTGGTGCTTTAACTATGATTAATCTGCCTTTGCTGTCAAATTTAGCGACTAAGCTGAGTCTGTTGGCAGGGGCGGGTAGCAAAGATGGTTTTACCCCTGATGATCGCCGCATCGGTCAGTTTTCTCATAGGCTGCTACAACGTGAGCTGACGCAATATATGCGTACAAGCAGTCATCATACCGCTCTAATCAGTAGAGCGGCTGATGATCTTACTCAGTCGCTATCACGACTGGGTATAGCGACCGACCATTTGTCACCGCAATCCACTATAGCCAGCAATGCTCATTACAAAGACCTTGTCGATGGCGGTATTAATTCTAAAAAAGTTATCGATGATATTGAACTAGTCGTGCCAAGCCACGCGGTAGATGCTCATCTAGACACTCAGCAGTATCAAAAATTACTATTGGTTTGGCGTCAGCAAGTACAGGCGCTACTGGTTGCCAATAGCAATCAGCCCTCAGTACTGACGATCTTAGAAAAAGTAAGTGAGTATTTATGGCAAACCACGCAAGACGATGATTTGCAGCGTCTATGGTATTTAACCGAGCTGTGGTTGCGCGATCTTGCTCATAATAAAACACCGCTGCCTAAGCACTATGCTCCGCTATTGGCAAAGCTTGAGCAAGTGCTAGAGTCTTGTGGACATCAAGCTGAGTTGGCGTCGAGCGTTATTAAAGAATTGCTAGCCAACCTCTATATTGAGCTGAGTGGTCTTGCGCAAAGCAGCGAGCATACTCAGTCTATCCTCAGTAATCTACCGCAAAGTGCAATAATGGATGCACGTTTTTTACCTCGTATATTGAGCGAGCTTGAGACCCTCATTTTCAGTCTCGATCAACCGCAGACTTTATTGAACCCATTGCAACGCATAAATAGTCAGCTCGAAGCTCGAGGGTGGACTTTTTATGCCTCAAAAGCTGCATCCATCATTGCTGATATAGAGCGTGCCCTTTCCTCAGAGACTGGGTTTGCGCAAGAACAGTGGCAGATTGAACGCCAGCTTCAAGAGTTATATAGTGCTATTTATAATACAGAGCAGGCAATATCTACAAAGATCGGTGATGCCGCTGATTTTACGCCGGCGTCTGATGTAGCAGCGAGTGTCGACGCACAGTCAGATTCTAGTACGGATATCAACTCTACTAGTAAAGACTTACGTGAATTGCGCATTGCTGTTGAAGACATAAAACAAAGCTTTAACGCATATATACAGCGTCAGGATATTGCTCTCTTACCTGAGGCTGCTGATTTTACTAATATTGGTCGTGCTTTTGATGAAATGGGATTGCCTTCAATCCGTGAAGCGACTGATGCTATAGCCAGCCTATTTGTACAACTCACCACTCATGAAATTGACGTGCTCAGTTGGAAGATTACCCAAGCATTGGCTGAAGCTCTGACTTCAATAGAGCTGTTGCTTGATTATCTGGCTCAGCAAGTTTTTGACCAACCACTATTAGCGTTGGCAAATCAGCATATTGATAATGCTGCCACATTGCTCAGTGAGTATATTCAAGCACCTGAAAGTGTTGACCAAAGCTTACTTAGCCAAAAAGTCGCGGCGACCGATGTACTGCGCTACGATGATAACGGTGAGATTGCGCCAGTTACTGAGCACGCTATCGATGACCAAATTCTTAAAGATCAAGACTTTGATGCGGCAATTTTGAGCCATGAAACGGTGGTAGAAGATGAGTCGGATAACCTCATCATAAATAATAGCGTCGGTGATGATTTTAGCACTGTTAATGACAGTGAGGCTTTGCTACGTGCGCGTGAACAAGTGAAGCCAGATAGTTTTGATATAGATGAAGATATTCGTGATATTTTCATTGAAGAGGTGACAGAAGTCGTTGAGGACTTAGAAGATTTTTTACCAATTTGGCAGCAGGATTCACAAGATCTAACACCTTTAACGGAAGTACGTAGAGGTTTTCATACGTTAAAAGGGTCGGGGCGCATGGTTGGTGCCTTTAGTATCAGTGAGATGGCGTGGTCAATCGAAAATCTGCTCAATCGACTTTTAGACAAGACATTGCCTGTCACTGATGAGGTCGTTGCGCTAGTAACAGAGACGACCAAGCGACTTTCAGTTTTAGTTACAGATTTTACGGCGCAACAATCGCCAAGCTTTGATCCTGCGGTAACCATCTTACAAAGTCATAATGTACTAACGGGACAGCCAGTTAACACGGGTTTAAACATTGCCGTATCTGCCTCATCGGACACTGAATTAGACGAGGCTTTGGACTCAGATGAGCCAATGGCAACTGCTGAATATAACGATCTGGCAGACACGATTGATGAGTCTGAAAATGAACAGGAAGTAGGCGGAGATAGAAACGTCATAGACTCTCTTTCTGGTCTGATGTTACCCACCGTACTCCTTTCTTTCATGCAAGAGACGCAGCAGTTACCGACAGATGCGAATGATGCCGATCCTGATATCAAAGAGATATTTATAGAAGAGGCAAATGAAGTATTGGACGACATCGTGCCTTTATATGGGCATTGGCAGCTGTCTCCCACTGATTTGAGCGATTTGGCAGACATTCGCCGCGGATTCCATACGCTAAAAGGTTCTGGTCGTATGGTTGGTGCCAACTATACTGGTGAGCTGGCATGGTCAATAGAAAACATGCTCAATCGCATTTTAGATAAGAGTGTTGTCGCTTCAGCTGATATAAGACAGCTTATTACCGATGTGTTAGCAGCATATCCTGCCATGCTCACCACGTTTGAAAGTGGCAGCCAAGATTATCCAGCGCTAGTGCCACTATGGATCGCCTGTGCGAACGCTTTTAGTAAGCAGCATGGTAACGAGTTCAGCTATGCTAAGTTATATGAGCAAGCGCTTACCTCTACTGAGCAACCTTCAGCGTTAAAGTATGATGATACGGTCGAAAGTATTGATGATAGCAGTGATGAAGACATTGATAATATGCTGCAGACCATTCATTCGGCTAATGAAATGATGGCAGAAGCGCCAGTCATTTTGACGCATCAGAATGCAGAAGAAAAAGCATTTTTTGAGATTTTCATCGACGAAGCAGAGACCTTATTACAAGAGGTTGATACCTTTGTTAATGAGCATCGAGGTCAGCCCTATGTTGAAGTTAGCGATCACATTGTTCGGGCATTCCATACCCTAAGAGCCGCTTCAGGTTCTAGCGCGTTGGCAGCGATTAGCGAAATCAGTGCAACAATAGAGAAAAGTCTAGAGCTGTTGCAACAGCAAGATATTCCTATGAGTGCTCAACACTTAGAGGCGTTAGCACAGTCTGTGACACTGAGTAATGGCTATCTTAATAATTACAAACCAAACGTCGAACAGCAAGATATATCGGTAGAAGAAGCGCAGAGCCAACAAGATATTGCGTCATTGCAAGCGATGCTGGGTGAGCATTATGCTGTCGGCGATTATAGTGAGATAGCAGACAATAAACTCACTATAGAGCAGCTTTTCGACGAAAATATTGATGAACTACTCGATGCTGAATGGCAATTAAATGAGGCGCTGAGCCACTCTGAAAGTGAGCATGTCCAGAAATATATTGAACAACAACTGGCACAAATAAATTATCTGGCTAGCAAAGCGGTAGATATTCCAAAATTCACTGCAATTCTCAGTGCCTTAGCTGGGGCTTATAATCATCTGCAAGACAGTCCTGAAACAGCAGCTGATACAGACATTCAAACCACGTTGTTGGCTGGGCATGCGCAGTTAGTAGGGTTGTTCGATGCATTGGCCGGTAGCACGTCATTAAAAGTCGATGGGCACATTCTTGAGGATTTACAGCGTATTGCTAATGGCGCTGACACTGAAGATGACATTATTGATGAAGATAATGATGGTTTGCCTACCGTGCAAAGCGTCTCTGCCGCTGAGTTTCAGCTAGAGTCTATCGATACTGACATTGAACTGTTAGAGATCTTTTTAGAAGAAGCGCAAGAGCTTGATGATGCCCTTGCCGAAAGCTTTAATAAGTGGCGTGCGGATATTACTAACATCAATACGCTAAAGGTATTACAACGTCATCTGCATACCATCAAAGGTGGTGCACGCATGGCAGGTATCCGCAGCATTGGAGACTTGACCCATGAAGCAGAGAGTATCTATGAAGCTTTTGTAGAGCACAGACGCGCGCCAACCACACAGTGGCTTGAGATTATGCAAATCGTGCAAGATACCTTGTCGTTGCAAGTCATGCACATGGTAAATCACCAGCAATCATTTTTTGCTCCCGAACTTATTGAGCAGTTACAACGTTTTGAGAAAGCACAAGTATTGCCAGATACGGTTAATTTGATTGTACCCGTGCCAAAACATCATACTGTCGCTGAGCCGCAAGCTGTTGAAGATGAATCTATACTCAGCAATGTCGAAAACACAGAAATCCTAACGCTTGATAGAATGATTAAACAGTCATGGGCCAATGGCTTACCGGATCCTGACATATTAGAAGTATTCTTAGAAGAAGCAGAAGCGCTGACCAATAATAATCAATATCTACAGTTATTTTTAGATAACGTAAGCGATACGGTTGCCTTACAAGCGCTACAGCGTGACTTGCATACCCTCAAAGGTGGCGCAAGAATGGTCACGGCTAATGGAATAGCGGACTTGGCACACGACATGGAGTCGGTCTATGAAGATCTTGCCCATCATCGTCGTCCTGCTACAAAAAAAGTCCTAGAGCTACTCGTGGCCTGTCATGACTGGATGGCAGATGCACTATTTATTCTCAAGCAACAAGTCAACCCGCCAACGCCTGCTTTATTAATAGAGTCGCTACAAGAATTTAGTAAAAACCCTGATAGCTTAAAACAAATACCTAACGAATCTCTGCAAGCGCAGCGCAAAGCGATTTTGACTGCCAAAGAAAATCGAAACTCAGCAGGTATGGTAAAAGACATCAGTAAAATGCCGTCGATGATCGGTAAGTTTACGGAGCAAGAGCAGAGCGCTAGTAGCAATGAGATGATCCGTATCTCAGGTGGTTTGATTGAGCATATGATTAACTTGTCCGGCGAGTCGGCGATTAACCGTGCGCGTATTGACATGGGCATGAGTAGCTTGACCAACAGCCTTGAAGAGATGGGCATCACGGTACAGCGTTTGGCAGATCAGTTACGCCGAATGGAGATTGAGCTTGAAGCCCAAATTTTATCGCAGATAGATGATGAGTTGATAAGCCATGAAGGTTTTGACCCGCTAGAGATGGATCAATACTCTTCTCTGAATCAGCTATCAAAATCTCTGACAGAGTCGGCATCAGATTTGGTTGATATTAATCATACTCTTTTAGAAAAAACGCGTGATAGTGAGAGCTTATTATTACAACTGTCGCGAACGCAAACTGAGCTACAAGATGGCTTGATGAATTCGCGTATGGTGCCATTTACGCGCTTAATACCACGCCTTGAGCGTACGGTACGCCAAACGGCTAATGAGCTTAATAAGTCGGTTGAGCTGACAATTATTAATGCTGATGACGAAATGGATAGAACCATTCTAGAGCGTATTACGTCGCCGCTTGAGCATATGCTACGTAACGCCGTCGATCATGGTATTGAAGACAGTAAAGCGCGTTCGAAAGCTGGTAAAGAGCGCAGTGGTAACATCACTTTAGAGGTGTTGCGCGAAGGCAGTGAAATTGTCATCAACTTATCCGATGATGGGCGCGGCATCGATGTCGAAGCGGTTCGCAGCAAAGCCATTGCTCAAGGCCTTATCGATGCAGCAGACAGTAGTCTGACCGATCTTGATATCATGCAGTATATTTTTAATGCGGGCTTAAGTACCAGTAAGCAATTAACGCAGATCTCAGGGCGCGGCGTTGGCATGGATGTCGTCATCAGCGAGATTCGTCAATTAGGTGGCGTAGTGTCTGTAGTCTCTGAGCTGGGCAAAGGGTCGCGTTTTACCATGCGCCTACCGCTTACAGTAGCCGTATCGGATGCCCTAGTAGTGCGAGCAGCAGATCGCTACTATGCCATACCACTGGTTCAGATTGAGCGTGTGGTACGTATCAATCCAGAAAAGCTTTATGATTACTATCAGTCAAATGACGCCACGCTAAACTTTGAAGACGCTGATTACCGTGTGCGTTATTTAAATGAGATTTTATCAGGTAATAAACTCAATGAGCTGGTGGTCAATACCAATACGAGCTTACCGGTGATTATCATCAAAAACCGTACTGGACAGAATATTGCCCTGCAGGTCGATCAGATAGCTGGGTCACGTATCGAAGTCGTAGTAAAACCATTAGGACAACAATTCTCAAACCTATCGGGTATTTCAGCCGCTACCATCATGGGTGATGGCTCGGTCATGCTTATCTTAGATTTAATTGCCTTGATGCGTAATGCACCAGCGCTTAAAGAAGTCATGCCATCTGTTGGCTCTAAGCATAGACGTTTAGAATCTCAGCCGACGGTTATGGTCGTCGATGACTCGGTCACGGTACGTAAAGTAACGTCGCGCTTCTTAGAGCGTCAAGGGTATAAAGTTGCCGTTGCCAAAGATGGTGTCGATGCGATTGAGATACTACAAGAGACGATACCGGATCTTATCTTATTGGATATTGAGATGCCACGTATGGACGGCTTCGAAGTGGCCATTCAAATACGCCACAATAAACGCTTGCAGCATATTCCGATTATTATGATTACCTCACGTACTGGTGAAAAGCATCGTGAGCGTGCCCTAGAAATTGGGGTGAATGATTATATGGGTAAACCATTCCAAGAAAACGAGCTACTGAATAAAATCCAAATGCTATTGGGTGAAGAGGTCAGCTTAACTTATGAAGGATAATGCACCTGTTCCATTAGCGCTCAAAAATAAAAGTGATATCAAGGTGCTGGTAGTCGCAGAAGATCATCACCAGCGTATGGCCTTTTCGGATACCGTACGTGGCTGTGGCTTTACCCTCATTGATTGTGTATCACGGGCGCAGTTGCATGATAAGTTTGAACGTTATGAAACACCCATTGATATTTGGTTGATAGACAGTGATTATGATGACAGTGTAGCCACGGCTACTGCTATGTCTCAATCAATCGGGGTTTTGGTAGGTTTTAGTCAAGCGCCTTATTTAAATGAGGCAAAGCAGTATGCTAAATGGCAACGCAAACTAAAACGTAAGCTTGCACAGATGCTACTCCTACCAGCATTGGTAGATACCAATGCTTATCAGAGCGATACCAATGACTGGCAGTATGTTGTGTTTTTGGGTGCGTCTATGGGCGGTCCTAGCGCTGTAAAAGAGTTCTTAGATAACTTGTCACCCACGCTACCCATTTGTATTTTATTGGCGCATCATTTCAACCAGACGATGATTGGGACGCTACCACGAATACTGAATCGTCATAACGATTGGCGCTGTCAGGTCATTACCTCGTCGCAACGTTTACAGGCGGGTCAATGTTTGATTGCGCCTATTGATAAGCAAATTGTTTGCGATTCGACCGGACGGATTATATTACTTGCTAAGGCATGGGAAGGTGATTACAAGCCCGCTATTGGTCAGATCCTAAAAAACACCAGCGATGTTTATGGTAGTGAGCTGATCAATATTATTTTTTCAGGTATGGGTAACGATGGGGCTCAGCATCTGGATTTAATACAAGACAATGACAGTCAGTTGTGGGCGCAAGATCCAAGTGTCAGTACTTGTCCTAGTCAGCCACAAGCGATTGTTGATTCTGGATATTGTGGTTTTATTGGTAGCCCTGTGGCTTTAGCACAAAAACTTACCGACTATATTGGTGAAAGGGCGGCTGTTGCCTCTTCGCATTAATCTATTGTGAGCGACGTATGAAACAAATTTTAAAACATTCGTTTGAGGCAGTAAGCTTGCTAACCACGAACAATGGTATGCTCGACGTTACTATCGTTCCAGCATTTAATCAGCCTGATTGGATTATTCCGAGCAGCCTGATTTTGAGTGTGGATGACTTTGATGAGCATATTTGGACTTATCTGTGGCAACAACAAGAAGTCGCTGTATTCCATTTGCTATCCAGTGGGCAAACGCCAGAAAAGATCATCGTATTAGAGGGTAATACGGCTGCCCATCGCATAGCATTACAGACTGTCGGTGAACTGCACCAGCTACAAGTACGTATCTCTGACGTTAAGGATATTGAGCTTCCTGAACAGTATACGAGCAATGCGAATATCGATTATAGCGTCGCCCAAAAAACGAAAAACAGCGACAGTGAAACGGTTCAAGCGACTGGCAAAAATCTGACAGATAGCGAAATCGACTACGCCAAAGAACGCTTTCAAGAAAACGTTGTAGAGTCCTACTTGTTTCAAACCGTAATTATCGATAACATTCTCTACTTGGTGCCTGATTTGGATAAAATTGCGCATCAATTGGTTGATTTAGACAGCTAGCTTTTTTAGTAAGTGTGGCCTATAGTGAATAGCAATTCATTAGTCTTAATCATGACTAATGATCACGACTAATGATAGTGACCAGTAACATCGTCAAGACTAACCTAGCCACAATGACTGTGCCGCCTGTTATTGTCTTTATCTATAAATGTTGGTTAGAGTGAATAGAGCAGCCTATGAATAATATCGATGCGAATGTTTCAAAGTGGTCAATCGCTAGCCGCTTATTTCACTGGATCAGTGCGGTTTTATTGCTGGTAACGTGGCTCATGATGCTGTTATACCAAAATCTTAATGACAATCTCTATATTGGGCTACACAAGGCCTTTGGTATAAGCTTGTTGTGTTGGATGATAGCGCGGGTTATTAATCGCGTCTTTACCAAAGCACCACCAGCGTTACCGATGCCTAAGTGGCAGCTGTTGATGTCAAAGTTGTCGCACTTTGCGCTATATGCTTTACTAATCGCGATGCCATTAGCTGGCCTACTGATGTCAGTCTATGGGGGTCGACGGGTAGATATATTTGGTTTATTTCAGATTCCTGTCTTTGTCACCCCAGATAGAGGTTTAGCGCGTTATTATAATGATTTACACGCTGATATTATCTGGCCCATGATTATTGCCTTTACTGTATTGCATATCGGTGCAGCTTTGTATCATCAGTTTGTCAAAAAAGACAATTTGATCGCACGTATAAAGTAACGACGAATCCATAAAGTATACGTCCACAAAAAAGCCCTCAGTATTTTACTGAGGGCTTTTTTAGATTAGGGCTTAACTAGAGCGATTGTTCCATATGCTTTGAACAGCTTATTTTTTATGCTCAGGCAAGTTGATATTCATCTCTAGCACATCTAAGCTGTCTTCAGAACGATGATTGATATTTACATCGTCAATTTGCACGCCATTGACGTACTTATTCACCACTTCTAGTATTTCACGTTTCATTTTTTCGATACGATCCGCTGTTAAGCGGTTGTTTAAGCGATTTTCACTCGCAACGATAACCTTGAGACGCTCAGTGGCTAAATTAGCACTGCCGACATTGCTGCTGTCATCAGTACCAAATAAATTGCTCCAAAATCCTTTTTTCTTACTCATCATTAACCCCCAAACCAGCGCTGTAATAAACTCTTTTTCTTCACGTCAATATGACGCAACGGCCGCTCTTCGCCTAAGAAACGGGCGACAATGTCATCATAACATTGACCAGCGATGGAGTCGGTATAGTGAATAACCGGTTCACCGTGGTTAGATGCCTCAAGCACTGAATGGCTTTCAGGGATAACACCAAGTAATGGTACTTTTAGGATATCATTAGAGATGGTATCGATATCCATCATCTCATTCGCTGCCGCACGTTCGGCATTGTAGCGAGTGATAACCAAATGTTCACGGATAGAACCTTGGTTCTCTTCGATCTTTTTGGTACGGCTTTGTAAGATACCGATAATACGATCCGAGTCACGTACTGAAGAGATCTCAGGGTTGGTCACGATGATCGCTTCATCAGCATGATACATCGCTAACTGGGCACCGCGCTCGATACCAGCAGGAGAATCGCAAATGATGTAGTCAAACTGCTTAGACAGTTCAGCCATTACTTCGGACACCCCTTCGTCTGTCAGCGCATCTTTGTCACGCGTCTGACTGGCAGGGAGGATATATAAGTTCTCAAGCTGTTTGTCTTTGACCAGTGCTTGTGACAAGCGCGCGTTACCGCTGATGACGTCTACAAAGTCATAAACAATTCGATTTTCACAGCCCATGATCAAGTCTAGATTACGTAGACCCACATCAAAATCGATAACAACTGTCTTATAGCCACGCAACGCCAAACCGGCGGCAAAAGAGGCACTAGTGGTGGTTTTGCCCACACCGCCTTTACCTGAAGTGATTACAACAATCTTCGCCACAATGGCACACTCCTATGAATCAATGGGATATCTATTAAATAAAATAGCGCATTCTCTTATGCTTATTATTCACATGTAATATATGCGCTGCGAGCGTAAGCCTAGCATAAATAAACAAAAATTTATAGCAAGTCTGCACTAAAGCGAAAAACAACGATTATCTGCGTTAAGTGCTCCTGCCTATAGGTATTAGCACTGATAGATAGGTTACATAGTGGCAGAGTAAATTATTTGTCTTGAGACAGTTTTGTTAACCAAACTTACTGAAATATTAAGTAAGATATTTAGCCATTACTTTCTCAGTACTACAGCAAATGCCTTTAAGATTTATATATAAAATTCGACAAATCAGCCGTCTAACTAAGCATCATCCATCACGGTAAATACCAAACCTTGACCTTCTATAAAGCGTACTTGTACTGGTTTGTCGATCACGTGTTCCGGTAAATTGTCTCGTAGGCAGTAAGTGCCTGCGACTGACACCAATGACGGGTTAAAGACCTGACAAAAAATACGAGCATCTTTGTCGCCTGTTGCTCCTGCGACCAAACGACCTTGGGCGCGGCCGTAGACATGCAAGCTGTTGTCAGTAATCGCTTCAGCACCACTGTTGACACTGTTGGTCAAAATCAAATCCCCACCGACGTGGTTAAGGCTCTGTCCTGAACGTAGCATTTGGTCATAGATGAGGCTGGTGATATGTTCAGCGCTTACCAAGGTTTCTGCTGGAATATTGGCGATGGTCGTCTCGGCCGTTGTCTTAAGTGCAGGTTCAGACGCTACGTCATTCGTGCTGGTCGACTCTGTACTTTTGGCTTCTGACGCTTTATTGACTTGAGCAGTGGCTTTTTTACTGGGTAGAATACGCTCGATACGTTTGCCGTCGGCAGGAAATATCGCCAATCGCTGCTCACGTGCTTGTGCATCCAACACACCTGTCACGACACCGATAGGTTGCAGTCCCCATGACCATAACAGCTCTACCAATGCAGACAGATCTTGTTCGACCTCGCTATCAATGAGGATAGGGATATTGCTGGATTTGTTGCTAAGCGTTTCAGCAAGCTGAGCCTCGATAGCGCTCAAGTCATCCGTACTGAACTGTAAGCGCGAAAAGGTGAGCATCTTGCCGTAAAAGGCGAGAGCAGGCGTAGCACTCGGGGTTGGGCTGCTGTTGTCGTTATCTAAAATCGTCATAAGATTGATCCTCAAAAAATATCGTATGGCTGCATGCGTACTATATTTATTATTATTTAGTGGTTATTTACTTAGGTGCTGGTTATTTAGTAGCCATTTTTAGCAAAAATGTTATAAGTTAAGCATGTCTTGGTGCTTCCATTGCTGCACTTTTATTTGTGCTTCAAATGCTGTCAAACTGTCCTCAATAATGCTAGAAATCAAAGTATCCAGCGCGGTGTTGTTGGTATCGATTTCTGCCACACCGCTGGCAATAGCGACCATCAATGCATCAAGACGTTCAGCATCGAGGAGACGCTCGTTTAAAGCAATGACCACATTTTCACCAATATTGTGTCCCACATGCTGCAATTGCGACTCAATCAAGCCACCAGCGATGGGTATCATGCGCAAGTAGCGACGTAACTCTGGCGTATTGGCCAAACCTTCTTTGATCGCTTCGCCCATCGCACCAGCTATCATGTTATTGCCCCCTGGTGAGGCCGTCAGCGCTTGCAGCTTTGGCGCCAGCTCTGTGCGTAGTAGCGACAATAATGCTGTTTCAATCTCATGACGGTTGCGAGCAATCGTTGATTCGATCAATGATTTGTGCGTTTTGGTGTCGGTAAGCTGCACACGAAAATTATCGATTGCAGTCAAAATGACACGATCTGACAACTCTTCTAATAGCAGATCAATATAGAATTTGATGCGGTCAATCCACGACTGCGGTAGTACTTGATAGCCAAGCTGATATAGTCGGCGGCCGATGACTACTACTCGAAATAACCGTAGCGCGCGTAGCTGCGGAAAACAGCCCAATACCTCATACCAGTGGACAAACGGAAAAAAGAACCAGCGATAATAAACCTTTTCTTTAATGGCAATTGCCCAGCGTAATAATAGCTCGACGACTAAGAATATGGTGAAAAACCCACCCGCCGTACGCAACGGATCATGCAAAGTGCCTTGATACCAGTTAAGCGCATCACTCAGTGTCAGCCACCCTGCAACATTACTACTAAAGTTACTCATCAAGATGGCATCTATGCTAATCAATAAGAGATCAATACTAATAGCAACAATCATCAAAATGTCATAAGTCAGCTTAAAGCGACTTGGTTTGGGACGATTTGACTGTGTTGACTGCGTGCTTGAAGGTTGCATGCTCGGAGATTGACTGCTTGCTAAGTTCGATGACTCATTTGGCATTGCTGCGGCTATTGGTGAGCTTTTAGTAGGAGAGGCGGGCACAGTCATACCTTTTAGTAAGAAATGGCATAAGAAATAATGTCATCAGTAGACAGGGTCAGTGATGATATTACAACTGAGTAAGCGAGCGTTTTAATGACTATTCACATTATCAATGAATGCCATCAAAAAACAACCCATCAACCATTATAATTTGGTATTTTATATCAATTGAGTAAAACCTGATATTAGGGCGTGTCCTCAATCTGAACAGTAAACTGTAAACGGGTTAAAAATGGCTAAATATTTGCCAAACTGCGTCAAGTAGCTTGCTCATATCTCGATATTATCTGTACTACTTTCCTTGTTTAGCTGCCATTTATCTCATTTTTATCAGCATTTTCAAAACGAGGACACGCCCTAGCCAGTTTTTAGTGTTTATATTGCAGCATAAAAAGTATAGTAACATTGTGATTTGCAGATTCACTGAAAAAAATAATTTTATCGTTCAGTCTATTTGCTCTGCGGGTTATCTGCAAAGTCAGCAAGCATGGTGGTAATAAGGTCATC
Organism: Psychrobacter sp. W2-37-MNA-CIBAN-0211; assembly: GCF_040309405.1. Taxonomy (NCBI): domain Bacteria; kingdom Pseudomonadati; phylum Pseudomonadota; class Gammaproteobacteria; order Moraxellales; family Moraxellaceae; genus Psychrobacter; species Psychrobacter sp. W2-37-MNA-CIBAN-0211. The sequence goes on from NZ_JBEOOU010000002.1 coordinate 223,568, forward strand.
TTTTTGACACCATATCTGTTCAACCCAATCGAACATTTTAGCCTTTATTGCCTCATCCTCTTCATAGCCACCATTTTTGATACCAGCAAACAATTCGTCAGGTATTTTAATATACCGAACGTCAACGCCCAAGCGTCTGATATTGCCTTTCCATAGATCACCATAGGTTGGCACGCCATCCGGATAAACAATGGTCATATCCAAAATACCATCGATGTCATCCCCTAGTGCATTGATAGCCAGCGCCAAGCCACCCGCACGCGGTTTCAGTAAATGCGTATAAGGTGAGCCTTGTTTGGCATGTTTCTCTTGTGTGAAGCGAGTGCCTTCTAAGTAGTTTAATAAGGTAAACGGTTTATCTTTTAATAACGCGCAGGCACGCTTGGCTTCTTCAATGTCTTTGCCCTTTAATGCAGGGTTTTTGGCAACCTTTTCTTTAGGATGGCGGCGCATCATTGGGAAGTCTAAAAAATAAAAGGCTTGACCAACGATTGGGATATAAATCAGCTCAAACTTGGTAAAAAATCGGGTGAGGGGCAGGCGCTGTTCACCAATGTATTGCACGATACTGGTATCGACCCATGACTGATGATTGCTAACCAGCAGGTATTTACCGGCCATATGGACGTCATCGGGTAAGTTGATACGCCAATCTTTACGTGGCAACATATTATCGATCAAAGCGTTGTTACTACTAATCCAGTGGGCAGCAATTTTTATCACGGTTTTATCCGCAATGGGTGCTCCAGTAATCATCTTTGTCGCGCCCATTAGCCATAGCGGAATACTATAACCAAAGCTATTGGCCGCGATGACACCAGCTGCTGTAGTCAGTGAAACCGCCTTGCCCAATTTTGGGGCGCGTTGATGTATTTTTTGAATAGTAGAGGTCAGGCGCATGTTTAATCCCTGTCTATCGATATTGTTGATATATAAATACTCCATTTCTGAAGTCGTTATTTCCAAAATTTTTTGCGGTTTTATAGGGTTGAAATCGCGCTATATGTTTAGTGGTGTTATTAGCGCTGCTTCATGGTCAACTTTATTGCACGATTCTAACAGAAATTATTCATAGTGTACGACTGTAAACGTGACTTGCCATGTCTGGCCTAGTAGAGATAGATAACACAAAGGAGGAGGGTACAAACCCTCCTGCACTTCTCATACATAGATGTGACAAAATATTACACATAAATAGATGGTAATTGCCATAATAATAACGAACGCAAGATAAGCACCTAAAAAAGATAAGCACCTAAAAAAGATTCATAAATAATCTTTATAAAAAGTACAGCTTAACAAAGCACAATTTTAATTTAATACTTAAGAGGAAATATTATGCGTAACACATTAATGATTGCCGCAGTCGCATCTGGTTTAGCACTTAGTGGTTGTGCTACTGATCCAAACACTGGACAACAGCGCTTGAACAAAACTGCTATCGGTACATTGGCAGGTGCTTTAGGTGGTGCAACCATCTCTAAAGCAACTGGTGGCGACAAAACTGGCCGTGATGCAGCTATTGGTGCCGCATTGGGCGCTGGTGTTGGTTATTACATGGAGCGTCAAGCTAAGCAGCTTGAGCAACAGATGGCTGGTACAGGTGTAACGGTTGAGCAAAACCCAACGACTGGTAACATCGACTTAGTTATGCCAGGCAGCATCACCTTCTCATTTGATGATGCTACATTGAGCTCATCGTTCAAGCCAACACTTGATAAACTTGCTTCAACGATGAACCAGTACAACAAAACATCAGTTAACATTGCTGGTCATACCGATAGTAAAGGTTCAACGTCATATAACATGGGTCTATCACGTGATCGTGCTTACTCAGTGGCTAACTATCTGACTGCTCGTGGTGTTGCTTCTAACCGTGTCAACGTTGTTGCTTATGGCGAATCACGCCCAGTAGCTGATAACAACACTGATTATGGTCGTCAGCAAAACCGCCGTGTTGAGCTAACTATTAACTCGCCACAAAGCGTAAACTAATAAATGGTTTGATAACCATTAATTTTAGTCGCTTACAGTAAGAGTAGTGCAAAAAAGGTCAGCAATACGCTGGCCTTTTTTTGGGCTTAGAATTTGATAAGCCAGCTTTTGATCAACGATAAGACCCAATCCTTAAATTATATTTGATAATAGTTATCAATAACATTATAATTCGCAAATATTTGAATATTTCAGCAATAGTAATGACAGTGTTTAGCAGCTATGACCCTATACATCAGTCATTTACTGTACTTGCCTTTTTTTATAATGTATCTCATCGAGGACGTGTATGAATATGACCACAGTGACGAGCCGTAAAATTTTACCGACTACTTTAGCCGCTGCGCTCGCAGGGATACTGCTGGTATCGGGTTGTACCAAGCAAGCCAATGACGATGCCGCCACTGATGCACAAACAGAGGTGCAAAATACAGACGATGCCAATCATAAAACCACATCAGGCGCAGAGCAAGCCAATATCGATCGCTTGGCACTTAGCTATGTAAATATGGCTCATGCTGCCTATAAAGATTCATTAGACACCGCAAAGACTTTGCAGACGGCAGTGAATGCTTATGTAGATGCGCCAACTGAAGCGAACCTTGAGGCGGCAAAAGCTGCCTATAAAGCGGCGCGTCAGCCTTACTCACAGACTGAAGTGTTCCGTTTTGATGAAGCATTTGTGAGCGCTGATGACAAGCGTGAGATTGGTAGCGTCGATGGCTGGGAAGGACAGGTCAATGCATGGCCGCTCGATGAAGCGCTCATTGATTACGTCAGCGACGACTATGAAGGTGAATATAACAGTCAAGACAATATCATCAATAGTGATAGCATTGCCGTCGGTAGCATTAAGCAAGATACCAGCACGATTACGCCGCAACTTTTAGCAGACATGAATGAGATCGGTGGTAGCGAAGCCAACGTGACGACCGGCTATCATGCGATCGAGTTTATGCTATGGGGACAAGATACCAACGGCGTCGGTGAGGGTGCAGGCAACCGTCCGATTAGTGATTACAATACCACCGATGGCAAATGTACTAGTGGTGAAAGCGCCAATACCGATGCAAGCATTTGTGAGCGTCGCGGCGAATTCTTAAAGGCCGCTGCGCAGTTATTGGTCGATGATTTGACCGCGATGGAAGCCCAGTGGCAGCCTGACAGTGAGCATACCTTACGCAGCGATATGATAGCGCGCAAAGATAATAATGGCCTACGCCAGATTATGTATCAGATGGGCAGCTTGGCATTTGGCGAGCTGGCCTCTCAGCGTATGCAGGTCGCCTTCGTCACGGGATCTACCGAAGACGAACATGAATGCTTTAGTGACTTGACCCATCTGAGCTACGCTAATAATGCTCGCGGTATTCAGAATGTATTTAATGGCAGCTACAAGACCCTCGCGGATAAAACCATTGGTGGCTATGGCGTGAAAAACTACCTGATTGATACGGGTCATCAGGATGTTGCTGATAAGCTGGCTTCTGACTTTAGTAAAGTAGAAAGTGATTTTAATATCATCGTTGAAAAAGGCGAAAAAGAAGGTATTAAGATTGATCAAATGATAGCGACCGTTGGTCAAGCAAGCAAACAAGGTATCTCTGCTGAAGAGCAAAATGCTCGCCGTGGTTGGATCGAGACGGCCATTACCAGCTTGCAGGAATTGACGACTGGTATCGAAAGCGCGGCAAAAGCGGTTGGTATTGATAATCTAGATGCTGATGCGGGTTTATAGTTTTAAGCTAGGCTGTTTATACGCTTACTAGCGTCAGTTGTATTCATTTATAATGCCTGATAAGTCGCTATAAGTGAATGAGAATTATTTTCATAAGAAAGTAATTTATGTATAATACACACGTTGTCAATCTCGGTTGGCAATGTGTTTTTTTATGCCCTGTTAAAATAACGCTACCAACCAGCCTTTTTACAGTTGTACCCTGTTGACTGTAACGACATATTGTTATGGTGCGCGATTTTTATGGTTCTATACTAGCGCTAAGGCAATGCTTATGAACGCCATTTCTGCCACGAAAGACAAACTATCTATGTCTCTTCATACCTCTTTATTGTCTAAAAATACACCGTTAAAGCTTGCGCTTAGTGCTCTCTGCGTCTTGTCACTTACGGCTTGTCAGCCAACTGACAGCTCATCCGCTAATAAGAATGACGTCAATGCTGATAAGCAGGATAAAGCCTTGTCTGCTGAACGCAGTCAAAATATTGAAGCGCTGGCTGGGGTGCCCATGCAGCAGCTTGCCTCCTTTGACCCGCAAGAGATTAAGCAAGGCGGTGATAGCGGTATTAGTATTACCAGTGCTGAGAGTTACTCAAAACCTTCATCAAACCTCACCGCCTTACGCAAAGGTTCTTTTTTCATTGGTAATGCGTTCTTTCAACAACCGTGGGTGATTGCCCCTGCTAGCACGGACAGCCGTGACGGTCTTGGCGCGTTATTCAATGTCGCCGCCTGCCAATCATGCCATGTCAAAGATGGTCGTGGTCATGCGCCGATGAGCAGCAAGGACGATGCTGATAGTTTATTAATACGTCTGTCTATGCCAGCGACAACGGATGAGCAGCGTCAGCAATTGCAGGATTCCCTGATCGAAAAAGTAGTGCATCCTATGTATGGCGGTCAGCTACAAGATCGCGGTATTCAGGGTGTACCAGCCGAAGCACGAATTGCGGTACAGTGGACCGATATGCCAGTTACCTTTGCCGATGGTTATGTCGAAACCCTACGTGCGCCTAGATTTGAGTTGACCAAACCCGGCTATGGGGCGTTTGATAATGAAATGATGGTATCACCGCGAGTGGCTTTACCAATGATTGGGCTTGGGCTCTTAGAACAAATACCTGACGATGATATTAAAAAACAAGCGGTCAATAACAATAGTACTAGCGACATCAGTGGCAAGTTTAACTGGGTGATGGACCCGCAAACTGGCAAGCATGCGCTTGGTCGTTTTGGCTGGAAAGCTGGTCAAACCAAGCTGATTACACAAAACCAAAGTGCCTTTAATGAGGATATGGGGCTGACCTCAAACATTCGTCCTCATAAGTCCTGCATGCCGAGCCAAACCGCTTGTATTAACGCGACTACTGGCGCTGATGAGCAAGGTAACGGTAAGCCGCCCGTCGAAGTGAATGATGAAATAGCCAAGTTTGTAGAATTTTATACGCGGAATTTAGCCGTGCCACATCGTCGCAATGCCGATGATAAGCTGGTACTGGCTGGTAAAAAACGTTTTTATGATATGGGTTGTCAAAGTTGCCATACGCCAAGATATCAGTTGCCAAAAACCGATGACGACCATCTTGAGCAGCATGGACAAGTCATTTATCCTTATACGGATTTGCTGCTGCACGATATGGGCGATGCGCTTGCCGATCGCACGATAGCGGGCAAACTACCAGCAAAAGATGCGCAAGTTGAGTTTTTGGCCAACTCATACGAGTGGCGTACTCCTGCATTGTGGGGAATTGGTTTGGCTCAAACCGTCGATCCGCAAGCGACCTTTTTACATGATGGTCGCGCGCGCACGCTGATGGAAGCGGTACTATGGCATGGCGGTGAAGCAGAAAACCAACGCCAAAAAGTGTTGAAATTAGATAAGCAAGGACGCGCTGAATTAAACGCCTTCTTAAAATCATTATAAAAATGATATAAATTACTACTTATCCCATTACCGAGAAACTTATGAAAATAAATCCTGCATTAGCAATGGCGTTATCGGCACTGAGTGCTGGATTACTCATCAGTTGTGTCAAGCCTGCCGATGAGAATAAAACAGCAGAGATGGATAGCCAAACCGTCGCGCAAGATGGTGCTGCCTCAAACAGTACGGCCGCCGATAGCGCGAATGACGAACAGATAGTCGCCATAGATATCAGTGCGGAGACCGAAAAAACTTATCTGACGCATGTGGCTAAAGACATTGTCATTCCAGCTTATGCGGATGCGGCGAAGCAAAGTGGTTTGTTACATGATTTGGCGCAGAAGCATTGTCAGCAAGCGCCTGTCAGCGGTGATGAATTGCAAGCGTTGCGTGCTCAGTGGTTGGTGCTGGCACAAGCATGGGCGAGTGCTGAGATGATCAACTTCGGTCCTGCGACTGCTAGTATGAGCAACTTGTACATCAATTATTACCCTGACGAGCGCGGCTTGGTACACAGTGGTGTTGCAGAGCTAATCGCGGCCAACCCAAAACTAACCCCAGAGCAGCTCGCTAACGAGAGCGCTATTGTGCAAGGCGTACCAGGTCTGGAAGAGGCGCTATTTGCCAATGACAGCTTGAATGCTGCTCAATGTGCTTATGTGGCCAGCGCCAGCGCGGCACTAAGCACGCGATTAAAAGACATCGAAAGTAACTGGCAGCAGAACGCCACAACTTTACTGGCGATTGATAAAACGGCTGATAGCGATCAAGGTTTGAACCAGTGGTTTAACGCTTTATTGTCATTGATTGAGACGATGAAGACCAATGCTATTGATGAACCATTAGGTCTCACAGACAAAGCCAAGGGACATCTGCCTGCTGCTACTGCTGGACAAAGCCGCGCTATTATCAATGCTAAGTTGGCTACCTTGAATAAAACACTGACTGACCCGGTATTGACGGCCATTCTTGGCAGCAATAATGAGAATGCTATTGCGGCCACTCTATCAAGCGAGCTGGCTGATACCACCACGCTATTGGCGCAGATGCCAGAGGATTTAGCGACTGCCGATAAAGCCAAGCAGCAAGAATTGTTTGATCACTTTACGACCATTACCCGCCTGATGAAACGCCAATTGATTCCCACCTTGGGTATCCGTGTTGGTTTTAACAGCAATGATGGCGATTAAGTCATGCAAATCTCTGAAGCCAATACCGCTGCGATAGCAAAATCTCATAGCGCGTCCTCTAAAGCAACGCCTAGACCAGCAGACAAGCGCTCAAATCATGAGCAGCTGGTGACGTCGGCCTTGACTACGCTCGGTAGCGTATTGGGAACGGTGGCATTGGTTGGTATACATCATCACTATCGCAAGCAGCATCAGCCTGAAGCAAAGTTGCAAGACTATGTGTCGGGTGTGCGTGCTCAGCTGCATATATTGCAAGCATCGCCCAAGTCACAGCTAATCCGTTTTCGCTACGCCTATCAGCACGCGTCTGCTGCGTGGCAACGGGCTTATCATGATGATATCGATGATAAAAATCATGATACTAAAAATACCGTGACCGACCTGACGGCAATGCATAGCACCGTTATGCTGGCGCGTCCAGTATGCTGGGTCAGTGGCGTAGCGTCGATGCCACAGAACCTATCATTGATAAATAACGACGATAGTAATGATGATAGTAGTAATGATGAAACTGGCTTTGGGGTAGTCGGCATCGATGCAGACCGACAAATCGTTTGGCAAACGACCATGCCTGAGCGTGTCCACGATATTGTTGTCCAGCCAATCGCTAATATTCAAAACACTCAAAACAGATCAAATGCTCATAATTGTCAACGCGATGTCGTGGTGTTGGGTCGCCGCCCCAGTGAAAGTTTTTGGGTATTAGACACAGCGACAGGACAGGTAAAGCTTGCTATAAAAGCGGCTGATAATCGCCATTTTTATGGGCATGCTTGCTACAGTTTGGATGGCTCAAAGCTATACGTCACTGAGAATGATACGATAAGCTTGGCGGGTAAAATTGGTATCTACGATGCTCATGATAACTATAATAAAATAACCGAATTTGACTCGCACGGTATTGGGCCACATGAGCTGATTATGCATCCAGATGGCGAGACACTGGTCATCGCTAATGGCGGTATCAAAACGGAACAAGCCTCTCGTGAAGAGCTGAATCTCGATACCATGCGTCCATCGTTGACTTATCTGAGTCGTCATGATGGGACGCTGCTTGAGCAAATTATCCCTGAACACAATCAGATGAGTGTGCGTCATTTGGCCATACATGACGATGGCACGGTGATGATTGGTATTCAATTTCAGGGTGAGAAACATATCAATGTACCGTTAGTGCTGACCCATCATCGCGGTGATTCTGACTTTAAACCATTGGTTATGCCCAATAATCACTGGCAATGCTTCCATCAATACATTGCCAGTGTGGCGGTTGATAGTGAGCGCAATCTGTTATGTGTGACCACACCAATTGGTGGCTGTGCAGCGATTTATGATTTAAACACACGCATGCTGATTGACGCTGTGCGTTTGCCAGATTGTGCAGGAGCTTCGCTAGTCGCTGGTCAGGCATCTGGTCAAACTAAAAGTAATCATGGAGCGTCAGGCTTTATCGTCAGCGATGGGCACGGGAAGCTGACAAGATTGAGGGTGAATACCCTACCAGTAGAAACATCGGATGTAGCAGAATCAAATTCAAAGCATACTGCCAACATTATGGTGCAGGACAGTCAAATACATAATATGTCTTTTGACAATCATTTGCAGGCAGTTTTAGCATAAGCGGTGTAAGGGAGAAACCATAATGCCGCAACCGAGTACGTCGCTCGTATTAGATTTGGCGAGACAACAGCTGGCACAAGCAGGTATTGTGCTGCACGTGACCAAAAAGCGCGTCAAAAATATCAATTTTCGCTTAAAGCCTTATGCGCTCATGGTCTCCGTACCGATGTCTATCAGCGCCAGCCAAATCGCTCAGTCTGTCGACAAGCGCGTATCATGGGCGCTAGACAACCATCCGCAAGTGTTAGCGCGTTATCATCACAAGCAAACCCCGAAACCCAAAGCGTCAACCTCAGATAGTCCCGTGCTCTTATGGGGCATCGAACAATCTTTCACTCTCAACCACGATGAAAAAATTGCTTATTATCGGCAACAACTTACTGAAGTAAATCCATCTTTATTTGACAAGTGGCAACCGATAGTCGGTGCTACTGCTAATGAAGTGCGGTTGAAGAAGATGCATACGCGTTGGGGCAGTTGTAATACACGCGCGCGCCGAATTTGGTTATCCGTATATCTTCCCGCTTACCCGATTGAATGCACCGAATACGTCATTGTCCATGAGCTGTGTCATTTGCATCATGCCAATCACAGCAAGGCGTTTTGGCAAACGGTAGCGGCAGCGATGCCAGATTATCAGCAGTGGCACGATATGCTAGCGGGCAAGTCGGGTCAGCTGGATTAAACGCCTCACACAAATGATATAAAGGCATTCGTTAACCCTAACATACCTGCTATGATAAGCGCTCACGTCGCAGTATACAGCGTATCATTCAAATAATAGAATGATAGGTATATTGTAGATGCATGGTATATACAGGGATGTCATATGGACAACGTCAATCAAGCCGAATTTTGGCAGCAGCGTTATGAGACTGGTAGCATACAGTGGGATATGGGACAGGTGTCACCACCGCTAAAAGCTTACATCGATCAACTGCCTGCGTCTGCTAAAGATCAGGCTATTCTAGTGCCAGGGGCAGGCAATGCCTATGAGGTTGGCTATTTACACGAGCAGGGTTTTACCAATGTCACATTGGTTGATTTTGCGCCTGCACCGATTGATGCGTTTGCAGAGCGCTATCCTGACTTCCCAGCGGCGCACCTGATTTGTGCAGATTTTTTTAATTTATCACCTGAGCAATATCAATTTGATTGGGTGCTTGAGCAGACGTTTTTTTGTGCGATAAATCCGTCACGTCGTGATGAATATATCGAGCAGATGGCAGCGCTATTGAAGCCGCAAGGTAAGCTGGTTGGCCTGCTTTTCAATGTGGATTTTGGCCGTGATGAACCACCTTTTGGTGGCACAAAAGATGAATATCAGCAGCGTTTTGAGCAGTATTTTGATATAGAGATGATGGAAGCCAGCTATAACTCGCATTCTGCACGTCAAGGCAGTGAGTTATTTATCAAGCTGAAAGCGAAGTAAGCTCACGCTTGATATTATCTCGCGCTTGCTTTTCTAACCGTTCAAAGTAATAATCGGTCAAATACAGTCTTGGATGCGCCAACAATCCTTTTAACACCGCTGTTCGTCCGATACAGTAATCGGTAGCTGGCACGTGTGCATACTCTTTACGTACCGCAGATGCGTACGGTTCATATTCAGACCATGCAGCACCCAAAACGCTCAAATCCATATCTAACAGATAAGCCGCATCGCTGCACTTATCATCGTCTGCTAATGCATCAAGTTGATGAGTAGCTGTCATCATGATAAGTGCATAGATATGTTGGCATTGTTCCGCGCTCAAATATTTCTGCAACGCTTCCACCGCATAGTCTGCACTTTTTAACTCATTATCTGCCCGTGTTGGCTCGTATATCACATCGTGATAATACAGCGCTAAAGCGATGATATGGGGTTCATAAAGGTTGTGCTTAACTTGCTCAAACTGCGCAAACAACTGCTTAATGTGGTGCAGGGTGTGATAAGCGCGATGGGCTTCGTTATAACGGGTAGCGGCAGCTTGCCAAAGCGCCTCTACCTCTACTCGATCAATATCATTAGCGATGGCAGACAAGTGCATGGCGAAATGCTGACCAAGGTCGGACGTTACGTGCGAAACATCGTTCATATCTATTCTACAATGCCTAGTTTATGATTGTTCTAACGGTCAAATCAATCCTTATGAGCTGCATCTTCAAAAGCTTGTTTAAATACCTTGCCCAGTAAATTTACATCGTCGACACGAGCATAATTCAAACGGGTGACAAAGGCGATGTGGCGATGTGGGCCTTTTTCTGCTAATGGCACCGCGACCGCATTTTGGTTCTGTAGGTGCAATTGATCCAGGGCCATCTCAGGTACTAAAGTTGTGCCCATATTAGCGAGTGCCATCTGAATGAGCGTGTTTAAGCTAGCGTCAGAAAAGCTCGATTTCATTTGCGCCCGATCAAAATGACAAACCGATAGCGTCTGATCGGTCAGGCAATGTCCTTCACCCAGCAGCATGAGATTGGCAGTAGCGAGATCCTCAGAATCAATGGTGTTAAGCTTGGCATGGACATCGTCTTTTGGGAATACTGCGAAGAAGTCTTCACTCCAAAATTCAAAACTGTGCAAGCCATCTACGGCATAGGGTAGGGCAATGATTGCTGTGTCAATATGACCGTAACGGACTTGCTCGAGTAAGCGTTCGGTTTGTTGCTCAACGATGGTCATGCGAAATTCTGGATAATTGGCTCGCAGTGTAGGCAGGACTTTTGGCAGCAAGTAAGGAGCAATCGTTGGAATGATACCCACAGTCATCGGGTAGGCAAGCGGCGTTTGATGGCTGTGCGCACGGGTGGTCAAGTCGCTCACTTCAGAGAATACACGCTGCGCCCGCGTCAGGATATCTTGCCCAATAGGAGTGATAAGCACTTGTTTGTTATTACGCTCAAAAATCTGTGTGTCTAGTTGCTTTTCTAATTCTGCGATACCTAAGCTCAGCGCAGACTGCGAAATATTACAATCTTCTGCTGCCCGTTTGAAATGGCGGTGTTTAGCGACTGCTAAGGCAAATTCAAGTTGACGTAAGGTAATCATAAGACCTCTTTTTTGGTTGTTTTTTACTCAAATGACAATACTTATGCATCTTGGTCATTATCGAGATTTACCGATAGCACACTGATGACATGAAGTAGATAGAATAGTTTAACAAGTTTAATAAAACAAAACATCACATTAAAAACTTTTAACTGGATTAACCATAGAATTCGCGTATAGTTTGTCAGGTAGCCCAGATAGTTCAAGGCTTAACAGAAACAATCAAATAAATAAGCACCATTAAATTAATCACACTTAATCAAAAAAGGAGCCAATCATGGCGTCTATTATCAATCAAGAAATCCCAGAATTTTCAGCAGATGCATATGTAAACGGTGAGTTCAAAACCATCACTTCAGAAGACGTAAAAGGTAACTGGGCGATTTTCTTATTCTACCCAGCTGACTTTACTTTTGTTTGCCCAACTGAGCTTGAAGACATGGCAAACCATTACGAAGAGCTACAAGGTTTGGGCGTAGAAGTATACTCAGTATCGACTGACACTCATTTCACGCATAAAGCATGGCATGATTCTTCAGACGCAATTGGTAAAGTAAACTATCCAATGATCGGCGATCCTACTGGTAAAATCACTCGTGGTTTTAACGTGATGATCGAAGAAGCAGGCCTAGCTGAGCGCGGTACTTTCTTAATCGATCCAGATGGTTTGATTCAGGTTGCTGAGATTCATGCTGGCGGTATTGGCCGTAGCGCAAAAGACATGCTGCGTAAAGTAAAAGCAGCACAATATGTCCGTGAAAACGATGGCGAAGTTTGCCCAGCAGCTTGGGAACAAGGCGGCGATACATTGAAGCCAAGTCTTGACCTAGTCGGTAAAATCTAGGTTAGTAAAACCTAAGTAGTTATCCAACTATTTTAGCGATAGGTAGCGCTGTTTTTATTATTTTCTAATTTGAACCAGTGCTATAAATAAAGACCCCATCAGCTTACGTTGATGGGGTCTTTTTATATCTTAAGCTAAAGTGTTATTAGTGTTATTTATCGATAATAAATAAGCTATTACGCTTGAGATTGCATTTTATTTTTATCTATGGTTTTGTAAATCTCATCTTTGAGCTGTAGCTTGCGCCGCTTCATTTGTTCGATTTCTTCATCGCGGCTGGCGTGTTTGACCACGTCATTCTCAAGCTTATCAATTTGTCTGTCCAGCGTAGTATGTTCATCGAAGATACTCGCAAAGTGCGCATCTTTTTGCTTGAGCTCATCGATGATGTCGCTGTGATCTTGCCATTTATCAGTCATGGTCATGTTGTCATCCTTGTTATTTAGCGTGTGCTTAGCATAAGCAGTGACGCGTTGTGGTTAAGACAGATTATGATTGTGAGACTTGTTGATTATAAAATTAAGATTTATAAAACTAAATGTAAGAAATTCTTAGCAGTAATTTTGGGGTGTATCCTCGATTTGAACGAAAGTGCTCAGATAGGATAAAAATGAGGACACGCCCCTAATAAATGAAGCATTAAGCGTGAGATTGTGTTTTGTTTTTATCAATTATTTTATAAATTTCATCTTTAAGGTGTAGTTTTCGACGCTTCATTTGTTCTATTTCATCGTCACAGCTGCTATGTTTTATCAAATCCTTTTCGAGATAATTGATCTTCTCATCCAGCTGAGTATGTTCAGCAAAAATACTCGCAAAATGGCTGTCTTTTTGCTTAAGTTCAGCGATAATTTCTTTGTTATCTAGCCTTGTATCAGTCTTTCTCATCTGGTCATCCTTGTTATGAGGCGCAAGCTAACGGTCAGCATCAGCGCATTGTCGTTAAGATTTATGATTGTGAGACTTGATTATTACTCAACCAAACCGCTATTACGCTCAATAGTGATAAGGCTTAATACAAGCAGAAATAGCCTTTGATAAGCACGCATAAAAGCCAATCTTCCGCTAGGAAACAGGAATTATTCCTATTGCTCTTATTCGATTGTAGCGAAAAAATCATCTTGATACTATGATAATAATCCTCTTATAAGTTTAAATTTAATTATAAATTCTAATTAATGATTGGTTTTATAAAACATAAGGTTTGGGTTTCTCAGCTTGCTCAAATCTATGAAACCTATGATAATAGGGACATCAAAAGGCACAAGCCTTATCCAAATAACACTTTAAACGATATTACTTACTACAGATTCTCCGTCTTTAAACGTGCAACCGCTTAGTTGCCGTTACATATTAAATAATAATGAGGAACAAACATGATAGATCAAAGTTTATTAGATGCCATCAAGAGCTATAGCGAAAACATGACCCGTCCAATTACCTTTGTCTTAGGCAATGGTACGCATGAAAAGCGGGCAGAGTTGATTGACTTTTTGACCAAAATCGCTGGTACGACTGACAAAATCAATTTTGATGCAGAAGCGATTGATGAGAGCTTGCCTAGTGCGATTAGTTTTAAAGTCGTCAGTCATGCTGATGACGCGTTGACTGATACTGGTATCGTCTTTAGCGGTATTCCTGGTGGTCATGAGTTCACCTCGCTTATCTTGGCAATCTTGCAAGCGGGTGGTCATACGCTAAAACTAGACGAAGGTATTCAAAAGTTAGTCAAACGTTTTAATAAGCCCTTACAGTTCCAGACCTATGTGTCATTGTCTTGCCACAGTTGCCCAGAAGTCGTGCAAGCGTTGAACCAATTTGCCTTATTGAATGACGACATCAGCAATGAGATGATTGATGGTGCATTATTCCAAGAGCAAGTAGAAGCGAATAACATCCAAGGAGTTCCAGCGGTATTTTTAAACGGTAAGCCGTTTGCTAATGGACTAATCGATACGGCTAAGTTGATCGGAAAATTGCAAGAGCAGTTCCCTGACTTGTTGTCAGAAGTGGAAGACGACGCTGAGCAGTTAGAGCAGCAAGACGTCACTATCATTGGCGCTGGTCCTGCTGGGGTCGCTGCTGCCATTTATACCGCGCGTAAAGGTCTAAAAGTGACCATGGTCGCTGATCGGATCGGTGGACAGGTCAAAGATACGCAAGATATCGAAAACTTGATTTCTGTACCATTGACGACAGGTACACATCTATCAGCAGACTTCGTCAAACATTTAGGCGAATACAACATCACGCTAAAAGAGCACGTCAGCGTTAAAGAAATCGGCGAGACGTCGGAAGAAAACTATAGTATTCATCTAAATACGGGTGAGACTTTTGAGACGCGCAGTATTATCTTGGCGACGGGTGCCCAATGGCGCAAGCTTGGTATACCAGGTGAAGAAGAGAATATTGGTAAAGGCGTGGCTTTCTGTGCCCACTGTGATGGCCCGTTCTTTAAAGGTAAAGAGATTTCTGTCATCGGTGGCGGTAACTCTGGTGTCGAAGCGGCGTTAGACCTTGCCGGTATTGTGAAGCATGTGACCGTGCTTGAGTTCGCTGATGAGCTAAAAGCGGATCAGGTATTGATCAACAAAGCCAAAGAGAGATCAAACATCGAGTTCATCACTGGGGCGGCGACCAAAGAGATTAAGGCCACTGATGGTAAAGTCAGCTCCATCGTCTTTGAAGATCGCAAAACAGGTGAAACCCATGAGCGTGATTTGTCCGGTGTCTTTGTACAGATTGGCTTAGTACCCAATACTGGATTTATCAAAGGCTTCGTGGATTTAAACCGCTTTGGTGAAGTTGAGATTGATGAGCGCTGCCGTACGGATCGCAAAGGTATTTTTGCTTGTGGTGACGTCACGACCGTGCCATTTAAGCAGATTAACATCGCGATGGGTGAGGGTAGTAAAGCAGCATTGTCAGCGTTTGAATACTTGGTTATGCAGTAAGTTTGAAGTTAGTTTGAATTTGAAAAGCCACCTCTTTTGAGGTGGTTTTTTTGTGCTATCGTATAAATACGTCTATATAGAACAAATCCTAATATTTAGAAAATGGTCATTTAAGTAAACCAATAAAGCGATTTTTCTCAGAAAATATCAGCATTTACGTTACAAACTCGTGTTGTTGATGCAATAATGAGCTCAATAAAACCTATCATATGATCATGAAATATAAGGAAAATAGGCATGGAATATATTGAAGCTTTTTTTGCCCTAGTTGGGGATCTAACGTGGGGCTGGGCACTTATCCCTATGTTAGTTATTTTTGGTTTATTATTTTCCATTGTGGGTAGATTTGCCCAGTTTAGATATTTTAAACGTATGTTCCGTGTATTTAAAACGGATGAGGTAGGAGACGAAGGAATTTCTGCCCGTCAGGCGTTGCTCGTTTCTATCGGTGGACGTGTTGGCGGCGGTAACATTGCTGGCGTTGCTGTTGCAATCTCTTTAGGGGGTCCGGGAGCGGTATTCTGGATGTGGGTTGTGGCCTTAATTGGAATGATGACTAGCATTGTTGAGTGTAGCTTAGCCCAGCTTTATAAGCGTAGAGATACTGATGGTAACTTTCGCGGTGGCCCTGCGACCTATATTTTACATGGCTTAGGTAAAGACTATCGCTGGCTCGCCATCATCTATGCGATCTCGCTACTACTGTCTTTTTCTATCGGGTTTGTGGCGTTCCAAGGCAATACGGTGGCAGGCTCTGCGCTTGAAAGTTTCGGCATTGACCGCTGGATAACGGGTGTAGTACTGGTGATTGCAGGTGGATTTATTGTCTTTGGCGGTATTCAGCGCATTGCTAAAGTGGCCGACGTTGTCATTCCTGTGATGGCATTAATCTATATTGGTATGGCGCTGATTGTCATCGTGCTCAATATCACCGAATTGCCTGCATTGATGGCGATGATTGTTAAAAATGCGTTTGGCATTGAATCTGTCGTGGGCGGTGGTATTGGTGTGGCGATTGAGCAAGGCATGAAGCGCGGCTTATTCTCGAATGAGGCTGGTCTGGGTTCCGCACCTAATATCGCTGCTACTGCTTATGCCACGCATCCAGTCAGTCAAGGTATCTCGCAGTCATTATCTGTGTTCATTGATACGTTAGTCGTATGTAGTGCCACAGCATTTATGATTTTACTGAGCGGTGTCTATCAGCCAGGTGCTGAAGTTGATGGTATCGTACTGGCACAGCAAGCGCTAACGACCCAGCTTGGAGATTGGGCGCAGTATATCCTGACCATATCGATATTGTTATTTGCCTTAAGCTCTATCATGTATAACTATTATATGGGTGAAAATGCCATTAACTTTTTGGTCAAAAAGAATATCAAAATGGCGACTCTGATTTTACGAATTGTAGTGATGGCGATATTATTCTTGGGCGCAGTGGCTCCTGCAGCTACTACAGTATTCTTCTTCGCTGATCCGTTGATGGGCGTGCTAGCGCTAGCAAACTTATTGGCCTTGATAATGTTGTTTCCGCGAGCCAAGCGTCTACTTGACGACTTTGCAAGTCAATTAAAATCAGGGGTTAAAGAGCCGTTATTCGATGCACAAGAGTATGAAAAGTTGGACCTCGATCTGAGCGCATGGGGTAAAAAAGCGGTAAAAGAAGCGTTAGACCAAAAGCAGTAGTACACGTACGCTTTATTTATCTTGCATAAAAAAACCACTTTAACTGAGTTAAAGTGGTTTTTTTATGCAAGATACTATTTATTCGCCAAAATGCCAGCTATCGACATTATCTCACCTGCTTCATCTTCTTCGATGACGCGTGTCTCCTTTAAAGCTGAATCGATCCAAGCTTGTATGTGAGGATTGTTTAACATCGTCTCACAGTACTGTTTAGTCGTCGGCTTTAATTCTATGCTAGACGCATCAGCATAGGTCTGCAAGCGTAGCACTACAGGCGCAAAAAAAGCATCGGCAGCAGTGAATTGACCAAAAAGGTAGCTGTCTTTTGAGCGATTTTTTAAGCAATTTGCAAAAATCTCTTCGATACGAGCAATGTCAGTTAAGCAAGCATCGCTCGGTTGTATCTTAGCAGTCGCTCTGATATTCATCGGCATTTCATTACGAATACCCGTTAGACCAGAATGCATCTCAGCGACGATGCTTTGGCAATAGGCGCTATTTATTCTGTTGCGAGTATTGCTTTTAGTCTCAGACTTACTAAGTCCTGTCCAAACATCTATGTCGGTAAAATAATCATTGATATGCATGGCAATCGCTAAGGTATCCCAAACCGTAACTTTGTCATCATTTTCACCATAAACCAAAACGGGCACTTTGCCTGTTGGCGCATACTCATCGAGAATGGCTGTTGCTGAGGGGTGAAACAATTCGATAAGTTGTTCATTGAAGTCAACACCGAAAGCTTTGAGTAATAGCCAAGCTCGCAATGACCACGATGAATAGTTTTTATTGCCGATGATGAGAAGTGATTTTTGCATCATAAAGTCCTATTAAATAAAATTTAATTATGTACCCAATGCTGAAAATTGACCAGTCTATAGTTTAGTAATATGCAAAAAAATGCCCATCCAAGTTTTGGACGGGCATTTTTTTAAGTAGTGGCACGTTTGTTTAGACTAATATCAATCGTCTAACAAGTCCATGCGCTTAGCGGCTTCATAGATACCCGTTGAGCGATTACCCGTACGGCAAAATATTAACACTGGCTGCTCAGCTTGATTAAAGAAGTCAGCAAACTCCTCAACGTGGTTTTGATTGAGCTCACTACCAGCAAATGAGACTTCTTTATAAGCAAGTCCTGCTTCTTTAGCAGCTGCTTCGATATCAGCGCTGGTAGGTTGTCCAGGCTCTTCGCCATCAGGACGATTATTGATAATAGTTTTGAAGCCGTTTTCGGCAAGCATAGGGACTTGATCAGGGGTAATTTGTCCCGTAATACTGATTTCGTGGCTCATAAGAGCTCCTTTTATTGTTTATATGAAAGATTGAGATGTAAAGTGTAGGAATACAGCATCTAAGCCTAGGCTTATTGCAGTCATTTCTAAAGAGAAGGTGTGTAAGCGTTATTGCCGTTTTATAGCAGCCCTTGCATCAACGCGCTTTGATAAAGGAGTTTGGCGCGAGCACCAGTACCACAAAACATCAATATGGGCTTGGGCATTGAGTGATAAAAGACGGCAAACTGTTCTACGGTCAGCATACTCAGGCGCTCATCATCAAAGGGTAGGTGATGATACGTCAGATTTGCCTGCTTCGTTGCAGTCGCCAAATCACAGCTATTAGGCTGTGTCTCGATCTCAGCATCTGGGCGTATATTGAGCACTGAGCGATAGCCCAGCTCAGCAATCTTGACACATTGGCTTGGGTATATTTGCTTATAAATCGTTAAATCATCGGTCATAAAAAGGGTCATTTACGTTTATTAAAAAATGTTAAAAACACTAAAGCGTCGATTTGACGTATAAATGTTGTCTTATTTCAGTTCGGCTTGATTTAGCTTGTTTAGATTGAGTGCAGCCATACAACAAGCTAGCATACTATACTCTCTATCATAACGATATTTTGTTGCAGACATCAATAGTGATTGTATGGTTGACGAAAATAGTAGGGCGTATTTATATTTGCTTTAGAGCATTGACGGCATCCATAGTACTGAGGTACACCTGTCCTGATAGCTCAGCAATCAGCGGAGTGTGCTCGATGACATCCATGACTGGGCCTTTAATAAAGCTAAAGTGTAAATGCTTGTTTTGCAGGGCCAGCTCTTGATTTAAGGTGCTGAGCATTTCCTGCGCGGTCAGATCAATGTGATTGACCGCGGCCATAATGAGAATCAGCTCATGCGCTTCGGGATATTGTTGTAAGGCATTTAAGATGCGCCGATGTACCGATTCGCTATTACCAAAAAACAGACTCTCATCGATACGTAACATCAATAAATTATGAAAAGTGACGACATCGTGGCGATTGATATTGCGAAAGTGTCCTGTCCCAGCCAATTGTCCGACGATGGCGACGTGTGGTTGGCTCGATTGCCAGATGAGACTGGCAAATGACACCATGAGACCGATGACCAGTCCGGTATTTAGCCCAAATATTAGTACCCCTACAAACGCTGCGATAAAGCTTGCGCCGTCTAAGCGATCCCGTTGCCAAGCGGACTTTAAGGTCGCAATATCGATCAAGCCAATGATGGATGCCATGATGGTTGCGCCAAGCAAGGCGTAAGGCAACGGCGCAAGTGCGCTATTAAAGGCGATTAGTGCGGCAATCATCACCAGCACCGT
The DNA here is from genome assembly GCF_040309405.1 of Psychrobacter sp. W2-37-MNA-CIBAN-0211. Taxonomy (NCBI): domain Bacteria; kingdom Pseudomonadati; phylum Pseudomonadota; class Gammaproteobacteria; order Moraxellales; family Moraxellaceae; genus Psychrobacter; species Psychrobacter sp. W2-37-MNA-CIBAN-0211. The sequence goes on from NZ_JBEOOU010000002.1 coordinate 243,180, forward strand.
CATCAGGCTGGCGAGTGGAGTTTTGGCACCTGAGTCGACGTTGATTGCCGTCCGTGAAAACCCGCCTGCCACCGCAAAGCTCTGAAACAATCCACCAGAAAGATTGGCGAGTCCAAGCCCTGTCAGCTCACGATTGGCATCAAACTTCTCACCGCGCAGTCGTGCATAGGTGCTGGCGACGGAACTGCTAGAGACAAAGATAATAAGCGCCATCAATCCTGCGGTTGGTAACAGTTTGAGTGCTTCTTGGATGTCTGGTATATGGGGCAGTGTGAAACGTGGTAACCCTTGCGGAATATTACCGATAGTCGCCACACCACGCGCATCCCAATGCAGTGCCATACTGAGTAAAATGGCAATGCCGAGCAAAATAAGGGGAAATAAGCGTTCTGCCCATTTGGCAGATGAGGATGACAGCCACGTTCGCCACACCCATTTGCTACTGTAGCGATTTGCGACCAAGAGCGCAAAAGCGATCACGCCAATCAACAAGGTCAACGGATGTAGCTGGCGCGCATATAACTGCATGGTCGATAAATAACCGATTAGGCTGCTGCCCGCGATCGGGATATCCGTTAAGTATTTGAGCTGACTGACGAAAATGAGAACCGCCGCACCGCTCACAAATCCTGCCGATACGCCGCGACTGATAAACTGCATGATCCAGCCAAGCTTGAGCCGTCCTGCGATCCAAAGCAGTGACCCCACCATCAGTGCCAATAGACTTGCCATTAGGGCATACTGCTCAGTGCCTTGCTCAGCGTAAGGCAACAAACTACTGGCAGTCATAATAGCGGTGATGGCCACCGGTCCGACCGCTTGTACATTGCTAGAGCCAAGCCAAGCATAGACGATGACAGGCACAATCGCAGCGTACAGACCATAGACGGGCGGCAAGCCTGCAAGTACAGCGTAGCCTAGGCTTTGCGGTATCACCAGTACGCCCACCACCAGCCCAGCGATGACGTCAGTCGGCAAGGCAGCCAGCTGATACTGGCGCAGCCAAGTAGGAATCAGGCGAGCAGCGATAGAGGTCATATCAATACGTCATCACAATAAATAAAGTTAAAAACAGCTAAGAACTCAATAACCAGTTAAGTATCTGTTTTGGCACAAAAGCGTTGATAAAGTAGCTCTAAGACTGCTAAGGCATCGTCGCTGGCGATGCTATAGTAAATTTGCTTACCGTCGCGCCGTGTCGCGACCAGCTCATCCTTGCGCAATATGCCTAACTGCTGCGATAAGCTTGGCTGTCCAACACCGACCAAGCCCTCAAGCTCACCAACGCAATACTCACCTTGAGTCAATTGACAGAGAAGGAGTAAGCGATCAGGATGCGAGAGTGACTTTAGTAATTGGCTGGCTTGTAGCGATGCTTGTTGCATCTGTTTGGCCAGATCTAGCGGTACAGAGTCTGCGTTATTGACTGACATAGGGTCGGCCTTACTGTCAGTAGAGGTAGCCAATGCTGAGGTAGAAGTTGTCAGAGTGAGCTCCTTATATAAAACCAGGATAAAGGTCGCGTGGTTTTTATAAAAGTGATGAGTGATTACCGTTAATTATCAATGATATCGCAGCTTACATCAAGTTATATTTATTTACATTATATAATTTGATAAATTGTATGGTAATTGCTATATTGGTATTAACGTTAAGAAAGCATGTTAAAAAGGCATGCTAAAAATTTAACCGCTGATGTTGTCGGCGGCGTTGATATTAACTGCAATAATTTATAAACATTCAATATGCATTAGAGCGTGTCCTCATTTTAAAAATGGTCATAAAAATGAGATAAATTGCCGTCAAACGAGGAAAATAGTGCAAATAATATCGGGATATTAATCAGCTATTTGACGATGTTTGGCAAAATTTAGCCATTTTTAGCCCATTTGGATACAATCGCTTGAATTGAGGACACGCCCTAGTTTTTGAATTAAATATTGTATATGACGATCCATTATACTTAAAGAATGGTTCGAAGGTTAAAACAATCCTATAAAAGCAAAGAGGCAGCTATGCAAGTTCATTCTTTTTTAGATAGCGATACAGAAACTTATACTCACGTTATCGCTGATACCGAACAGAAACTGTGCGCCATTGTCGATCCCGTACTGAACTTTGATGCCAAGTCAGGCAGAACGAGTACCAGTAGTGTGGATGAAGTGATTGAGTTCGTACGTGAGCAGGGCTGGGCGCTTAAATATATTATCGAGACGCATGCGCATGCAGACCATCTATCTGCTGCTATTCATGTAAAAGAAAGTCTTGGTGGACAATTAGTAATTGGTCAGCATATTACCGAAGTACAAAAAATCTTTAAGCAAATCTTTAACTTTGACACCAGTTTTCGTACCGATGCCAGTCAGTTTGATATTTTGACCGACGAGGGTGAAACACTAGCGCTTGGCGGTATCACCATTACAGCCATGTATGTGCCAGGCCATACACGTGCTGATATGGCTTATCTGGCGACTGACGATGAAAAGACAGTGGTATTCGTTGGAGATACCTTGTTCGCGCCTGATGTCGGTACAGCACGCTGCGACTTTCCCGGCGGCGATGCCAAAACGCTCTATCAGTCTATTCAAAAGCTGTTGGCGCTTCCTGAAGATACAGTCATGTATCTGTGCCATGATTATCCAGGTGAAGGCCGTAAGCACTGTCCAACAGCGACTGTTGCTGCACAAAAACTAGAAAACATCCATGTTAAAGACAGTATAAATGAAGCCGAGTTTGTGCAGATGCGTGAGCGCCGCGATGCGACTTTGGGTATGCCACGGCTTATCATTCCTGCCGTGCAAATTAATATTGATGCAGGACATTTCCCCGAGCCAGAAGACAATGGTACGCGTTATTTGAAAGTGCCGATCAATGTCCTTGGTGAATAAACTATAGTGAGTGAAAAGTAATATTGATATAAGCAATACCGTCGCGTTTTTAGAATATTTTGACTATAAATAGTGCAATAAGTGATAACTGCCATCTTATGCCTCACTACGCAAGTATTGTATGATTGATATCTATAAAAATGATTATCAGATAGATTATTTACTGTATAGAAGATTGGTATAGTCAGGTCAATATAAAAAAGAGATAGCGTGACTGGCATAAATTTTTCGTAGCCTCTGTCTGCGTAGGCACAGCAAGCAAGAAAAGTTTGTGCCAGTCACGCATCGTAATGTCATGTACCCATTTTATTTAGTATCAACTATATCAATATCCGCAAGCGCTAAATATGGCAATGACTGGAGAGAATAATGAACCCTTATGAGCGCTATGTATTGCCCAAGCTGATAGATGTTGCCTGTAGTACAGGTAACGTGATGAAAGCACGTTCTAAAATTGTTCCTCAGGCGTTAGGCGAGGTATTAGAAATTGGGATTGGCAGTGGTCTTAATTTGCAATTTTATGATGCCAAAAAGGTTTCTTCTATTATCGGTGTCGATCCAGCGGCTCAGATGCAGACATTAGCACGCAAGCGCGCAGCTGACATTAGTATTCCAGTTGAAGTGATAGCCGTTGATGTCCAAGGCATTCATGCGGATACGGATCAATTTGATACGATTGTGATGACCTTTACCTTATGTAGTATTGATGATCCAATAGCTGCACTTCGAGAAATGGCGCGCGTGTTAAAACCTAGCGGTCGCTTGTTGTTTTGTGAGCATGGCTTAGCGCCAGATTTTTCTGTTGAGCGATGGCAGCATCGACTGACGCCTTTTTGGAAACCGATGGCCGGTGGTTGTCATTTAGATCGCGATATTCCAGCACTGATTAGAGCAGGTGGTTTTGTCATTGACGAGCTGAGCGAAGAGTATTTGCCCGGCCCAAGACCGATGAGCTATGTATATAGTGGCGTGGCACAGCAAGTGGCGTAGAGAATGAGTATAATTGACTGTGCTAAAATTGCTCGTAAAGCCAATTCAAATAGCTTTTAGTTAAAAATATCAAAGTCGAATTTTCGAGACCGTAAAATAATTAGAATAGGAATCATATGATGAGTGAGCAAAGTTTTCATCTGGTCTGCCCACATTGCCAAGCAACCAATCGCGTACCTGCTGCACGGCTAAGCGCTGCACCGAAATGCGGTAAATGTAGTCAGCTATTACTGACAGCAAGTCCGCATGAGCTGAATGGGCAAACAGCCAATAAAGTCATCCAAAAAAATGAGGTACTGACCATCGTAGACTTTTGGGCGAGCTGGTGTCAGCCTTGTATCATGATGGCACCAGAGTTCAAAGTCGCTGCTGGTCAGCTGCCTCAAGTGGTCTTTGCCAAAGTTCAAACGGATAAATATGAGCAGGCGGCAGCTCCCTATAATATTCGCAGTTTACCAACGATGGTGGCCTTCAAAAACGGCAAAGAGGTCGCGCGTCAGTCAGGTGCGCTACCTAGCAATCAAATCGTCCAATGGGTAAGAAACTTAAATTCTTAAGCTTTTCTTGAGTTTTACTCATGATGATTGGACACAAAAAAGCCAATATGCGATAAGCATATTGGCTTTTTCATTTTATAAAAACTAGCAAAAATCAGAATTCACTTTCTGGAATTGAATAAGTTTGCATATTTCCATTAGAAACTTTATATAAAGTCATAGTTATTTTACTAAATCTTATACCATCATAATCTTCGTATTCTTCTATAAGCATAGGCTCGGATTTAGCTATACTTCCTCCCTCAAGATCTTTATATCTTACATCATAATTTCCAGCGCTAATATTACGTAGGTTGAGTCCACCACTGCCTTGAATATAGAAGTGACGTACAGCTTCAGGCTGTAAACCATCTAAATAGTACAGTTTACCGAAAACAGCCTCAGTATTTTGGCTATTATCGATAGTTAGTATAGATGCACCGTCATTATTTAGTTGTGGGTAGCCAGCTATATAGCCAGCTGAAGATGGATAAGGCTCACCATTAGGGGCATGAGTCTTGTAATCTGTACTTAATATTTGCTTTACTTCGTTGTTGTCATTAGACAGACTTTCTGATGAAGTAGATATGTCAGAAGAATCTTCGTATCCGTATGTGTTTAATTCTTCTATAGCACTGTCGATTTCTCTTTGCGCGTCGGATAACTCATCCGACGTATTAGATAAATAAGGATAATTGTCAGATCCATCTACAGCATTTTGTAATTCCTGTGCAGCATCTGCTACTTCTCTTTGTGCATCACTTAAGTCTTCTGCTGCATTATATTCACTAGAACCGTCAATATATGAGAAAAATATATTTATGAGAAATATTAAAACAGCTATATAAAATATGATTTTAAATGCTTTGATTAATAAAGGCTTTATTTTAGATGAAAAGTTACTTACGTAATCTTTTAAGCGACTAAACGATACAGAGTCTGGAATATTAATTACGACTACTTTATTTTTTCTGTCTGAATCGTTGCTTGTTCTAGCATGATCATACTTATTTTTATCATTAGATCTACGTTCATATTCAGTTAATAATTTGTCATATTTACTACGCTCTATAGGATCAGATAATATCTTATATGACTCATTAAATTGTTGCATTATACGATCGGCATCTGGATGATTATTCTTGTCCGGATGATATTTTTGGGATAAAGATCTAAAAGCAGCTCGTATAACTTCTGGAGAAGCATATCTAGAAACCATTAAGGTATCATAGTGCGTATGAAGGTTATTCATCATTAAATGATCTTATCAAGTTAATACTGCTTAATTAAGCATCAAGTGATTTTACTCACCATAAATCTTAACACCATTGGCAAAGCTACAACGTTGAATACGCGCCGATTGGACAATCGCATCACGCTCGCCATAAAGCCGTGATAACTTGGCATCGCGGGCTTTGGTATTGTTACTTTTGCCAACACCAAAGCTGATATTCGGTGAGATGCCCCAGCGGCCTGCAGAAACCCCAACACCCACACCCGAAGCGGACAAGGTTGATTGCTCATTTCGAGTGACGTCAACATAGCGATTGACACGGACGTACTCTTGGCTCAGTGCTTGGCAGTCATAGCTCTGATAAGTGCTTGGCGGCACATATTGCGGCGTGATATTACCAGTAGAAGCGCAGCCTGAGAGACCCAACATGCCGGCTGATGCCAATAGTGTCGCTATAGTAAAAGTTTTCATAATGGCTCCATAGGGCTAAGTAAGGGTATGTGGCGTCGTCGCGATTTTAAGTAAAATCATCGTGATTGCTTTGCTTATAGTCATCTGCTTGCAAACCTCTATTCTTAATAACGAGCATGCAAGGCATTGTATTTATTTAAGATAGCAAAAATACTGGAATTAAGATATTAAAAATACACGCCCTAGTAGCCATTCATGCCGCAATCGGTCTATCTAAGCTCAGTCAGACATAGAGTGGCGATTAAAACAAATTATCAGGTTTGCTAAAGGCCAGTAACACAATACCAATATAAGCCACGGCAGCGATAAGAATGCCAGTTTTGGTTTGACCAGGTGTCGCGTGAGTTTGAAAGGCTTTTATACTGGCACTAATAGCCGCCACGAGTAAGATTATTTTGGCGAATACCCATTGTACAGGCGCATTGGCATTCATCAGTTGCATCAGCATTATAGCCCCTGAGAGGATGAGCAGCGCATAGAGGACATGGGTGGCTATTTTGATCATGCGCGGCGCCCGTATATTGGCGCTTAATGCGAGATAGCTTTGGTATAAAAATAGCACAATCACCAATACTGCCATGAGCATATGTAAATGTTTCATTGGATGTCATTTCCTTTAACGGCGCAATTTGTAAGTCTGTAAAAAGTCACGCGATGTAGGGTTTTTAAATGGCTACCACACCGTGAGCAAAGTATTTTTATGATTGTCATTTAACTAAAACTTCGTCAGCTAAAGTATATCTAAGCTTTATTTTGTCCGGCACATAGCGGGCTATCAGGACTTTGACCTTGCCATTCGATTGGGGTAAAAGCATGAATCGCTAAGGCATGTACCTGACCACCCTGAGAGGTCAATAAAGCATTAACCAAGCCATATACCAGCTGATGACGCGCTACTAAGCGCTTGCCCTCAAAAGCGTCACTCACGATAGTCAGTTTAAAGTGGCTTTCTTTACCATCGAAGTAACCAGAATGATTCATCGATTCATTAATCAATTCGATATGTTGTGGTTGTAATACCTGTAGCTCATGTTGGAGCGCATCAGCAGTGGGTGAGTGGGTACTCATAAGAATCCTTTGTTTTGTGTTGCTTAGCAAGCTTTGAAGCAATATTTGAGACCGTGTGGTGACCATTATAACAGACGCTGACAACTGTACAGAAAGCTATTGGATAGACCATAGCACATGCGAAAGTTTTAAGATAATACAGCCAGCTTCTGCGCCAAAAACACAAAAAAGCAGAGCGCAACCCATGGGCTATACTCTGCTTTTGGTAAGCTATCAACCTCTATGTAAGACATTGATAGCTGACAGCCGGTAACTACTAGCCAAAATAGCTATTAGCGACGTGATTTTTGATACAGCGGCATCACTTTAGGCATCAATGCTTGCAATTGGCTAATGCGATTGCTACTAGTTGGGTGAGTACTTAAGAACTGTGGTGGCTCACCTTGGCTGGCGCGCTGCATTTTTTGCCATAAGCTGATAGCCGCTTGAGGATTGTAGCCTGCGCGTGCCATTAGCTCGAGACCGATTTGGTCGGCTTCAGCTTCTTGGGTGCGACTGTGTGGACGACTCAAACCTAAATCTCCAGCAACGTTCGCTAGATCAGCCTGACCTTGTGATAGACCAAAGATACTTGCTGCGACGCCGATACCGGTCTGAGTAGCATACTCGCGTGAGAGACGCTCACGTGAGTGCTCACGCAGGGCATGAGACATCTCGTGACCCATAATCGCGGCAATTTCATCATCCGTGAGGTTTAAGCGATCAATAATGCCCGAGTAAAACATAATTTTGCCACCCGGCATAACAAAGGCGTTCAGCTCGTTGGATCTAATGGTATGTACTTCCCATTTCCAATTAGCTGCATCAGGGCGATATACGCCTACTTGACCGATGAGGCGGTTAGAGATATTTTTTAAACGATTGAGCTGAGCTTTATTGGTGTCGAGCACACCGCGTTTGCTTGCTTCTTGCAAGTTTTTATTATAGCTTTGCGCTGATAGCTGCTGTACTTGCTCGCTAGAGACCAAGAGTAGCTGTTGACGATCAACGCCGACAGCGCCACTGTTGGTGGTGCTGGTGCAGCCAGTTAAAGTAAGTGCCGATAATGACGCGGCCATCACGGTGGTGGTAAGCAATTTTCTCATAATAAACATCCTCGCTGTAAATGATAAAAAGTAAAGTTAAACAAAGTTAGTAGTAGCGGAGTAGGCAGGTAACAGCAGAGCGGATAGAAGGGCAGTTTATTATTGAAGTTTTACTACCGTCTACCAATCTACTTGACCAGTAAAATTTTACCTGAATGGTAACAAGCCATAAGTATAATAATGTTAACAGCCTAAAACCAAGGCAGAAAAAGTAACAATACAGCGTATGATTGTAAGTGGAATCAATATTGACGAGAATAGCGTAACTTTTATTCCTCTATCGTCATAAAGCAGTACGACGTTGCACTACTAATAATGGTTAGTTAATGGTCATATTCAGAATTGATGAAAGAGTCAGGAATAATAGAAGAGATTTTCCTATTACTTTATAAAATAGTTTTAAACGCTGCAATGACTGTATTGATTGCAATATCAATCATTTATGATAAATATGCTCTCGAATAAAAATTAAAAGTGGCAATGCTGATGAAAAATATGAAAAAACCTGTTGACACACGCAGGATATTTGCTAGAATAGCCAGCCTATCGAGACGTAGTAGTTAACAAGTTGTTAGCGATATTACGAATTGATTTAAGCGGGAATAGCTCAGTGGTAGAGCATAACCTTGCCAAGGTTGGGGTCGAGAGTTCGAATCTCTTTTCCCGCTCCAAATATGGCTCGTTTAGAGCACTAAAGCCTCACTTCATTGTGGGGCTTTTTTTATGGGTGAAATTTGAGAGTACCGTCATTGAGTACACCAAACCATGAGCACACCAAACCATCTTAAAAAATAAGAGGCTGGGCAATTCATCATCGACTGGAAAGACGGTCGTAAGCGTTTTGGTGAGGTTGATTCTAAACTAAAATGCTTATCTTCCTGAGTTACCCGAGAACTGCCTAACGGCTTTAAAACTTTTATTGTGTAATAAAACTTTCATAATATATTTAATTATTAAGTTTTTATTACAAAAATAGGTGTGAGTTTAGCCCATTTTTTCTTATAATAAATCACATTGAAAAATTAAAATTTTTGAAGGGATTGATGAGCCATGTTTATTGAACCTCTATGCTCATTATATTAAACACATACTAATAATTTGGAGCACTATCTTATGTCAAATACGTCAGATCTACAAGCATTGCAGCAATTGGCTGAAAAACGTCGTTCTATTTATGCATTGAATGATCAGTTACCAGTTTCAAAAGAAGAGGTGGTTAAATTGGTTGAGCATGCTATTTTGCATACGCCATCATCATTTAACTCACAATCGACGCGCATCGTCGTGTTGTTTGGTGACGATCATCAAAAGCTTTGGGACATGACCGAAGAAGCATTACGTGGTATCGTTGGTGACGAAGAGAAGTTTACGCCAACCAAGCAAAAAATCGACGGCTTTAAAGCAGGCGCAGGTACGATTCTATTCTTTGAAAATCAAAAAGTAGTGAGAGCCTTACAAGAAGGAGCGCCATTATATGCCGACAAATTCCCTGTTTGGGCAGAGCACACCAGTGCTATGCATCAGTATGTAATCTGGACAGGGCTTGCTAGCATTAATGTCGGCGCTAACTTACAGCATTACAATCCAGTGATTGACCATAAAGTTGCGAGCACTTGGAGTATTGATGCTGATTGGGATCTGACTGCACAAATGGTATTCGGTGGCATTGAGCAGCCAGCAGGTGATAAAGAGTTCATGCCTGTTGAAGAGCGCATGAAAGTATTTGGTTAAACCATTGCGTTTATCTATTATAGTCAGAGCACTTTTAAACCGCTACGGTGTTACCCATCCTAGATGTACTCAGTGTACTATCTGCGGTCGGTCGCCTTGTAGCGACTCTAAAATTCCTTGATTATCTTTAGCGAGATAAACATAAAAAAGCGCCGTCCAGCAATGTTGTTGGACGGCGCTTTTTTATTTCAAAGTATAAGTCAGTCGTTGTATAAATAATTGAATGCGCTAAATGATGACACGCCCTAGTTACGTCGCATAAGACTGTTGGCGACCCAAGCTGGACCAATTAATAAAAACTGTAGGTCTTTAAGAAATGACGGTTTTTTGCCTTCGACTTTATGACCAATAAACTGGGCAATCCAAGCAACCACAAAAACAGCTGCCCAAACCTTGAAACTTAAAGGTAATAAGGTCATCACTGATAGACAAATGAGAATAAAAATCCCCATTGCCAAAAATAATGGCGTCGAGAGTTTCATATAGAATAGGAGTACTAAGGCACTAAGCACCAAAGTAAACCAGACTGACAGTGACATACCCATTCCTAATAGACTAACAAAAATAGTGGGGACGCACAGCCAATGGATTTTTTTGTTGATTAGGTTTTGATGACTGACCGAATACTCACTGAGCCATTGCTCAAGAGTACGCTTAGACATCTTTTGTTGACGATTGCGAGACATACTAACCTCCGTGTTAGTAAATGAATGACTGGTAGTAGCTCAATGTGTGAGTCTACTGACGACTACCAGTTGTAGCACTAATTTGTGCAATCTACCATATTATCTGGTAAACCGCACAGTCAAAATAGATTATGCCAACGATGCCAAATAGGTTCATTTTGAGCCAATATGTTTTATGCGGACAGTTGCTCGCTGCGATACCATTCATATAGGCCGACGAAAGAATTTACTTGGTAAACCATGGTCTGAATAGCAAAAATATAATTGCCCGACATTAGATTTACGATCAGCCAAACAAAATTGACGATAATCCATAACCACCAGCTGAAAGAATAACGCAGAATCATCGCGGCTTGCGCAGTAATAGACAACACAAAAGCAATGACGTTAATCCAAAAGAAGGAGATGAAACCTAAAAATAGACTGCTATCGTCTTCTACGACTGCGTAGCCGTAGTTGGCCAATAAGTCGTTGACGGTGGGGAAGAGTACCAAGCCGATAACAATAAATACGGCGGTAATTAACCAAACTGCTTTGCTAGCAGACTTCGGTATCATATCGCCATCAGGGTCAGTGTGCTTTGACCAATAAAAAATACCGTAGACATGGGTAAAAAAGTTAAATAACGGTGCCAGCATCAAGCCGACTGCGCCGGAAGTGGCTTGTACCACGACTTCGCCAGCGGTAGCGCCCATCCCAAAGCCATTGCCCATGACGTTTTTTCGGAATGACAGCGACACCACGCATATCAGACCGATAAATGAGACAGCCAAATAAAACCAATCAAGCGTGGTGTGGTCTGTGGTGAGCCAAAAACCTGCTGATAACGCAATAACGCCACAAATGAACCAAGTTATGATCCATTGCAGCGCCCATTTTCCAGTAATATTGTCTAATAGCTGAATACGCATAACTGTTTTTTCCTAAAATGAATATGGCTATCAAGAAGGTGCTGATAAAAGACACTGACAGCCGCAATATTATTATAAATTCATGAATTTTGGGTATGTTTTTTATTCTAAGAGTTTTTACCATAAACATGCTGATCGATGAGCAGCAACGCTTGCTGGTAGCGCGCATCGTAATCAGGCTGATCAACCATGTGCGGCTTAATATCATGACGGGCAAAAATGTCGACGAGGCGCTGCTCAAAGCGTCCACGCGCCTCAGGCGTACCTAATGAGCGCATACCGTCATCCACCCACGGCGTATTATTGTCCAGCATAATTGTATGGTCTACGCGAAACTCATCAATACAAGCAGCGACAAAAGGATGCGTGCGACCCTCATATTCTTCACAGAATGCTTGAGTGGTTACAAAGTCAGTATCAATAATAGTGACCGGTGCGGTCGCTCTAGCTGCTGCTTCTCGTATCGCCTGAGCATGATGGAGCGCAATGGGTGCATAATCACTGTATTGTAGCCCGATCTCGCTCCCACCCAAATCCGTGCCGACATACAGTCGTCCCATCTCTAATGCAAAGCTAGCGCCATAGTAGTTGGCAAGCTTGTGCACCAGTGTCGTCTTACCTGAGCTTTCACCGCCAACGATGGCAACGGTCTTGGTATAGTCCCCACGTGCTTGTGGATGCAGCGCTGACCAGTGCGCTACGGGGTCAAGAGCGATGGCATAAGAATCAAACTCAGGCTGTAGCGGGGTAGTGACGACTGGCATCGATAACTGCTCATAAACATCACTTTGAGCCAATGGATGGTTTTCTGCGACAAACAATACTGCCTCTGCGGGCAAGTTGAGCGCTTCTATCAAACGTTGTAATTTGGCATTACTCGCGGCAATATCGATTGTCACATCAACGAAGCCATCATGTAGAGGCAGCTCAATCTCATGAGTGGTATGAATACGAACAAAAGGCAAGTCTGCACAAGCCATCTGCAACCAACGCGCTTTGTCTTGTAAGGTGATGCTAAAATCTGTATGCGGTGATGGGTGTGCCATTATGACGATATGCAAGGTCTTTGCTTGTCCTGCCGCTGCCAATATGCTGCGCATCTGCCCCAAATGGAGCGGTTCAAAATGCCCAATCATTAAACCCGTCTCGTACATAGCTATCCTTATCTGTATCCGCATTATGTTGAACCGACTATATAAAGGTTTGTCCAGACTTACAGGTAGGTTATTGTAAACAGCCGTTTTATGCTCAGAAAAATACCGTAAATCTACCAAATTTACTCTGTATAACTTAATACTTCCCCGCGCTTTTATGGACATGTTAACCATTGTTCATAATTGATTGGAATATCAAAAGGTTAGAGTCACTGTAGTAAAGCCGTAAGGTTGTAGAAATAAACTGCGCTCTGAAACATTTTGAAATATCTATTTAAAATCAGGGGTTTACGAGGCCTTATGACAGGTTAGGGCAAGTTTAGGTAGCATAAACTCACAAAGTACGTCTACATACTCAACAGATTAACTTCTAAACATTGCTATAATTATTCATAAGTTGAGAACGCTAAGCATTTTTAAGAATAAGCATCTTCAATGGTAAATATTTTTAGTAGTAGGTGTTCTTAATAGTAAGTGTTTATATAAAATCAAAAGTAAGCAAAAGAAAAACTATATTAAAGAGGTATTTGATTTGGCTAAATTACATCGCTCACAGAATAATCGCATGATAGCAGGTGTGATGGGCGGCATCGCAGAGTATGTCGGCTGGTCACCTACTTGGGTAAGAGTGTTATTTGTCATTATTTCATCATTAAGTGCAGCAGTACCAGGCATATTAATCTATATCATTTTATGGATAATCATGCCTAAAGCAACAAACGAATCGTATCAGTAAACCAGTTCTAAGATCTAAAGCTATACTTTGAAAGTGAAAGTTTAACTAAAAAATAAAAAGCCTGATCAATCAGGATACCAAAGACATACTTTTCCTCCTGCCCAAATGTTCACGCATTTGGGTATTTTTTTGTCATTTATGCTTTCGTCGATGAAGCTTTTACTGCTCAATGAGCAAACACGCATCATTTTTAGGGTGTCTCTTTGATTGCTTGATAAATTTAGTTGATGTAAATATAGATAAAATAGTCATTTTTTAGTAAGGTGAGCAGACAAATAGAGTCGTTGCCGAGTAGGCTGTACGAGTGCTATCAACGTTTTGTTCAACAGACCCTAATACTAATTCCACAGTGGCTTTATTATGATGCCCCAAACTATGACAACTCAAACTATGACAACTGAAGCGAAAAACTCTCAACCGATGACTTTTCAGGATCTAATCCTAACCTTGCAGAACTATTGGGCTGACAAGGGCTGTGTGATATTGCAGCCTTATGATATGGAAGTTGGCGCAGGTACTTTTCATACGGCGACATTTTTGCGTTCTTTAGGTCCTGAGCGCTGGAATGCTGCCTATGTGCAGCCGTCACGTCGTCCTACTGATGGACGCTATGGCGATAACCCAAACCGCTTGCAACATTATTATCAATTTCAAGTAGTATTAAAGCCGAATCCACCTAATATCCAAGAGCTATATTTAGACTCGCTAAGAGCTATTGGTATCGATCCGTTGGTGCATGATGTGCGTTTCGTCGAAGACAACTGGGAGTCACCAACGCTAGGTGCGTGGGGACTTGGTTGGGAGATTTGGCTAAACGGTATGGAAGTGACCCAGTTTACCTACTTCCAGCAAGTGGGCGGTCTCGAATGCTTCCCAGTGACTGGCGAGATTACTTACGGTCTTGAGCGCTTGGCGATGTATGTACAAGGCGTCGATAGCGTATATGATTTGGTTTGGGCAGATGGTGAGTTTGGCCGTGTCACTTATGGCGATGTCTTTCATCAAAATGAAGTTGAGCAGTCTACCTATAACTTTGAGCACGCCGATGTGCCGATGATGGGTCAGATGTTTGATTTTTATGAGCAGCAAGCGGATAAATTGGTTGCCGAGGGTTTGCCACTACCAGCCTATGAGATGGTGTTAAAAGCCTCACATGCCTTTAACTTACTCGATGCTCGCGGTGCTATTTCAGTGACTGAGCGTCAGCGCTTTATCTTACGTGTGCGTACGCTTGCTCGTAAGGTTGCTATTGGTTATGTCGAAGCACGTGCCAAATTGGGCTTCCCGTTGGCTGATGAAGAGCATCGTCAAGCGGCATTCGACAGATATCTACCAAATGAGGATACTGCCCTTGCATCTGACAATGTTTTTGATACCCAAAACTCTACTAACAACAATAAATAGGAGCATCCCATGAGTACTATTCTATTTGAACTGGGGTGTGAAGAGCTACCTCCAAAAAGCCTGAAACCATTACGTGATGCGCTACAAGCCAGTGTCACTGAGCAATTAGCTGACGCTGATATTACCTTTGATAGTATCAAAGCCTTTGCCGCACCGCGCCGTTTAGCGCTTCAAATTCAGGGTATTGGCGATAAGCAGCCAGATCGCAGCGAGCAAAAACGTGGTCCAGCGATTAAAGCAGCATTCGATGCAGAGGGCAATCCAACACGTGCGGCAATGGGCTTTGCCAAAGGCTTGGGTATTGAGGCCAGTGAGCTGATAACGATTAACACCGATAAAGGTGATTATATCGGTTATGAGCAAACCATTCAGGGTCAAGCAACGACTGAATTGCTACCCGCTATTTTCCAAACAGCGCTTGATAACTTACCCATTGCTAAGCGTATGCGCTCAGGCGCTAGCCGTAATGAATTCGTTCGTCCAGTACAATGGGCAGTATTGATGCAAGATAATGCTGTCATTGACGCTACTATCCAAGGTCATCAGACAGGAACACAAACGCGTGGTCATCGCTTCCACAGCCCTGAATACTATAACATTGGTCATGCCAATGACTATGAAGAATTACTAGGTGGCTTAAAAGTAGTTGCTGATTTTGACAAGCGTCAAATGCTGATCAAAAATCAAGTCAAAGCATTGGCAGATGAAGTTAACTCTGATGCCATTGTGCCGCAAGCGTTGCTAGACGAAGTGACGGCATTGGTTGATTTTCCGATTGCCTTACGAGCAAGCTTTGAAGCGCGCTTCTTGCAAGTGCCACAAGAAGCGCTTATTTCTACTATGCAAGCGGATCAAAAGTATTTTTGCCTGACAGATAAAACTGGCAAGTTGCAGCCATACTTTATTTTTATTACCAATATTGAGTCAAAAGACCCGAATCAAATTATTGAAGGTAATGAAAAAGTCGTGCGTCCACGTTTGGCTGATGCAGAGTTTTTCTTCTTACAAGACCAAAAGCAGCCATTATTTGCGCTAACAGAAAGCCTAAAAACTCGTGTTTTCCAAGACAAGCTGGGTACGATTTGGGAAAAATCTGAGCGCATTGCCAAGCTTGCTGCATTTATCGCCGCCTTAATGCAACAACAGGGTAGTGAGATTAGTATCGATGAAACGGTACGTGCGGGTATTTTGTCCAAAGCAGATTTGGCAAGCTCATTGGTTGGTGAGTATCCTGAATTACAAGGTATTGCAGGCACTTATTATGCGCGTTTGAATGATGAACCTGAAGCCGTTGCGGCAAGTTTAGAAGAGCAATATTTACCTAAGTTCAGCGGTGATGTATTACCACAGACGCCGATCGGTATTTGCTTAGCATTAGCGGATCGTTTAGATACGCTCGTCGGTATTTTTGCGATTGACCAAGCACCAACGGGTTCAAAAGATCCGTTTAGCTTACGTCGCTCAGCGATTGGGATTCTGCGTATTTTGATTGAGAAGCAGCTACCGATTAACTTGGTAGCGCTGGTTGAGCAAGCCATCAAAGGCTATAGCACGAGCGATGGTAGCAAGATTGCCAAAATGGGCGACACCTTTACTCAAGTCATGGCGTTCTTAAACTCGCGCTATCGTGCGATGTATACGGAGCAGGGCGTTAGCGTCGATACGATTCAGGCAGTGCAAGCGATTAACCCGCATATGCCGCTTGATTTTGATCAGCGTATTCGTGCCGTACAAGCATTTAGTGAATTGTCACAAGCTTCAATGTTGGCTGATTCAAACAAACGTGTCGCCAATATTTTAGCCAAATCAGAGGTAAGCGTCGCTGATAATGTTGATGAAGCATTATTATCTGAACCTGCTGAGCAAAGTCTATATGCGAGTGTGCAGCAAGCACAAACAGCGGTGCAACCATTGCTTGAGCAGGCTGACTATACGCAAGTATTGCAAACGCTAGCCAGTTTAGACGAGCCGTTGACGCAATTCTTTGACAATGTCATGGTCAATAGTGAAGATACTGCGCTAAAGAACAACCGCTTAGCGTTGCTTAAGCAAGTACGAGCTTTATTCTTAACCGTGGCTGATATTAGTGAGCTGCAGCTGTAATTTTACTGAAACCTGATTGTTGGTTTCGATGCAAAAAAACTGGCTCAACGTGGCCAGTTTTTTGTTATAGCACTGCATCATTAGTGAATAATATTATCTAGTGTGCCATTCAGTGAAATCAGTAATTAAACGGCAAAGGCATTGTATTGTTACTATTATTGACGGTAAAATTCATACTATTAAGACGTAGTGAATAATCATTGGCTGAGCCATTTTAATCATTTCTCATGTTTACCCCTCATTCAAGGAGCAATGCTGTGTTCGCTGCTATTATGATGATAATTATTATCTGGATTGTGATGTGGGGCTTTTACAAGTTTATGTACCCGCGCGCGCCCAGAAGCATGATGCCAAAAGATGGCGATGTGACTACACCGCGTCACTGCAACTTCTGTGGTAACAGTTTGGCTGAATACCGCGGTGTTCTAGAGACCAAGCCGAGCTTGGTGGCAAGTAGCGATGGTAATACTGGAGCTGATATTAAAGGCAGTCAGGAATTATTCTTTTGCAACTATGAGCATCAAGCGGATTTTCATGCTGGAAGAACTTATAATCCCAATGCATAAGTAAGTAATTCGGCTGTGAATTAGACATAAAAAAGCGCTTGGCTCACTAGAGCTAAGCGCTTATTGCTTAGTAGCGTACTACTGGCTTATAAGATAGAGTGTGCATCCTTCATGATTTTATTGAGTAATGCTTCGGATTGCTTATCTCCTTGAACACGATCTTCGTCACTTCTTTGATGCGCATGAATTTTCTCGTATAAATTCAGACAGCACAGTACCAGTAAGCTCTCTTGGCTGAGGCTCGGCGCGTCGCGTTTTAGGTCGAGCGCATAGTTATTAATATAAGAAACGGCTGAATGTAGTTCTTCTTGCTCGTGTACTGGGCAATAGATGGGATAGGTGACCCCAGCAATTGCAATATCTACTTTTTTAATCTGCGGCTCAGGAGTGCTATTCGTTTTAGGTGCAGGTTTAGCAGCGACGCTCTGTGAAGCCGAATTATTTGAAGCTAAAGCATTTGGCACGGCTTTTTGAGATTTAAGGCCGTTGGTTGGCCGTTGGTTGTTTTGTGATTGATTGTTTGGCGCTTGCTTATCTAAAGGGATAGTCTGGTCATCAGTCATGATAAATCCTACAATATATGTCATTAAAGTGAGTGATATAAGAGCTTACACGTGTGAGTCTGTTGGCTTAATCAATGCTGTATTTTTAATAATTAAGGTACTTGATAACCTTTATCACTAAGGTACTTGGTAAACGTGGCTTTTATCGATAAAAATGCTATTTGAAGACAATGATATTCGTCAATTATGTCCTCGTGCCGCTATTTATGAACCTTCTGCTTGGTCGATACGGGTTAAGCGTTTTAACA
The DNA here is from genome assembly GCF_040309405.1 of Psychrobacter sp. W2-37-MNA-CIBAN-0211. Taxonomy (NCBI): domain Bacteria; kingdom Pseudomonadati; phylum Pseudomonadota; class Gammaproteobacteria; order Moraxellales; family Moraxellaceae; genus Psychrobacter; species Psychrobacter sp. W2-37-MNA-CIBAN-0211. The sequence goes on from NZ_JBEOOU010000002.1 coordinate 261,554, forward strand.
CCACTTGCGTACGCTCAGCGGCCAGTTGATTCTTCTTTTGCAAGTCATTATTTTGCTGTTTGATATCGCTATACTGCTGCTTTAATTCATTATTATGCTGTAGCAGCTCGCTGTTTTCTTGTTGTAACTGGCTGATTTGCTTTTGCAGTTTATCTTGCTCTTCACCGATCATATGGTGCGCTTCTGCCAGATTTTGATAGCGGTTATCGAGGTCGTTCAGCTTCTTTTTGGCGCCATCGCGCTCTGTATAACTGCTGTCGAGCTTGGCCTGAAGTGTGGTAAGTTCTTTTGGATCGGTAGCGGGGTGTTTTTTGAGGCTGCTAAGTTCAGCACTGACAAGCTGATACTGTTTTTTGATGTCGAGTATCATTTTTTCTAATATTCTAAGTTGATCATACATAGTCAGTTTTTATCCTTAACAAGTAAGCGTGAATGAATTCTGTTCTCTGCGTTTAATAATGCCATAGGTGACCGCATAATATCTATATCAACAAAGTAATTGTATGCCGCTTTGTTTCATAACTTCTATTAGCCGCCGCCTCGTTAATGATATCGCGCGGCGTCTGTTTCTATTTAATACTACTAATCAATCACTAGGACATCTATTATGAATGATAATATCTCGGGCTGGAATACATGGCTGACTGCATTTGATGATTGGACTGACGTGTCTATCAGTGAGGTACACGGCTTGATGACAGGGCTGATGACCGCCTGCGATGCACCTGATGAAAAGGTATGGGCGAAGGTGTTTGAAGAGCTGAGCTTCGCCGCTTTACCAGAGCCTGCATTGACTTTGTTGACAGAAGAAGCTGAAGATATAGTGTTCCAGCTCAAAGACAAAGACGATGCATACTCTTATACGCCATTAGTCCCAGATGATGAACATGATTTATACGAGCGCGTGATGGCACTGAAACAGTGGGCAAATGGCTTTATGACCGGCTTTGGCATTACTGATTGCCGTCTAAGTAGCGAAGAAAACGAGATGCTATCGGATTTGGCTAAAATCGGTGGTATTCGATTAGAAGACGATGAAGATTTTGAAGGTGGCGAAGAGTCTTACCTGCATGTTTATGAATTTGCGCGTATGGTACCAGTGAGCTTTGCCACTCGCCAACGTAAGCCTGTCAAAGACATCGCCTTGATTTCTGGACTAGCCATTGATGCCAAAACCACCAAAGAGTTGCAAGCTGAAGGTAAGGTGTCAAAACCAATGCCGCCAGTTGTTGATATTATGAACCAACACAATCCCTCATAATACGAGTATCACGTATCATAATAAGGATGTTTTATGACTATACAGAATAGTAACGATGATGCCAGTCAAATATTGGCTGATGCTCATTATCCCACCCAAAGTATCGATTGGCTAACGCGCTTAATTGGCTTTGATACGGTCAGTCGTCATTCTAATTTGGCTTTGATTGAAGACGTAAAAGCTTACTGCGAGCAATTGGGTTTGAGCGTCGACTTGACCTTTAATGAAGCCAAAAATAAGGCCAATTTATTCGTCACTGTGCCAGCAGGGGCAAATGCTGACGAAGTCAATCATGGTCTCGTGCTATCTGGTCATACCGATGTGGTGCCAGTCGACGGTCAAGACTGGACGTCTGAGCCTTTCACAGCAACCATTCGTGGTGACAAGATGTATGGTCGCGGCGCTTGTGATATGAAAGGCTTTATCGCTTGTGCGCTGACGATGTTGCCACAAGCGGTAAAACTATCTAATGCAGGACAGCTGCGTCGCCCATTGCATTTGGCATTATCATTCGACGAAGAGATTGGCTGTCTAGGCGCGCCATTGATATTGGCAGATTTAAAGGCGCGCGGTATAACCCCTGATTATTGTATCGTGGGTGAGCCAACTAATATGGCTATGGTGGTGGCACATAAAGGTATTGCGGTTTATCGTTGCCGTGTGCATGGTAAGTCAGCGCATTCTTCATTGATTGCACAAGGGGTCAATGCCATTAGCTATGCCAGCCGATTGGTGGGCTATGTCGATACGCTTGCCGAAGAGCTAAGTACTCGTAACGGTGCTCTTGAAGATGGGGACGAGATATTCACTGTGCCTTACTCAACGTTGTCAGTAGGTACCATCCATGGTGGTACGGCCACCAATATCGTGCCCAATCTGTGCGAGTTTACCTTTGATTATCGTAATCTGCCGCATATGACGCAAGACGATGTACTGACACCTATTCAAGCCAAGATTGCGGAATTAAATGCGCAAATGCAAGCCCGCGCGCCAGAGACTGGCATTGAGCTGATGCAAGAAGAAAGCGTACCAGCAATGACTGATAATGATAGTGCTGAATTACAATCATTGATCGCTGCATTGACAGGGGATGATGAGCGTCATAAAGTGGCTTACGCGACTGAAGGCGGTCAATTTACCAATGCAGGTATTCCAACAATCATCTGTGGACCTGGTAGTATTGAACAAGCTCATAAGGCGGATGAATACGTTGAACTTAACGAAATTGTACGTTGTGATGGGTTTTTGCAGAAGCTGTTAACTAGTTGTGCGGTTAATTAGTAGATTGAGAAGCAAGTGATTGTTTTTTCATCTAACTTTTTATCTAAGTTGGCATAAAACACACCGTCTATATGGCGGTGTTTATTTTTTGCCTCTTTTTCATGTTTCAAGTTTATTTCAAATAAAAGAGTAGGGGTTGGTTGATGTCTTGGCACCTGTTTGCGGTATTTTTTGCGAGTACGTTTTTTATCTCAGCGACCCCAGGTCCCAATATGCTGCTAGCATTCCAGTATGGTATGAACTACGGCGTGAAGCGCACATTGTGGACGCTGGCAGGTTTAAGCCTTGGATTGTTTGTGCTACTGCTTTCGACATTGCTTGGCCTCGATGTGATCAGTCGCCAGTCACCTTGGCTGCTGACGATCATCAAAGCTGTTGGCGCGGCATACTTGATTTATCTGGGTATTAGCTCATGGCGTGATGCTGGCAATGGCAGCTTGATGAGTGATGCTCGTGAAATGAGCGAAGAAGTCGCGGCTGACTATCCTTCTTCTGATAGTGAAGATACAGTTGGTACACCGCAGCCGCGCTCACTCTCCAGTGCTGCTGCTAAAGCTGCCCCAAGTAATATGACTTTGTTTCGTACTGGCGTCTGGGTATCGTTGTCCAATCCAAAAGCCATTTTGTTCTTTGCTGCCTTTTTTCCTAAATTTATCAATTTCAGCGCGCCATTATGGCCACAATATATCTTACTGACCATCGGCTTGTTTTTGAGCGAAACGATTTGGCAGATTATTTATACGTTGGGTGGTAAAAAACTGGCAAGCTGGCTCGATGTGGGTGATCGCTTGGCTTGGCTAAATCGTGGTTGTGGAGTGATATTTATAATAATTGCTGCTGCTTTATTGGTTGAAGTTATAAATAGTTTTATGGTTTAAAGATTTCTGAGTTATTTGAAAGGCATGGTGCTTGTATACTACAGCTCCTTATTAAAAATTGATAATTAGAAAGATTTTATATAAAGAATGTCTCTGACAAAACTAAAATTGCAATACAGTTTTTTACGCTTCTAAAGGTTCAAATAACCAATCTATGGGGATTCACACCAAGAAAGTATCTATCTTAAGTCGATGGGTTACGTTTTATCGGTACCGTCTACATGAGCTTGAAAAAACAACTCAGTCTAAGGCTAATACTCTATGTATAATCGTAAAATAAAATTAGCATTGAGTAGTATATCGATAAATGTCCAGTTATTATGGGTTGTTTTTTTGACTTAGATTAATAAATGGAGAAAGTCATGAGTGATAGTCTTGATGCTAACCAATCTATCGGTTTTAAGACACCGATAGACTTTGAGATACCAGAAGAGTTAAAGGGTAAAAACCTTTGCAAAATACGCACAGTAACTACATTTATAAATTTGAATGCGGACATGACAACATGGCATGCTGCGCTAGAAGAGGCTATCAAGCACTGTGAAAAAATAGTTGCAGGTTTAGGCAATGAAGGCTATAGCGTGCAATCCATTCGTATAGTGACCAATCCATTCGGCCAGTATTTGGATATTTCAAACGTTTCAACTGCTGCCACTGGATTGGCTGCCATCACTGATATTTTAGCGACGCTCAGTAAAAGTAAAAATGGTCTGCGAGTTCGCTTTGCCATAGGAGAAGCTAAGACAGCGCATGAGATTAGCCTTTTGCCCGAGCTTATCGCTCAATATGGAGATTTGTGCAACGCTTGTGTGAATATAACGGCTAATGAGATCGGTGTTTTAGATAATGCATTGATTGAAAAATGTGCTTTAGCGATACAAAGTATTGCTGAACTCACACCTAGAGGGGAAGGTAATTTTAACTTTACGGTAAATTTCAACTGTGATGAATTTATTCCTTATTTTCCAGCGAGCTATCATAGCGGTAAGACTGATAAAGGCTTTGTTGTTGGTCTTGAAACGCCTGATTTATTGGTAAAAACCTTACAACACATTCGTGAGAAATCTGTCTTCAACTCTGCTACTTATCAGCAACGTCAACGCCTTGTCTTTGATGCTTTGAGCTTATCGTTACAGCATCATATCGATAATATAGATAGTTGCGTGAAGCAACTTAATTCAGCATCAGGCTGGACTTATCTAGGGATGGATACCTCACCTGCACCTTCTAAAGACTGTCACTCGATGGTTGACGTCTACAAGCTGCTTGGCGTTCCTTATTTTGGCGCCTCGGGTACGGTTGAGATATCAGCTTTATTAACGAAAGTTTTTAAATCTATTACAGATATTGATATCATTGGGTTTTCAGGATTGATGTTGGCGGTCACTGAGGACAAGGGATTGGCGCAAGCCACCATAGATAATGAGTTTGACATACCTCTGCTATTAACCAATAGCGCAGTCTGCGGAATAGGGCTTGATACTGTCCCTATTCCGGGGGACACATCTACGGACAAGCTATGTGCTTTGATGCGAGATACGGGCACTATGGCTTATCGGTTAAATAAACCTTTGACAGTTAGAGTCTTCCCCGTCCCAGGGCTTGTGGCTGGTGATATAACCAAGTTTGAGAGTAGCGACTTGTGTAATTGTGCTGTATTAGCCGTGCATTGAATTTAAGAGCTAGTCCTTATTAGTTATAGTATATATCTACCTCGCTGAATTAGGAGGTTACGTTTTACCGGTATTCTCTATATGAGCTTGAAAAACTAAACTCACCTACAAAGCCATATAGAAAAAGCCGTTCGCTATGATAGTGAACGGCTTTTTTATTCTTACTCAAATTTATAACTTAACCATTGTTACCTTAACCACTATGCCAATATTTCGATTAGCTCACCTTTCACCATGTGCGGACTGACGAAATCAGTAATACGTACGCTCACAAGTTTACCCAACATCTCATCCATTTTCTCAACATCATGAGGGAACATGACCGTGCGGGTATTATCTGCCGTACCGATTAAGCAGTCAGGATGACGGTTGGCAACTTGTTCAACCAAGACGCGAGTGGTAGTGCCAACCATTTCATGAGTTTTAGCCAGCGTCGAATCAATGATGACTTTTTGGAACTCTGCCAAGCGTTCTTTTTTAGTTTTGAAACTTACATCATCTGGCAACTCAGCGGCTGGCGTGCCTGGACGCTTCGAGTAGATAAAGCTGTAAGAATGATCGAAGTTCAATTCTTTTGCCAAGTTCAACGTATCTTGGAAGTCTTGCTCGGTCTCACCAGGGAAACCAATGATAAAGTCGCTCGACAAGTGAATATCAGGACGAATGGCTTTTAGCTTATTAATCTGATTGATATAAACATCAATCGTGTGATTGCGTTTCATCGCTGCCAAGATAGCGTTTGAACCACTTTGAACTGGTAGATGTAAGTGCGATACCAGCTCTGGCAATTGTGCGTAAGCGTCAATGATGTCATCGGTGAACTCAAGCGGATGGCTGGTCGTATAGCGAATACGTTCAACGCCATCGACATGTGAGACATAATGTAATAGCTCAGCGAAACGGCAAATGCTGCCATCGTCTTTTTCACCGCGATAGCCGTTGACGTTTTGACCGAGTAGGTTGATTTCACGCACCCCTTGTTCGGCAAGGCTATCAATCTCAGCCAATACATCATCGAGTGGACGCGATAATTCTTCACCGCGGGTATAAGGTACGACGCAAAATGAGCAATACTTTGAGCAACCTTCCATGATAGAGACAAAGGCTTTAAAGCCTTCTACTCTTGGCTCAGGTAAAAAGTCAAACTTTTCGATGCTAGGGAAGGACACATCAATCGTACCAATACGGTTTTTAGGAGCGATGTCACGCTGCTCGTTTGACTGATCATACAGCTCCGGCAGGCGATGCAAGGTTTGTGGGCCGAATACCATATCGACGTAAGGCGCACGTTTTTGAATATTGTCGCCTTCTTGCGAAGCCACACAACCACCGACACCAATGACGAGGTCGGGACGTTTTTCTTTTAGCTTGCGCCAGCGACCCAATTCTGAAAACACTTTTTCTTGTGCTTTTTCACGAATGGAGCAGGTGTTCATTAGTAGTACATCGGCTTCATCGATGTCATGAGTCACTTCCATACCATGAGAATCGCCTAGCACGTCTAGCATTTTGCCAGAGTCATAGACATTCATCTGACAGCCTTGGGTGGTGACAAAGACCTTTTTTGTCACTGCTTTTTCGACGGGCGCTTGGGCTGAACTTGCTTCTTTGAGTGCAGTGACAGCAGGCGCAGTAGCAGTAGTCTCAGCAACAGCAGCGTCATTGATGCGGGGATTGAATACAGTAACACTCATAAGGATAAGTCCATGATTGACTAAAAATATAGCAGGGTAGCCGATTAACAGGTGGCATATTTTATCACAACCCTCTGCCAATGTGAAAAATTAGCACAGGCTATTGGTCATCAATATGATAAACAATTCATAGCAGTATCAATTATTTACTAGAATTAGCAGCGCTTTTGACAAAAACTGCGACTAGACACCATTTCTATGTTACACCGTACTGTCCTATTTATTAACAAAAGGTAAAGGAGATAGTTGAAAGTACAATGAATATAGTATGATGAGTGCTATAACCTTGGCGATACTTAGCGAATCGCTATTCACTTATTTGTAGAGATATCATAAAGAGAGTCAGTATGACAAAGTTGCGTGTTGCTCATAGCATCAAGGATGAAAAGTCTACCAGTAAAAAGCACGCGTCCAAGCGGCTCACATCCGGTACGCTACGGATGAGCGCGCTGAGTGTAGCGACAGCAGTGAGTGCGCTAGGCATATCGCAAGTTGCTTGTGCAGAGCTGACATGGGGTGATAACGACAGCTATCAACCAGAAAGTAATTATCAACAAGACAGTAGTGTTGACTCATTTACAGCCGCTGCTATCGCAGCAGATCGCGGTGATGTCAGTGCACTTTATAATTACGAACAAATGATGAGCGGCGGTTTGTTTGCGATGTATCCTACTTATTGGCGGATGAATCTAGATCTTAATTCACAAAGTTCAGCGGCGGTATCGCAGTTTGTACGTCAGTATCCTGATACTGTCATGGCTGAGAAATTGGTTGCGGATTTTGCTGAGACCAAAGCAGGCTCGAATGACTATGCCTCAGTCAGACAAGTGGCAAACTTGATTACCAATGCCGATGCCAGCGAGCGCTGTGCCGTTGCGCTTGGGTTCAATAATGGCGGTGATACCATGCGCGCCATGGCAGCCAAGTCTGATGTATGGCTGACCACCCAAAAACAGCCTGCTTTGTGTGATCAGCTAGCGATGGAGATGAATAACAACGCGCTGATTAGTAATCAAGATCGTGCTGCTCGTCTGAAACGTATGCTTCGAAAAGGCAAAACTGGCGATATTATGGCGTTGTCATCACGTTTAGGCACGCCCATTGCTTATTCTGCTTTGAGTGAGATTCAGCTAAATCCTTCATCATTCTTTACCAGTTTTGGTCGTGAGCCTGCCAGTCAGACCAATCAGTATCTCTACCTGTATGCGATAGGCCGTATCGCTGACAAGTCTTATCGTGAGGCAGCGTTACAGTTAGATTTTGATATCAAACAAGACAATCAGCGCTCGGTCAAACTATTGAATGATGAAACCCGTCGCTATGCTTATCGTACCATTGGGGTACAGCGTATGAATCATAATACTGACGATGGTTTTAACGCTGAAGCAGTTGATTGGTTCCGCAACAGTTTAGATGACGATTTTAACTTCGAAGAAGCTGAAGACTATGCCATGGCCGCGATTCGCTTTGGTCGTTGGGACGATGTGGTCGAAGCCATCTCAAAAATGGATGGTGAAACTCAAAAAGGCAATCAGTGGCAGTATTGGCTGGCTCGTGCTTATGAGCAATCAGGCAATAGCAGTAAGAGTAATACCGCTAAGAAAATGTATCAAAACCTAGCAAAAAGTAACGATTACTATGGTCTAATGGCAAAAGACAGAATCGGTCAGCGTTTTGACGCCAGTCGCTTAGGCGGTAGCAACTTACCCAATGTTAGTACTGCCGATCGTGCCCGCGTCATGCAAGATGGCAACTTTGCTCGTGCCTTTGCTTTATATAACGCTGATGCCAGCCGCGCTTATGCCAACCGTGAGTGGAACTGGGCAGTCAAGCAAGCACGTGACAATCGTGATGACAATCTAATCATCGCTGCTGCTAGCTTGGCACATGACATGGGCTGGCTCGATCGGGCGATTTATGCCGTTGACAATACGGACAGAGTCGACAGCTTGGCATTATCGCATCCGATGCCGCACCAAGATGCCGTCGTTCGCTACAGCCAATCGGCGGGGATTGATCCGGCATGGGCTTATGGCATCATGCGTCAAGAGAGTCGATTTGTAGCCTCAGCGCGCTCAGGTGTTGGTGCTAGTGGGTTGATGCAAGTGATGCCTGACACAGCAAAATATATCGCCCGTAATTTAGGTGAGACTTATAGTGCTAGCCGTGCCAACAGTGGTGATACCAATATCCGTTATGGTACTTGGTATATGGGGGATATTTTGGGCAAACTAAATTATCAGCCAGTATTGGCAACGGCGGGCTATAATGCTGGCCCTAATAATGCCAAGCGCTGGCAGCCGGTCTATGGTTCGTTAGCCGCTGACCAATACGTGGAGTCGATCGCTTTTCCTGAAACGCGCAATTACGTGAAACACGTAATGGAGAACGCTACGATTTATAGTAGCTTATTGGGTCGTAGTCAGCCGATTAGTCAACGTATGGGTACGGTGCCAGCTGCATTTTAGGTTGTTCATTTAGTAAAAAAGAAACCATTGACGATAGACTGTTAATGGTTTTTTTTATATCTATTTTTCGGCATTCATTTTTATTTGAATCAATGGGTTATTATTCTGCTATATAGAGGTTTATATTCTCTCTGATTTCTATCTTGTTCTTAATACTTAAACGATGTTTACGTTTCTGCTATAGATTAAAAAACGCATTTTGCTACCATTGCTTTAATTGTTGTCTGTATTTTTTTGGTTTATCTTAAGCTTGGTTCAATGAATATTTATACTTTGAGCACCTTTATTTAAGCTTGCCCACTCTTTTATCGTTGCTAGATACCTAACTACTTATGATCAAAAAATATTTCAATTTGCCTATATTGTTGCAAGCCAATCGTCAGCTGTCGAATGAGATGCGGGTGGACACTCTGTCGGAACCAGTCACGATAAAGTTATCTACGAAGCTAAATGACAGTGCGATACGTAAAAAGGATGCGATAGGTAAAGAACATAAGGATAAAGGGTATACGGTGATGGGCGGGGTCGCCTTGCTATTGTTACAGAGTGCGATGATTCCAGCGCAAGCGGCCAATGCCGTCAAGAGTGGTCAACGTGTGTTAATGATTGAGATGACGCCTGCATTATGTAGCTTGCAACCAACACGAGTACGTATGCGCCAATGTCTAGAAGGGTATTCATTAACGGTATCAGGTTTGGACATGGGTTATGGTGAGCGCTGTGGGCGCGGTGTCGAGCCACGCCTGACCCCATTACAACTAAAGGTTGTCAATCGCATCATGCCAGACACGACAGTGCGTAGCCAAGTATGGCAACATTATGGTGCTTGTAGCCCATTGAGTGCCAGTAGTTATTTTCGCCAAATAACCAATTATGCCGGCGCCCTAAAACTGCCCAACGAGCTCAATACTGGCAATAGTTATACCGTCTCAAAATCGCGTTTTATTGGACAAATGACTCGCCTTAATAGTGGCATGCCTGCTGCCAGCATTGATTTAATTTGCCAAGCGGGCAGTCGACGCCAAACAATACTAACCGATGTCCACGTTTGCTACGAAGGCAGTGAATTTGGTAGCTGCAGTGAAGTGGTGGATAATTGCGGCAAAAAGTTTATTATCTCAGGCGGTAAGTAACGCCCTTTTCGGCAAACGATGGATGAATATTGCTCACTTATAAATATCATCCTGATTAAGTTACTTCTGCTAAAGCTATTTTTTTTATCACTTCCTCTTCATTCTCCATCCTTTATCTATAAAGGCTTGACCGATACCGATATCCTCTCGTATAAAATGTAACAATATAGTGAGGGATAGCGTTCGCGCTTTCTCTAGACGGTTAACGGGGGGAAGTGCTACACTATCTCTCGGTTTAAGACTGCTAGTGTTCAGTGAGCAAGTCGATATCTATAATGATAATCATCAATTAGGGAGTATTCAATGTCAATGAAACAGCCTTTACGTGTTGCCGTTACTGGCGCCGCTGGTAACATCAGCTATGCGATGCTATTCCGTATTGCATCTGGTGAGATGCTAGGTAAAGATCAGCCAGTTATTTTGCAGTTGCTTGAAATCACTCCAGCACTTGACGCCCTGAAGGGTGTGGTTATGGAACTAGAAGACTGTGCATTCCCATTATTAGCCGGTATCGTTCAAACTGATGATGCAAACGTTGCATTCAAAGATATCGATTATGCTTTGCTCGTTGGCGCTCGTCCGCGTGGCCCAGGTATGGAACGTAAAGATTTGCTAGAAGCCAATGCTGCGATTTTCTCAGCACAAGGTAAAGCATTGAATGACGTAGCAAGCCGTGACGTTAAAGTATTGGTTGTGGGTAATCCTGCCAACACTAACGCACTTATCGCTCAGCGTAATGCACCAGATCTTGACCCACGTAACTTTACCGCGATGACTCGTTTGGATCACAACCGTGCCATGGCGCAGTTGGCTGGTAAAACTGACAGCACTGTCAATGACGTGAAAAAAATGATCATCTGGGGTAACCACTCATCAACTCAGTATCCAGATCTAACGGCTTGTACTGTTAATGGTAAGCCAGCATTAGACTTGGTTGATCGTGCTTGGTACGAAGGTACTTATATCCCTGAAGTACAACAACGTGGTGCAGCGATTATTAAAGCTCGCGGTGCATCATCTGCTGCTTCTGCTGCCAACGCTGCTATCGCACACATGCGTACGTGGGCACTAGGTACTGATGAAAACGATTGGGTATCAATGGGCGTTTACTCAAACGGCGAGTATGGTATTGCCGAAGGCTTAATCTACTCATTCCCATGCACGTGCACTAACGGCGACTGGTCTATCGTAGACGGCGTTGATGTGTCATCTGATTTCTCAAAAGAGAAAATAGCAGCGACTGAGCAAGAGCTTAGCGAAGAGCGTGATGCAGTAGCACACTTACTACCATAAGTTTAAGCTGTTATATAACAAGCTGAAACTAGGTGATAAATAAAAAAAAGCCCTCTTAAATGTGAGGGCTTTTTTGTGTCTATAAGACTTTTTTTATGTCTAAAAGGTATGAGGAAATAAGAGTAATCTATTTCATAGCTTCAAATTGGCAAAACTATTTTTCGTTAATACAATTGATAACGTTAGATAAACGTTGATTAACAGTTATTAAAATAAAGCTTGCTACAATAATTAAGTTAATTTAAATAATAACTAATTCACAATATTTAAGGAAAAATTATGTTGGGTGAACCAGAATATAATATGAATGAGTTATTTGCTCAATTGGGACTTGATAGCTCAGATGAAGCGATTGATGACTTTGTTGAAAAACACCAATTGGCAAAAGAAGAAAAGCTAGTAGAGGCAAAAGTTTGGACAGACAATCAACGTGCTTTTCTACAAGAAGAATGGGAAAAAGATGCGGAATGGGTAGAAGTCATCGATGATTTAAACGTGCGTATGCATCCAGACGCGTAAAAAATAATCTACAAGATAGATTAATCTAAAAGACAAACAAGAAGTATAGAAAAGCAAAAACCCACGACATTGTATTTAGAATGTCGTGGGTTTTTGCTTTTCTATATCTTGAATGTTCAACAGACCCTAATCTAAGTTCGAGACTTTCCTACATTCTAGTTAGGCTGCTCTGCTCGCCATTCAAGCAATGCTGTTACATCATTATGAATACCGACTTTTAGCGCCTCTAAGCCATCATAATGTCGTTCACCATGCAAATAATGTAAAAAACGAACCTGTAAATTTAGTCCATATAAATCAGCCTGCAATTCTGGGAAATGTACTTCTAAACGCCAGTCACTGCCTTTATCGACAGAGGGTCTAATACCAATACTGGCTGTGCCAAACAAGCTGTGTGGACGCAAACCTGTTACGCCTGATTTTCCGTTAATCACTTGCGTGGTCAAACCATTAGCGATGACTTTGCCATGGTCATCTAAACTCACCACATCGACGGCAAAGATACCATGCAAAGCAGGTTTTAAGCGCTGTAAATCGATATTAGCTGTAGGGAAGTCCATGGTGCGGCCTATCTGATCGCCACCAACAACTATGCCTGTAATCGCGTAATCACGACCAAGCAGCGTGTTAGCGGCGTCAATATCACCAGCCAATAACAAGTCGCGAACGCGAGTGGAGCTAATACGGGAAGCTTTACCACTGTCATCTATAACGGTATGCAGATTGGTCACATCCAAGCCATAATCCCGCAAAAACTGACTGTCGCCAGTACGGTCATGACCAAAGCGAAAGTCGTCACCCAGTACCAATGCTTTTACGTTCAAACGCTTAGCCAATATATCTGCAAATGCCTGTGCTGATAGCGAACGAAAATCAGTATCGAAGCTCGCTACAATCAAAGTCTCGACCCCATGCTCTGCTAGCAGCGCTTGCTTTTCGGCTAGATTGGTCAGGCGAGCAGGCGCAGTAGCGGGGGCAAAAAATTCACGAGGCTGTGGCTCAAATATCATGACGGCAGAGCCAAGATTTTGCGCTTGGGCAATCTCACGAACTTGAGCCAGCATCGCTTGATGACCCAGATGTACGCCGTCAAAATTGCCGATAGTCAGCGCACAAGGTGCTAGATTTATCGGATTCGTATGTGCAGGCAAAGCGCTCGACGACGCAATCAGTTGCTCAAGAAAATAGGTGTTCATAAGTTTTCAGCTATGATAAGACCAGATAAAAAACGAAAAAACACACCTATACTAACAATCGATGTGTCTAAAAGCAGCCATTATAAAGTAAAATAGCCCCACTAACATCCTATAGTCGACGCATAGTGAAAGTATCAGTCACTCAGCGTGGTCATTCTTTATGAATTATTGGTACTTGCTTGTGTTATCAGTATGACTATTATTCACTATTATCGATGATGCCGATAATAATGCTAAAAATTATGGAGCTCTTATGTCTGATGTTGCCTTGAACGCTATACCAACTGATTTATCGACACATCAGCTCGCTGATCAGTTTGTTGTGCAGCGTGCGAGTAAAGAAGATTTAGCAGAAGTCTTAGCCATTTATAATCAAAGCATACCTGCTAAACAAGCAACAGCTAACCTTGCATTGGTAACCGTAGATGAGCGAGCTGCTTGGTTTGATGAGCATCTAAGCAGTCCAACAAGGCCCATATATGTGGTCAAAACATTGCGAGGAGGGGATGATGCAGAGCAAGCGCAGTCGCCGATAGTTGCATGGGGCAGCTATAGTGATTTGTATGCGCGGACAGCCTATCATATCAGCACTGAGATCAGCGTCTATCTAAATCAAGATTATCAGGGTCAAGGCCTAGGTAGCTTGTTGACACGCTGGATGTTGACGCAAGCGCCAAGCTTGGGCATTCGAAACATTATCGCGCTTGTCTTTGCTCACAATCAGCCAAGTTTAGGACTTTTCCGTAAACTTGGCTTTGAGCAGTGGGGATACATGCCAGAAGTTTGCGATATGGAAGGGTTTATCGCTGATGTCGTGATGCTTGGTAAAGCAATGACATCGGATGATGCTTCAGATAAGTAAGCTAAAATAGCTTAACCCAAGATCTTCCATTGACCTTCTATCTTCTGTAGCTGATAGGTTAATGGTGCAGGTTCGCTCTGTCCTTTGAGCATCAACTCACCAGTAATAGTGGCACGAGTCTTGTCATCATTATACTTGGTATCAGTGATAGTAACGCCATCGACAGTCTGCTGAAAAGCGGATTGTGTTTTGGCAAGTTCTTTTTCAAAATTCGCCATATCTACTTGATAGTATCCAACCGCTTCTTTTACCTCGCCATAATATAAGCTATTTAGCGCCTGTTTGACGGTGTCTTCTGGCGTACCAGCTTCAGTCGGATTGGTCACTAAGCTTTTTTGTTTGGATGAAGCAGTGATTGGGTTGATGTTATCACTATCAATGGTTGTCTCATCTTTAGAGCTATCCGTCATTTGCTCGCTTGCCACTGTGTTATTTGCATCAACGTCTGCCATCTGATTGGCTGCATCGACTTCAGGGTTCCCAGCCACGGCAGCTGTATCGCTCGCTGTGTTTGCGCTATCGGCTTCTACATTATCGTTGTTGCTACACCCGCTGATTAGCAGTCCGGTGCTCAATACACCAGCGGTTAGTAGCATTGGTAAGCGTCGTAACGTTGAATATTCGACTGTCATAGTAAACCTCAAATTTCATTTATTTATCAATAATCGATTATGACAACTATCAGCGGCATTCACTGTCAATTCTCATATTAAGCTTGTTTTGGTTTAGTAAGTCATTTATTCAGCGTTCACAAATAAATTAGCCATGCTTTAGCTGACGCGGACGGAAGCCTGTTGCTAATAACACCACCCCATAAACTAGGGCACCAACCGCACACATAATGAGCAGAGCCGCGATACGTCGCCATTGAGCCTCGTCTGCTGGGAAGTAAGGTAACATGATATAAAGGACGCCAATCATAGAAGCGGTAGAGATTGCAAACTGAGCAAACAGCTTTTTCCAATGGCTGCCAAAACGGAAAATATCGCGCTTATGTAAGAAATAATATAATAAGCCCGCGTTGACGAAGGCCGCTCCTGTGGTCGCAAGGGCAAGACCGCCATGCAGAGGTATCTCTAAAAAGTAAAATATCCCGATAAAAATTACACTAAAAACCATATTGGCAAAGACGGACACGATACCGATTTTTACTGGTGTTCTGGTGTCTTGACGGGCAAAAAACGCTGGCGCAAATATTTTAATGAGCATAAAGCCTAAAATACCACCCGCCATACTGCGTAATGCCAGCGAACTCATCTGCGCATCACGCAAGGTAAATTCACCGCGTAAAAACAGCGCTTGCATCAGCACATCGGCCAAGATAAATAAGGCTGCTGACGCTGGAACACCCACTAATATGATTAAACGTGCCGCCCAATCAATGGTCTTTTTAAAGCTAACATCGTCTTTTTTGGCTTCGCTTTTCGATAAACTGGGCAAAATGACCGTACCAATCGCTACGCCAATCAGTCCTAACGGCAACTCACTCATACGTTCTGCCGCATAAAGCCAAGAAACCGAACCACCAATCATTAACGAGGCGAAAATAGTATTGAGGAGCAGATTGATCTGAGTGACAGAGACACCAAAGATAGCAGGCAGCATGAGTTTTAAGATGCGTTTAACGCCTTCGTGCTGAAAGTCAATCTTAGGTGCGACCAGTAGCTTTTGTTGCCATAACTGCGGCAGCTGTATCAAGAACTGTAGCAAACCAGCGATTGCAACGGCGTAACCAAGCGCCATAATCGGTGTGTCGAACATAGGGGCAAAAATTAATGCGCCGCCAATCATACATAAGTTTAACAGTACGGGTGCAAAAGCGGGCGCAGCAAAACGCCCGTAGCTTTGCAAAATACCGCTAGCAAAAGCGGTCATAGAAATAAATAATAAATAGGGAAAGGTAAGGCGCAGTAGCTCAGCGGTGATGGCAAATTTACCAGGCTGGTCAGCAAATCCGGGAGCAAATAACGTCACTACCCATGGTGCCATTAGAATGACGACTACGGTGAGCATCGACAAAATCAGCAACAGGGCGCCCGAGGTACGACTGACTAATATCTGTACCTGTTGTAAGCTGTATTTTTCTTTGTATTCGGACAGTACTGGTACGAAAGCTTGGCTAAAAGCGCCTTCAGCAAACAGACGGCGCAAAAAGTTAGGTATCTTAAAGGCGACCAAAAAGGCATCCATCAGACCACCTGCGCCAAACACCCCTAATAATACGACATCGCGTACCAGACCTAAGATACGGGACAGCATGGTCATGCTGCTGACGACCATGGTTGAGCGAAATAACCGACTTTTTGCCATGAGAACCTATTTTGCTAATTTGTTTGATGAAGGTTGTTTACTGCTGGTTGTTTGCTGAGTTGCTGTTATCAAAAAACTGACGGATTATAGCACTTTCATAATCGAGATAAATGGATTGGATGTGGAATATGACATTTGGAAAACTGAGGTTTCTTGCCTTAAATCGTTTTATAGATTTCATTCAAGAGACTAAATAGCTCGGAGCGTTTATCAATCATAGACTTTCTATAGCTGGCTATATCACTCTCATTAAAAGGTATATCTACAGACGCTACTCTTTTTTTAAATGATTTAACAGCTTCACCATATTCTCTGAGCTTAACTTGAGCATTATCATAGCCAAATAGTAACAATAAAGACTCTGCTTTCGTTAGTTCACTAAAGCTATCAAATAATTCATGCTGAGCATTTAATAAGCTATTAGATGGTTGAAGTGAGGTGTTTAATATTAATTGGCGTCGCCAGTCAGAAGAAAGTGACCAAAATTTTAATGCAACATGGTTAAATATCTCAACTTTTTCTGCAACTTCTTTTAACATCTCAAATTCGCGTTCTACTTTAGATTTTTTGAGTTCATTACGATGTTGTGTTGAAGATAATATAAAAGCAATAATGCCTGCTATCAATGCACCTAAACCTATTTTCACTGCTGAATCGACCACTTCAATCCAAGTCATAATGTTTCCAATCGATGATTAATAATTATTAAAGTTAAACGAGTCTTCTATTTTAATAGACCTACCAGTTTACGTAACTTTGGCCAGTCAAAATAATCGCCAGGATCTGTCTTTCGACCCGGTGCGATATCGCTATGACCAGTTAAGTGTCGGCGGGTTTTGGGGTAGGCGTCATATAGCGCAGCGATAACGGCTGCAAGTGTGTCATATTGCGCCGAGGTAAAGGACACAAAATCTGACCCTTCCAGCTCGATGCCAATGCTATAATCATTACATTCAGGGCGGCCAAGATAGCTGGATCGACCGGCATGCCATGCGCGCTCGGCAAAGTTTACAAACTGTGTGATAGCACCATCACGTTCTATAAATAAATGTGCTGAGACTTCTGCGCCTTTAATTGTCTGAAAATAAGGATGCGCATCCCAGTCCAATTGATTGGTAAATAATGCTTTTACATAATGAACGCCATCACTGCCGCAGACGCCAAACTCATTCGGTGGCAGGCTAATATTGTGAATGACAATGGTGTCAATAGTCAGGTTGTCGGGTCGTTTATTATAGTTCGGCGACATAAGCCAAGTGGCTGAGGATAAGCGCCCGTCCTTTATAATCATTGGCGGTGTCGTGGACATAGTGCTCTCTTTTATTATGTGATTAATAAGTGCGTAGCAAATACTTGTGATTACCGATTTTTTATTAATTGATAGCAAGACTCTCTAAAAAACAGCTAATCACAACCTTCTTTTGACGATTAGATAGACCCAATAACGCGATGAGCGTATGGCTTCTACAGTGCGAGATATTACTCATGTCTATATATTCAAACCTTGTGGTGCATTGCAACTTTTTGGCGACAGACTGTACGCCAATAAAGGTGAGCAGGCGCGCGCGTCTACCATTAACGATTGCAGGTCTGTTACTGACAGTACAAGCGCAGGCATTTTTGCCAACCCCCGCAGAGCTTGTGACCACAGGTGAGCTAGCGTTGGATAACAAAGCTGATGCTGGGCTAAATAATAACATCAAGCCAAATAGCACCTCAAATAAAGATGTCACTGATCATCTGCGCACTAATACTACTACTAGCAGTGTCGATAATAACGTTAGTCATATTGTCGCTACCAACACCAAGGCAGAACAGCTGCTAGCATCATGGCGCGAGCAAGCAAAAACAGAAAACCTAGCCCAGCATACGACATGGCGACGTTTATTGTACTTCTTTGATGATCAAAAGAATCTAATTGGTAAGAAAAAAGACACAAGTCTCGTTGATGATGCTAGCTTCTTTTTAAGTGAAAAAGGTGCGCAAGACTCAGGCGCAGAGCTTGATGCATTGTTGGTCGCTCTGGCTGAAGAAGTAGCACCGACTCATAATACGATTGTCAAAAACAATACCGCTAATAACTCGGTGCTCTGCCGTTTTCCAGCGCGCGTACAATGGCTGACTGATACGCTAAATATCGATAAGACAAGCTGGCAAGCTGAGTGTCCAGAGCTGGATGAGTGGATGCAAAAGCTGGCACCTGAGCAGCTGTCTATTATGTTTGCCGAAGAGTATTTGGACAATCCCATATCAGCCTTTGCCCATACCTTGTTACGTATTGACTCAAAGGCCAGTGTGGCTGATCCCAGTCAGATTCATCATGCCTACGCGCTGAATTATACGGTCGATGGTGATCCAAACGATAGTTTTCCAGTTTATGCCATCAAATCCATGACAGGTCTCTATGATAACGCCATTGAAATCGATCCTTACCCAGAAAAGCTGGCGAAATACTTGCAAGACGATGAGCGCGATGCGTGGACGTATCAGTTGAACTTGACCCCAAACGAGGTGCAACAAATCATGTTGCATGTTTGGGAAACCAAAGGGTTAGAACTACCGTATTACTTCACCACTGATAACTGCGCCTCTGAGGTTTTGCGCCTCATCGATGTCGTGCGTCCAAAGCAGCATTTACTAAGCCGATTGCCTTATGCCGTCGTACCCTCTGACGTCATTCAGCTGCTTAATGAAGAAGACTTACTGGCAAACCCTAGATATACGCCAGCTGACAATACCGTACGTCAAGCCGCGCTCAACCAAGCCAAGGCTGCCGCTAAGCTGGGTTATCAGCCATTGACTAAAGAAGCTGCTCAAGAGATTAAATCCGCAGAGCGCAATCCAGCATCCAGTATGTCAGCAGATGGTCAAACCATACTAGATCTACCTATCGTCGCTGCCAACAACAATCCAATAGACAGACATCCATTGCAAATGGCGCAGATTGGTGTCGGACAGCGTGGTGACAATAATTATATCGATGTGGGCGTGCGTGCAGGCTTTCATGACACCCTTGATCGGGCCGCTGGTTTTTCACAGTTTTTTAATTTAGAAGGGCTGGCAGCGACGCTACGCCTTTATGACAAAGATGATAACAATAGCAGCCACAAACAGCCGGATAGTGTGGTCTTGCAGAATTTTACACTGCTGCGCGGACGCTCATTTAACCCAGTAAATAGCGCTCAGCAAGGCAAAACTTGGGGCGTCAATGTCGAGGCGACCCGAGTAAACGATGGTTCACAGCAAGATGGCACGGATCATTTGGTTGGGAGCGTGGGTTATGAGACTGGCTGGTCGTGGGCATTTGGTACGCCAAGCGCTGGTACTGGCGAGATGCCGCCGCAGTTATGTTACACCTTGCTATCAGGCACGGGACAAGCAGGGCGTGGTATCAACAAAGGCTTTCGCGTAGGCGCAGGTGTGAATGCTGGTTGCCGTTATCAAATTAACAATCAGTTACGTGCGCAGGCTGAATTGCAATTGCCATATTGGTATCATGGCAGCAGCGATGAGTCTAATGCTCGCGGTCATTACTGGCAGCCGGTCTCAACTTTGGGTCTACAATACGATATCGATAAAAAACAAGCATTACGTATCAATGCCAACTACGAGTGGCAAGATCGCATCGATGCCAATGATGATTTACAGCTGTCGTACAGGCGCTATTTTTAGTACTTATTATTAAAAAGATGGATAAGCAGTCATTAGAAATGGCGTTCGAATAAAGGATAAATGATGAGTACGCAAAATTTACTGATTATCGGACAAGGTGATATCGGTTTGCCGGTCACCAACAAGCTTGCGCAAGATGGCTTTAACGTTACTGGGCTGGCACGCAATGAACGCGAGCACTATCATCTGGATAGTGAGGCAACGTTTATGCAAGCCGATGCGTTGACATTGACCGCTGAGCAGCTGCAAGACTTTACACATATGGCGATTATCGTCACGCCCGATGACTATTCGACCAGCGGCTATCACGAGAGTTACTTGGCGATTAACCAGCATTTGGCGATGCTTGCTCCAAAGTTAACCAACCTTAAACGTATTGTCTTTATTTCCTCAACGGGTGTTTATGGGCAAGATAACGGCGAATGGATCGATGAAAATACCGCGCCTGTCAGCCCTGAGCGCGAAGCATCAACAGTTATATTGCAAGCAGAACAAGTTTTGCAACAAGGCTTTGGTGATAAAGCCATTATCATTCGTCCAAGCGGTATTTATGGTCGCGCGCGTCTCATGCGCCTGCGCAAAGCCAAAGAGAAACAAAAAGAGCCAGTAGCCGCACAGCACTGGAGTAATCGTATTATGGATCGTGATTTGGTCAATATTATCACCAACGTCCTGACCAGCACTGCGCCAAAGTCACTCTATATCGCCACTGACTATGCGCCCGTCACTACTTATGAGCTAGGCGTTTGGTTAAGCGAGCAAATAGGTGAGACGCCGCCTGCTATTGATCATTCAAAAACAGCAGTTACGGGGAAGCGCTTGCATAGCAACATTCCGTTAGCTTGGCTGGATTATCCTGACTGGCAAGCAGGTTACCGTGACATTTTGAACCATCAAGAGTAAGCCCTTAAGAGTAAGATAATTGCCTTATTTAAGCATTCTTATTCGTTTTATATTTTATAAACTATGGAGATTTCATGACCCAGCCTTCTACTTCTGATGACCGTTTGTCTCATGCTAATCTGGCAGCAGAAGGCGGTAAGCTGGCAGAAAACCATGTGCAAAAAAAGGCTGAGCAATCGTCTATGCTAGCTGATTCACAGCAGCCTGCAATCGTCCACCCCAACTTTGATCCCAGACAATCTCCCCTTGACCCAGCGCGGCCCTTAACTGATATCCCAGAGCCTGCCCGCCGCTTGAACGGTCAATTGCGTCGGCTTTACGGTAACTCTGCGCGGTTCTATCAGCCCAATGAAGACCGCTTTTCGAAATGGGCACTGATTACTTCAGAAGCGCTGGCTGAGCATTTGTCATTACTCAATGCTGCCAAGCTTATCGAGTTGCCTGATAACTTTTATGAGAATCATAGTGAGCAGCCATTGTTATCAGCATTATCCGATATGACTATGTTAGATATGTCAGATATCCAAAAGGCCATTCGTGCTTATCCAAAACTGCACCGCTTTGGGTTTAGGCCTGCTGATCGCTCTGAAATGATTGAGTCAGATAATAAACGCCACGACGCTTCAGCATCGCTACGAGCATTGACCAAGCGTTATAATCCTGATGAGCTACTCAATAGTCTGTATGCCGATGATTGGCAAGTGGTTTTGCAGCCGCAGCAGTTTGAGACAGGAGAGGGCAGTTTAGCGACAGATATCATGGCCTGTAGTGCTGCTGTTCACGCTCTAAAACAGTGTAGTACGCGCAAAAGTATCAATCATAGCTATAGCGCTGCGCAAATATGTCAGCATGTACGTAGCTATTTGCTCAGTCAGATTGTTTATGAGCCCTCGCAGCGGCACGCGTATCGTCAAATTCGGATGTTTTCTGGTCACATTATTGTTGCCGCTTATCATTTGGGCTGGGAGATACAAGTACGGAACGATGGCCAAAGCTATTTTAATGTCTCATCACGTAGTGGCTTACTGACTCGCTATGCCAATATGCAGGATTATGAGATCAATGGTTGGTCAAGCTGATCAATAATGCGTACAATAATGCCAGTTTTTCGCCCCTCTTTTTGCTGATAGGAATGTCATAATGTCTCACGTAGCACGCTCTCAAGACTCCACGTTTTCATCTCATCAATTCATTCAACTGGCTTTAGACAACCAAGTGCTTAAGTTCGGTGAGTTTGTACTCAAGTCTGGTCGCATTAGTCCGTATTTTTTTAATGCTGGCTTGCTAGCGACGGGTGAGATGTTGTCGTTATTAGCGCGCGGTTATGCAGATGCCTTGGCCGAACAGATGGCGGCTAGCGATAACGGTACAGATGAGCAAGAGCTGGTTATTTTTGGCGCGGCTTATAAAGGTATTCCATTTGTGGCTGCAACCGCGCAAGCCTTATGGCACCATCATGGTATCAATGCCAAGTGGGGTTATAACCGTAAAGAAGCCAAAACTCACGGTGAAGGTGGTAATTTAGTAGGCGCTGATGTCAGTGGCAAAGCAGTTTGGGTACTTGACGATGTCATTACGGCTGGCACAGCGATGCGCGAAGTGGTCGATATTTTAGAGCAAGCAGGTGCCAGTGTGGCAGGTATTATAGTGGCCCTTGATCGTAAAGAAAAAGGCTTGGCTGAGCATTCTGCTATTCAAGAGCTTGCTGCGACGCTAGAAGTGCCAGTGCGCGCACTGGTCGATATTGACGACTTAATCAGCTATTTGTCAGACGGCGAGAGCCATTACAAAGATGCGACCCAGCTAGCCAAAATGCAACATTACCGCGCGCAGTACGGCGTATAGTTGGGCACTGAAGTTTGAATCTGTTTTAATAATAATATAACGTAAGTGAGCCTTATCATGAGCCAAGAAAATCAAAAAAAATCTTTAAAAATACTCGTCATCATGGATCCTATCGAACGGGTTAATTATAAAAAAGACACCAGCTTGGCGATGATGTGGGCAGCGCAAGATCGCGGGCATCAGCTTGGCTACTGTCAGATTCATGACTTATGGTTGGACCGTGGTCAATTGATGGTCGATACTCAGCCGCTCACGGTAAAGCGTGATCCTGCAGATTTTTATACGTTGGGTGATAAAAGCACAGGTCCAGTCAGTGGTTATGACGTGATTTTGATGCGTAAAGACCCACCGTTTGATATGCGCTTTATTTATGCGACTTATATGCTCGATCACGCCAAAGCAGCAGGCGTGCTCGTGGTCAATGATCCACAAGCGATCCGTGATTGTAATGAAAAACTATTTGCGACATGGTTTAGCGACTATATGAGCCCGACGATTGTGACCAGTAAACAGGCACATATCCGTCAGTTTATCGCTGAACAGCAAGATGTCATCGTCAAGCCACTAGACGGCATGGGTGGAACTGGCATCTTCCGTTTGACTGCTGACAGTCCCAATATTGGTGTAACGTTAGAGGTGCTGACTGAACTTGAGACACTGCCAATCATGGCGCAGCGTTACTTGCCAGAGATTAAGGAAGGCGATAAGCGTGTATTAATCGTCGACGGCGTCGTGATAGATTATAGCTTGGCACGTATTCCAAGCAAAGGCGAGACCCGTGGCAACCTAGCAGCGGGCGGTAGCGGCGTGGCCATGCCATTGACTGATATCGAACGCCAAGTAGCGGAAGTTGTGGCACCAATCGTCAAACAAAAAGGCCTGATGTTCGTTGGTCTAGACTTAATCGGTGGGCGTATCACTGAGATTAACGTTACTAGCCCAACATGCGTGCGTGAGATTGATGATCAATGCGGTACAGATATCGCAACCGACTTTATCATGGCGATTGAGAATAAATTTACTGCATAGCTTTAGCTATGTTAAGGAATACTTTGACTACGTAAAACCCATATTTTAAGGTATTGTTAGTCATTGATTTTTCTTACCGTTTATTAGCGTTACACGACGCCAAGCTGTGATCGATCATGGCTTGGATTTTTGTTATTTTTGCTGCATAAAGTGCTGTATATAAGACGATGATTTCCTCTATACTATGCGGGCTTTGGCTAGGTCATTATTTTTTCATAATTGTCACCGCAGCAGAGAGATAAACCCTTCATATAAATAAAGTAAAGATAGGCAGGCGTTCATGAAAACACCGCATATATTGATGATGGCAGCTGGTACTGGCGGGCACGTTTTTCCAGCGCTTGCCGTTAGTGATGAGCTGACCCAACGCGGTGCGGTCATTCACTGGTTAGGAACGCCAAACGGAATGGAAAATGGTTTGGTCAAACCGACTGGCTATACTTTTCATGCTATTAATATGCAAGGGCTTCGTGGTAAAGGTGTTGGTCGACTATTAAAGCTACCAATGACTCTGCTGTCAGCGACGATGGCTGCCGTAAAAGTGATTCGTAGTAATCAGATTGATGTGGTTGTTGGGTTTGGTGGTTATGTGACTGCACCTGGTGGTATCGCTGCACGTCTAACCAATACGCCACTGATTATCCATGAGCAAAATGCCATCGCTGGCATGAGCAATCGCTACCTGTCTAAGCTTTCGACCAAGACGTTACAAGCGTTTGAGGATACCTTTGCTAATAGTGCACAGAATGCCAAGCTTGAGACAGTGGGCAATCCAGTGCGCAATGCCATTACTGGTGTCGCAGAGCCAACGGTACGCTATGATGTGAATGATCGCTCACCGCTTAAATTGCTGGTAGTAGGCGGATCACTTGGTGCTCAAGCCTTAAATGACACCGTGCCAAAAGCGCTTGCACTGCTAAACGAACCCTTTGAAGTGCGTCATCAATGCGGGCGTAACAATGAGGCCGCCACGCAAGCAGCTTACGATAGCGAAGACTTAAGCAGGCATCAGTTTACGGTACAGCCTTTTATCGACGATATGGCAGCAGCTTATAATTGGGCTGATATGATTGTTTGCCGAGCAGGCGCATTGACGGTGACCGAAATTCAAAACGTCGGTATCGCTGCTATTTTTGTGCCGTTACCACATGCCGTTGATGATCACCAAACGGCTAATGCTCGCACGCTAACCTCACATGATGCGGCAGTCTTGTTACCGCAGTCGGAGTTGACAGCCAAGCGTTTGAGTGATGAGCTTGCTGTACTTAATCGAGAAAAGTGCTTAACGATGGCAAAAAAAGGTCATGCTCTTGCCAATCGTAGTGCGAGTAAGCAAGTTGCCGATATTATTTGGCAAGCGTTGTAGCCTGTAACTCATACCCATTATTTTTAATTTACCAAATTTTATTGACCTTTAATAAAGAGAGATCCTTATGTCTACCTCTGCGAAAGCCTTACCTAAGCGTTTGATTGAAATACCAGAGATGCGCCGTATTCAGCATTTGCATTTTGTTGGTATTGGCGGTTCAGGTATGTGCGGTATCGCAGAGGTAATGAACAATCAAGGCTATCAAGTCAGTGGTTCTGACATCGCAGAAAGCTTGGTGACGAAGCGCCTACAGCAGATTGGCATCGAGATATCGATCGGTCATGACTCCAAAAATATCGCCAATGCGGATGTTATAGTCGTCTCATCAGCGATTGATCGCAGCAACCCTGAAGTAAAAGCAGCATTAGAAGCGCGTCTGCCAGTGGTACGCCGTGCCGATATGTTGGGTGAATTAATGCGCTATCGTCATGGTATTGCAGTTGCTGGCGCGCATGGCAAAACCACTACGACCAGTTTGCTCACCACGATGATGGCAGAAGGGCAGCTCGATCCTACCTACGTAATTGGTGGCAAGCTGAACGCCTCTGGCAAAAATGCCGCACTTGGTAGTAGCCGTTTCTTGGTGGCAGAAGCCGATGAGTCTGATGCATCGTTTTTGTCTTTACATCCGATGGCAGCGATTGTGACCAATATCGACCAAGACCATATGGAAACGTATGAGAATAGCTTTGATAAATTAAAAGCGGCTTATATTCAGTTTTTGCAAAACATGCCGTTTTATGGCTTGGCAGTGGTGTGCGGTGATGATCCAGAATTGTATGCAATGATTGATGATATCGGTCGCCCAGTCTTGACCTTTGGGCTTGAACCTTTTAACGACGTACAAGGCGTTGACTTGGTGACGGAAGGCACCAAAACGCACTTCACAGTATTGCGCCGTGACCGTGAGCCTTTGCGACTGACGCTTAATATTCCTGGTACGCATAACGTCTACAATGCCCTTGCCGCTATCACCATGGCGACCGATGAAGGTGTCGATGATGAAGCGATCAAACGCGCTTTGCAGAAGTTTGAAGGCGTTGGTCGTCGATTTGAGCAGCATGCCTCTGTCGATATCGATGATGGTAATGTCTTATTGATCGACGACTATGGTCATCACCCAAAAGAAGTCGACGCCACCATTAAGGCCGCTCGTCAAAGTTTCCCTGATCGTCGTTTGGTAATGCTATTTCAACCGCATCGTTACAGCCGTACCCGGGATTGCTTTGATGACTTTGTCGAAGTGCTCTCAAGCGTAGATGAGCTATTATTATTAGACGTCTATTCAGCAGGTGAAACACCAATTACAGGCGCTGATACCAAATCATTAGCACGCAGTATTCGCTTGCGTGGTGAGGTTGAGCCGACGATTATTGATAAAGATAATTTAGCCCCTGTCATGCAACGTTTACTAAAAGCCAATGACATGCTCATTACTCAGGGTGCAGGTAATGTGGGACAGATTGCTGTCGACTTGGCTGCCAATAACCTTTACATTTAGTAAGCTAAAAATTTTAGGAACTGTCCTTATGACAACGAACGATAATCAAGAAAGTATAAACAATAATGATGCTATTGATGCTGCTGAGGATAAAACAGCCATTATCAATCCAGAGTCCGCTCTAGCCGCTGCTGCACAAGCAGAAAAAAATGATATGGAAAACAACCAGTCGAACCAAGATAAACCATTGAACGCTGATGCCAACGAAGTAAAAGATGCTGGACAATTTGGTAAAGTAGCTGTCATTTATGGTGGCAGCAGCAATGAGCGCAGCGTATCGTTAGATAGTGGTGCCGCTGTATTGCAGGCGCTACAAAACCAAGGCGTTGATGCCACTCATTTTGATCCTAAGCATCAAGACATTACTGAGCTTCGTGACTATGATCGCGTGTTTAACGTGTTGCATGGTCGCGGTGGCGAAGATGGCTTGCTACAAGGTGTGTTGCAATGGTTTGATATTCCGCAGACGGGTTCAGGTATTCTGGCATCAGCGCTAGGCATGGACAAAGTTCGTACCAAGCAATTATGGCAAGGTTGCGGTTTAGCGACGGCACCATTTTCATTGTTGACGGCGGATACCGACTGGCAGCAAGTGGTTAACATGCTAGGTCTGCCACTTATTATCAAGCCCGTTCATGAAGGCTCCAGTATTGGCATGACCAAGGTCAACAATCTTGATGAGTTGCCAGCGGCTTATGCAACAGCGGTACAGTGCGGTGATGCAGTCATGGCTGAGCGCTGGATTACTGGTCGCGAGTTTACGATTGTCATTATCGATGACGAAGCCTATCCGGTCATCCGTCTTGAACCTGCTGATATTACCAACTTCTACGATTTTGAAGCCAAATACAATCGTAACGATACCAGCTACTATATTCCTTGCGGCTTGAGTGATGCTGATGAAAAGCATTTACAAGACTTGAGCCTTGCGGCATTTCGCGCAGTAGACGCAAAAGGCTGGGGGCGTATCGATGCCATGCAAGATGAGGCGGGCAATTTTTGGTTACTTGAAATCAACACCGTACCGGGTATGACCAGTCATAGTCTGGTACCGATGGCAGCTAAGGCGCGTGGCATGGATTTCGATACACTGTGCTGGCATATCCTTGCGCAAACGTTATAAACACTTGGTAACCTTAGCTCAGATGTTTTTATCTAGGTTAATATAAATGATGCAGTTTATGGCAGAATTATTGATAGTATAGATGTTTGAAAAACCGCTATTAATGAGTAAAAATAACCGTTCGAATAGCACTGATACAGTTGGTTGTTGGCAAACATAAACATAATTGAATGTATCGCTAGCCCTGCTATACCACAGCTTCATGTAAACTTGTGTAAATTCGTTGTCCGTAGTAGGGGTTAGGCTATTGTTTGACCGCAAAATACGTTAATATTGTAATTATTGAATCGTTTTAGTGATATTTATGAATGATTTATGACCTTGCGTTGTAAATCGAGAGAAATAGACGCTTAATCGAGAATGATAGCGTCTCAAAGACGTTTTTAGATAAAATTTTTGATAGTATATTCGTATAATATGTCGCTGCAAAATATAAGCAGACTCACCTTTAACAAAAGCGCTATTGGCTTCATGCAAATAGCTTTATGCAAAAACAGGGACAAAGGTCATTATGGCTCAAACTGTCAACGACGTAACTGACTTGATGAGTGATAAAGCCCGTCGTCCAACATCTAACTTCCAAGTACCGAATTCGGTCAGATATTTTTTTATGGTATTGGTGTTAGGTTTGCTAGTGCTTATATTAATTATGGGTGGTAAAGCCTTACGTGATTCGCCTCCAGCTGCCATTCATGTCAGCAATCAGGGACTCACGGTTGCTCAGTACCAAAAGCTACAGCAAGTCATGAATCAACAGAAAGTGAGCAGTTTTTTTACTTCTGATTTACAAGCATTAAGAGATATTACTACGAGTCTTGCTTGGGTGGATCAAGTGAGTGTGACTCGTGATTGGCAACGTGGCATTGTGGTCACAGCGTTGCCCAAGCAGGCAGTTGCAAATTTTGGTACAGAACGTTTAGTCGATGCAAAAGGGATTGTTTTTGTCCCTGCTGATAGTAAGGATTTGACCCAAGCCCAGTTTGCCACTTTGCAAGGTGAGATAACACAAGCGCCGGTCATCATGCAACAGATGCAACAAATTAACGATTGGTATGCACCACTCGATATGCAAGTTGCAGATATTATCCTGTCGCCAAGAATGACATGGCTCATTCGTTTTGATAACGGTCAGCGAGTCATTGTTGATAATGAAAATACCGCGCAAAAGCTGCTGAATCTTAGTCAATTACTAGGTAATCAATTAAGTAATCGCCGAAATGAGATACAGTCTGTAGATTTACGTTACAAAAATGGCTTTACCATCGCTTGGAATATGGCACAACCAGAAATCGAAGCACCAAAAAGCTGACTGTCATAAAAAATAGTGAGTAGTAAGGAACGGTGAGTAGAAATAACGGTAAGCAAAAGTAATTGATAAACCACCAGTAATTCATGACACTTTGTTTATTTAGCATAGAGATTGTAGGTGCGGTAGGATATAACGGCGTAAAGATGGTGATTTTTTTAATGATTTAATGGAGACGTCATTTGGTCTCCTGTTTAGCGATAATTTGTCTGGTACCATGAAAAATACTGAAAATCTGGTTGTTGTCCATCTAAGTGCCACGGCAGTGTATGTCGTTATTGGCAGCGTTGTCTCTGCAAAAGACATTCGTATTATGGGTGTAGGGCAAGTTAAAAATAGTGACTTCTATCAAGGTCAAATAAAACATCGCGAACGCTTGCAAGGCGCTATCAGGCAAGCCATTCAAGAAGCAGAAGATACTGCCAATTGCCGTGTGCATAGTGTGTGGTTGACCTTGGCAACGCCTGAGCTCTTGAGTAAAAACAGTGCGGGCGAAGTACTAGTAGAGGATGAAGTCGTACGTGCCAAAGATATGGTACAGGCGTTGTCCAACGCCAAATCACGCGACTTGTCATCAGACTATTATTTGATGCATTGTTGCCAGCAAGGTATCTATGTCGATGAACAAGACTTTATGGTCGACGATGCGATTGAGACGGTAGCGCACAATATCAGCGTGATGTATCACATGATGATGATGCCGGTCGCCAGCCGTCAGAACATACAAAAACTATTGCAGAGTTGTGATGTCGGCATCGATCATATTGTCTTTGATGCGGTGACCAGTGCAGAATATAGCTTGATGAGTGATGAACGCCAGCAGGGTGTCTGTTTGGTTGATATCGGAGCGAGCACGACCAGCATCTGTGTCTACAAAGAAAACAAGTTGATTTTTACGCATTGTATCGCGACTGGCAGCCATGAAGTGACGATGGATATTTCAGCAGATGTCGGTATATCGATGATAGAAGCTGAAAAGCTTAAAAAATCGCATGGTACGGTCGATGTCAATAGCGTCGATCCTAGCTCGTTCTTTATCTTTAAACCGCAAGGGACCAGCGACGAGATTAATATTGGTATTTATAATTTAGCCCGTATTATTGAAGCGCGTTATGTGCAAATCTTTACTGAAGTGGCGCGTCAATTGCATGAGGCAGATTTGATCAGCTATATTGATAAAGGCATCGTGCTGACAGGCGGCGGTAGCGTAATCAAAGGCATGATACCCTTTGCTAAGAAGCTACTTAAAATGCCAGTCGTTTTGACCAATACCCATCCAGCAATCAGCGCTTATAATCACTTTGATAATGACGAGTCATTTAAGCAACTGAATATTCAAGTCAATGATCGCGCTTATCAAACGGCATTTGGTACACTACTGTATAGCCAAAGCGAGCAGTTTCGCCACAGTGAAAAAAGCGAACCGGAAGCGATTCAAAAAAATAGAGTAACAGGCGTCTTTCAAAGTGCAGGGCAACGTTTTGCTAGTGTGCTCAAGAAGATACTATAACTCCGCTGCTAACGACGTTGGTATAAACATATTTATATAAAAGAATGCTTATACAATAAGCGTTGTTGTTTTGAAAGATGTACCATAATTAAGCGTATAACGTAATATCAAAAGTAACATTGAAAGCAATATTGAAAGTAACATTGAAGTTAATACCCTGAGCAATGATGACATATTTTCGTCCAAGCTTAACGGTTTAAGATATAGCCCTGTTTTATTTAAATACATTTATATATAGTAAGTCGATAGCGCGTCATATGAGTGCGTTACCATGTATCGACCATCACGCTATCTGCAACTGGAGAATCTTTTTTATGTCAAAATACACCATGCCAGATGATAACCAGCTTCAAAATAACGGCCAAGCAAGCTTCACAGTATTCGGTGTGGGTGGTGGTGGCGGTAATGCGGTTGAACATATGGTACAACAAGGAATTAGAGGTGTGACGTTCGTCTGTGCTAATACGGATAAACAAGCACTTGATCGTCTGACAGCGCCGCATAAGTTACAACTTGGCGCAAAAACGAACCGCGGTCTAGGCGCTGGTGCCAATCCAGAAGTCGGACGTGAAGCAGCAGAAAGCGAAGAAGAAGCCATCCGTGCGTTACTCGAACATTCAGATATGGTCTTTATTACCGCTGGAATGGGCGGCGGTACTGGTACGGGTGCAGCGCCAGTCGTGGCTCGTATTGCCAAAGAGATGGAAGTATTGACGGTCGCTGTTGTGACTACACCTTTCAAGTTTGAAGGCGGGAAACGTATCAAAGCAGCTAAGGCTGGTATTGAGCAACTGACTAACTTCGTTGACTCTATCATTACCATTCCAAATGACAAGCTGATGAGCGTCTACGGCAATATCTCTATGCAAGATGCGTTCAAAAAAGCGGATGATGTGTTATTACACGCCGTGCAAGGTATTGCTGAAACCATCGCAAGCGAAGGTATGATCAATATTGACTTTAACGATATCCGTACGGCGATGACTGCTAAAGGTCACGCCATGATGGGTATTGGTCGTGCCAGCGGTGATGATCGTGCGCGTCAAGCAACCGAAAAAGCCATTAGATCACCATTGCTTGATGATTTACGTTTAGAAAACGCCAAAGGTCTACTAGTTAACGTTATCTCTTCTGAGTCATTATCATTAGATGAGATGAGCAAAATCAGCGCAATCGTCGAAGAAATTACCGATATCGATGATGCCCATATCTTCTATGGTTCTGTCATCGATGAAAAAATGGGTGAAGATCTACATGTGACCGTTATTGCAACGGGTTTGACGTTGGATGAAAATGCAGGCCAAGAGCCAGAAGTAGTGGAGCAGCCTGTGCCTTCTGTGAATAGCACACAGCCTGTTGATCCTAACTTGCATACCAGTGCGCTAAACAGCCAAAAGCAGTCACAAGCGCAGCTGCATCAGGATAGTCTAGCGCGTGCAAATCCGACGCAAGAGCAGCCCAAAACCAAGACCAACAGCATTCAAGACTATTTAAAGCGTCAACAAAATAAATAATCATTGTTTACTTCTAGTGATTATAAAAAGCCAGCGCTATGTCGTTGGCTTTTTTGTGCCCATCCATAAGAAATGATTTTTTTTGAAACATTATTTTTTAGTAAGCCGTTATTAGAGCGTGCTGAACGTTCACAGATAGTCTCTGTTAGTACATGATTAAAGGATTAAACATGCCTTAGTCATGTACCATGCGATATATGCTGTAATCATTATATTCATTCGTAACTAGCTGTTTATTAAGGTAATTTATAGATCGGTAAAATATTATTCATTCGAATAAAAAAATCACGATAAGTGTTATCAATCAAAGAGATAAGAAAATTAACGCTTTTTAACTATGGCGAATGGGGTGTGGATAATGGTACACTAGGTCAATTGTAACAAAATATGTGGGAAAACAGCCATGAACCAACGAACCATAAAAGCAGCGATAGCTGTTACAGGTACCGGTCTCCATAGTGGTCAGCCTGTTGATTTAGAGTTTCATCCACAGCCAGTTGATACTGGTATTGTTTTCGAGCGCTCAGATATTGAAGGCAGTCAGCCAATTCCAGCCAGTGCTTTCTTAGTACAAGATACTATGATGTCATCCAATCTCGTATTCGGTGGCGCACGTGTAGGTACTGTAGAACACCTATTAAGTGCAATTGCTGGACTGGGTGTTGATAACCTATTGATTCGTGTTTCCGCATCAGAAATACCTATCATGGATGGTAGTGCTGCACCGTTTGTCGCGTTACTGATGCAAGCTGGTTTTTGTGAGCAAGAAGCTTCAAAGAAGTTCATTAAGATTGTAAGACCAATAAAAGTAAAAGTAGACGATAAATGGGCAGAGCTACGCCCTTATGAAGGCTTTGAATTAAATTTTGAGATTGACTTTGATCATCCTGCTATTGATAAAAACTTTCAGCATGCACAGCTACAGTTTTCAACGCAAAACTTTATAGAAGAGCTGAGTTCAGCGCGTACTTTTGGTTTTTTACGAGACATCGAAGCCCTACGTCAGAATAACTTGGCTTTAGGCGGTAGCATGGAAAACGCGATTGTCATCGACGAGGCCAATATCCTTAATGAAGAAGGCTTACGTTTTAATGATGAGTTTGTGCGTCATAAAATTTTGGATGCTCTAGGCGATTTATATCTGATTGGCTATCCAATTTTGGGTCGTTTTAACGCTTATAAGTCTGGTCATGCATTAAATAATTTGTTGGTACGTGAGATATTGTCTAATCCTGATAGCTTTGAAATTGTAACTTTTGATGACAATGTAACCTGTCCTATCGAATATTTGCCCCTAAAAGGGGTAGCAGTTGAAGGATGAATACAGGAATACACACGAAGTATCGAAACATTTACGCAATATTACATAAAATGGTTATAAGAACCATTAATTTATATTCTCATACATAGATATATAAGTAAGTATTTTTAAACAATACAACGTTAGCGTAGATAATACCGACGCTGTAGGTAATCAAAAAATCATCTGTTAGTCGTATTCACATTGTGAAGCTGACTAACAGATGATTTTTTTTGTTTACGTCATTACAAAAACCTAGCGTAAATGGCCACGGTTTTTGGAAATAGTTACATAACTTTACATTATGAAGTCAGGATTTTTAATGATTTGCTAAGCGCAAAAGTGCTTTTTTGAGCTTTTCATCAGTGGTGACATGCTCTGCGGCCTGTGATATAGTCCGCTTTGTGTTTTGGCTAAGAGCCTGATTTTCATTGGCTTTGTGAGACTTTGATAAAGTTGCTGATAGCGCTAATGGTTTTTTAGATGAAAGACTATGCGCAGCTATTTTAGCTACAACGACGCGAATTTGCTTGAGTTGTTTAAATGTAATCGACTGCTCTGTTAATATCTGCAAATAAGCGTTCTGTAAATAGCGAATATGGTTAGCAGCGGTCATTGAGCCCACACTGAGTGTTAATTGCTCAGAGGTTAAGCCAACGACCCAGCAGGTACTAAGAATTTCTTCCGGTAGACAGTCTATTAGAAGCTCTTTTATCTCAGTGGTTGCTTCAATATATAGACGCATATTGTCAGCAAGGGTTTGGGGTAGCGCGCTACCAGCAAAAGCTTGATGATCAATAAGTTGGGCAAGCCGATTAGGCTGTTTTTTTGACATCGTAATGACTCATCTAATAGGTGACAAAATCGATATTCATAACAAATAAGCTCAATATATATATGGGATGGATAGCAAACGATTTATGAAGCAGAAGACCGCGCTGCCAATAATACCAGCGTTAGTTACTGTAGAAAAAAGAGTGAGCTGTTGTACTAAGGATTTTATCATGTTTATTTGATGATTATGTCCTCTAAACTAATTGATGCTTTGTCACGGATGACGAGCAGTCTTGTATTAACAAATAGGTAGTAAATTTATGAAACAAGCTTTATTAATTTTGTCAGTACTGGGAATGGGCATAGCACAAACGAGTGGTGCTGCCGAGACCACCTTTCAACCAAATAATACCTTGAGTCATACCATCACCAATATCTCTACTTCTGCGAACTACGGTTCTAGTCGTAACATCTATAGCACTAATAGTGGTGCTCATGTATATAGCAACGACGAAATCAGCCAAGCGATTGACAACTTAAGCGCACATGCCAAGCAAAAAGAATATCAGCTTGCCTCGCTAACCAGTCGTTTATCGTATGAGCAGCGTCAGCAGCAAGCCAGCCGTGTGCCTGATCGCAACTCTGCTCCTGCCATGGCAGCAGCAAGCGCGTCACGAGTAGCGCTATCTAGAAGCTCTGGTTACTGTGCTCGCTACGTACGCAAAGCGCTACAATCAGCAGGTTATGAATTTACGCCAAATCCTTCAGCTTATCAGTACGCCTCTCGTGGTACGCTTGCTCAAGCAGGCTTTAGCAAAATCAGTAACGATATGTCGCCACAAATTGGTGATGTTGTAGTCTACAATCGCACGTCAAGTCGTCCACATGGTCATATCCAGATCTTTGATGGCAATGATTGGGTATCGGACTTCCGTCAAAATAGCATTAGCCCATACAGTGGAACTTATAGCTATACCACATGGCGTGACTCGCAGTACGTTGATGATGCATCAGACCGTGGTATTTACCTTGCAATGGCTGACTAATAAGCGTCAAGTACATCGTGTTTTAAGTAAACCGTTTTCTCCGAATCCAGTAATGCTCTTAATGACATTGCTGGTTTTTTTTGTTTAATAATATTAGGGCGTGTCTTCATTTTAAAAATGGTGATAAAAATGAGATAAATTGCCGTCAAATAAGAAAAATAGCGCAGATAATATCGGGATATTAACCAGCTATTTGACGATGTTTGGCAAGATTTAGCCATTTTTAGCCCATTTAGATGACTATCGAGTGAATTGAAAACACGCCCTAGATACGCGTTATCGTTCAGTTGCTATCGATGACGCTAGCTGGTTAAGTAAGGCAGTTGCAGGATCAAACCTAGACCAGTAGCGACGGTCGTGAAAGTCAGGCGGGGAGGCATGTGTAGGTGCGAAATATAAAGTGGTTTCACCGAACCATAAAATGACGCAAGGATGTATGTGCTCAATAGTCATATTATTGATAGCAAAATTTTGGCTAGACAATTTGTCTAATGGCACACCGAAGGTTCGCTCGAAGCTATGAGGTGTATGCGTTTT
This sequence comes from Psychrobacter sp. W2-37-MNA-CIBAN-0211, assembly GCF_040309405.1. Lineage (NCBI taxonomy): Bacteria > Pseudomonadati > Pseudomonadota > Gammaproteobacteria > Moraxellales > Moraxellaceae > Psychrobacter > Psychrobacter sp. W2-37-MNA-CIBAN-0211. The sequence continues at coordinate 297,551 of NZ_JBEOOU010000002.1, forward strand.
CGATAATTTTTTCGAGGCATTGGCATTTATTGATGATACATGCGTATTTGCGCGGTCAGTCCAGCTAATCTTTGCGAGTGTACGCCCATTTGCTGATAACAAAGGGGGTGGTGGCAGAGTGGTAGGGTTTCGATAGCTGTCAAACTGATAAAGCGCATAACGACCATCTGGGCTGGCGTTAACTTCAATATAAGTCGAATTACTGCTAATGTCAGCCATATCGTGATTATTTATTGAGTTACCTGTTATAAAGCATTCAAGACAGCTCTCTTCCCACAAATAGTCAGTAAAGCCGACGTTTACTTCTTTCCAAGTAGGCCAGTCTAATTGACCCACCAAAGATTGTGTGGGCAAGATGATTTGATAGGTTAGCTGTAAATGCAATTGTGGCTGCTGCATGATAGTCGCATGCACAACGACTTGGATAGCTCTTAGCGTGTCTATACTAACGCCAAGCTGCTGGGCATCATCTGCTATCTTTTCAGTGGCGATGCAAAGGTTAAAAGTCTGGCTCATAATTTGGTATGACTCAAGTAGTTATAATAGGGTCTGTTAAACATTCAAATGTGGAACTGGCAGTCCTAATATTTGAATGTTTAACAGACCCTAAGTTCACAAAAAAATAAAAGCCGCGAGCAGATTGCATCGCGGCTTTTAGGTTGTATCAAAACACTCAAATCAAGCTGAGTATGACACACTACTGCGTGTGACGAGCAAGGTTTGATAGCTTAGGGTTGGCGTTTGGATTTTTACGTAATAACAAGGCCATGCGGCCAATTGAATGTACCAAAGAGGCCTTTGCTGCTGCGGCAAGCTCAGCACCGATGACATCGCGTTCTTCTTTTGTGCCAGCAGGCAATTTCACTTTGATGAGCTCATGATCTGATAAAGCGCGATCAATCTCTTCAGTAATGGTCGGGGTAATACCTTTATTGCCAATCATAACGACAGGTTTTAGCTCGTGACCGATGCCTTTTAGGCGTTTGATAGTAGCGTTATCGAGTTGCATAGAATTCCTAGGTGTTGGTAAAAATAAAAATGGTACTGTCAAAAAACAGTGATTGATCATTATAGATAATCTGTGCCCATCTTGCATGAGATCAGCAGGATTTTGCACGATTTTACGTGACGAAAATGTTAAACTGAATGTTTGGTCACATTATAAACGCTACTGCCTTATAAAGCAGTGTTTTAACCAATAGAATTTGGTCAGTTTGCGACCATCAACGAATAAATAGCCTGATTAATGACACATCTAGAGTAATCGACGCTTTATTAAATTTAGTTCGTCAGTGATAAAGCGATTCAAAAAATTGTATTCAGGTTTTGTAAGGTAATAGGAGCAGGTATTTTGGCCACGCGTATTGAGAACAAAAAACTGTCAAAGAGCAGCAGTGCTTGGATGAAAGAGCATATTGACGATCATTATGTCCAAAAGGCGCAAAAAGATGGCTATCGTGCCCGTGCTGCTTATAAGCTATTAGAAATAAATGAAAAGACCAACCTTATCAAAAAAGGCATGACGGTCGTTGATTTGGGTAGTGCGCCGGGCAGTTGGTCACAAGTTGCTGGCCAATTGGTAGGTGAACAAGGTATCTTGATTGCCTCTGATATTTTAGCGATGGATACCTTGCCTGATGTTACTTTTATCCAAGGTGATTTCCGTGAAGCTGAGGTTTTTGACGCCATTATGGCAGAAGTCGGTGACAGGCAGGTTGACGTAGTATTGTCTGACATGGCACCCAATACTGCTGGCAATAGCGCAATTGATCAGCCGCGTATGATGTACTTGTGCGAGTTAGCAGTGGACTTTGCACTTGCAACCTTACCAGAAGGTGGCGCACTTATTATGAAAGTGTTTCAAGGCGAGGGTACACAAGAATTACGCAAGCAGATGCAGCTCGATTTTAGTAAGATTCGTAGTATCAAGCCAGGTGCATCGCGACCGCGCTCAAAAGAGATGTTTTGGATAGCGATTAAATAGTTTTAACATCAATGAGTTGTTGCTATTGTAAGCGAGATGATGAGTCACCATAAAGTATCATTATCGCACTATAAAAACCGCTACAATCGTTAACTGAATAAAAGTGAAACCTGCTTGAATTATGCAGGACAACACCACATATCATGGTATATTAACTTTGTTTCGAGCATATGTTTTAAGCAAAGTCGTCTGAAAATAAGCGCTTTATCAGCTCATTTACGATAGGTCAATGATAGCGAGTACTTGTTAATACGTCTTTTTAGTCGCTGCAATGCAAGTACAGTGTCAAGTGTCTAGGCAGTTATTCAAGCAATGAGCAATGCGTTTATAGACGTCACGTGTTTAGTAAACACACCAATAAGTAAGGGATGGGAATAACTAGTGAGCGACATGGTAAAAAATACCTTATTGTGGCTGGTGGTAATCGGCGTTTTGGTGCTGGTGTTTAGCGGCTTTGACCAATCGTCTGAGCCGGATAGCCTTAACTACTCTGAATTTGTGACCGCTGTGTCAGAAAGTCAGGTAGCCAGTGTTGAAATTGATGGCGAGCAGATCACCGGCGAAAAGAAAAATGGCTCATCATTTGAGACCATTAGACCAGCCGTGGCTGATGAGCAACTAATGCCATTATTGCGCGAGAACCAAGTTGAGGTTCAGGGCACAGCACCGAAACGTCAAAGTGTGTTGATGCAGTTACTGATAGCCAGTTTCCCAATCCTATTGATTATTGGTCTGTTCTTATTCTTTATGCGTAATATGCAGGGCGGTGCAGGCGGTAAAGGCGGCGGCCCAATGAGTTTTGGTAAATCAAAAGCCAAAATGCTGACTGAAGACCAAATCAAGGTTAACTTCGAAGACGTGGCGGGTTGTGAAGAAGCCAAAGAAGAAGTGGTCGAAGTGGTCGAGTTCCTGCGTGATCCTGATAAATTTACCAAACTTGGTGCAACCATTCCACGTGGTATCTTGATGGTAGGCCCTCCAGGTACAGGTAAAACGTTGTTAGCAAGAGCGATTGCTGGTGAAGCGAAAGTACCATTCTTCTCAATTTCAGGTTCTGATTTTGTTGAGATGTTCGTTGGTGTCGGTGCCTCGCGTGTCCGTGATATGTTTGAGCAAGCGAAGAAAAGTGCCCCTTGTATCATCTTTATCGATGAGATTGATGCAGTTGGTCGTCATCGTGGTTCCGGTATGGGCGGCGGTAATGATGAACGTGAGCAAACGTTAAACCAATTATTGGTTGAGATGGATGGTTTTGAAGGCAATGAAGGCGTCATCGTCATTGCGGCTACCAACCGTGCGGACGTTCTTGATAAAGCGCTATTACGTCCGGGTCGTTTTGACCGTCAGGTACAGGTTGGCTTGCCAGATATCAAAGGCCGCGAGCAAATATTAAAAGTGCATTTAAGAAAGTTGCCGAATACCGTTAGTGTTGATGCCAACTCTTTGGCTCGTGGTACACCAGGATTTAGCGGGGCACAGTTAGCCAACCTTGTGAACGAAGCCGCTTTGTTTGCTGCGCGTCGTAACAAGCGTAGCGTCGATATGAATGACTTTGAAGATGCCAAGGACAAGCTGTACATGGGTCCTGAGCGTAAATCAATGGTCATCCGTGAAGAAGAACGCCGTGCCACTGCTTATCATGAAGCAGGTCATGCGCTAGTGGCTGAGCTACTACCGGGTACCGATCCAGTGCATAAAGTCACGATTATGCCGCGTGGTTTTGCCCTTGGGGTAACTTGGCAGCTGCCTGAGCATGATCAAACCAGTATGTATAAGTCAAAAATGCTCAGTGACATTGCAATTTTATTTGGTGGTCGTATCGCTGAAGAAGTCTTTATCAATCAAATGTCGACGGGTGCCTCAAACGACTTTGAACGTGCAACCAAAATGGCACGAGCGATGGTAACCAAATACGGCATGTCTGATGCCTTAGGTATCATGGTCTATGAAGATGATGACAATTCACAAGGTTACTTCGGTGGCGGTGGTCGTACGATTTCTGAAGCAACGCAGCAAAAAGTTGATGACGAAGTTCGCCGCATGCTAGAGGAGCAATATGATATTGCTCGTGAACTGATTGAAGGCAATCAAGAGAAAATGCATGCGATGGTTGATGCGCTGATGAAGTGGGAGACCATTAATAGTGATCAACTACAAGACATCATAGCGGGTGAAGATCCACGTCCACCTAGAGTGTACCAGCATAATGAAGTAAACTTAGCCAAAAACGATGTGAAAACGACGGGTTCGACTCCGCCGCCATTACCAGCGATGTAGTTTACCGCTCATGAGTAGCAAATATAAAAAGCCCTTTTTAATAGAGGGCTTTTTTATTGTCATCATTTTATGAAGGATTTAGAAAGACAGCAGATTTACTGATATCATAAGAGAAAAATAGAGCGCTAGCCCAGTTTTTATAAATTTAATCTACAACGGATTGGCTATGTCATTATTTCAACCTTTACCTATTTATACCGTCTCTAGTCGCGAAAAAACTTTAGATTTATCGCAACCACACATTATGGGCATCCTCAACGTCACACCCGATTCATTTTCAGACGGCGGCCAGTTTAATGCTATTGATAGCGCGCTTGCTCATGCCAAAGAGATGATAGAGGCGGGTGCGACAATTATTGATATTGGCGGTGAATCTACCCGTCCAAATGCTGACGCCGTTGCTACCACTGAAGAAATGAAACGAGTTGTGCCGATCGTTAAAGCAATTAGACAGCAACTTGGTAATACCGTTTGGTTGTCTATAGATACCAGTAATCCTACCGTTATGCAGGCAGCTTTTGAGGCAGGCGCTGATATTTGGAATGATGTACGAGCGCTTAAACGCGAGGGTGCAGCAGCGTTAGCGGCGGAGCTTGATATACCAGTTATGTTGATGCACATGCGTGGTGAGCCGACGACGATGAATAATCTGGCGCTTTATGACGATGTCATCGCTGACGTTAGTGCGGAGCTAAGCGCTCGTATCGATGAGGTCACGAGCGTTGGTGTTAAGCGTGAGAAAATAATTATCGACTCAGGTTTTGGTTTTGCCAAAAACTACGAACATCATTGCGCGCTATTGTCTCAGCTAGGAGAGTTAAAAAGTCTTGGCTTGCCTATGATGTTTGGTATCTCCCGCAAACGTTTTTTGGCAGAAGTATTGACCAAAAGTGGCGTCGAAGCGGTGGCTACAACTGAGGCGGTAGAACGAGATACGGTCGGTGTTGCTGCTGGTATATTTGCCCTGCAACAAGGCGCTAGTATTATACGTACCCATAATGTCGCGATGATGCAGCAAGCAGTGGCGTTATGGCAGCAGTTATCTGCCTACAATCAACACTAAAAAATCAATGCTAGAATAGCCCTAATCACTGCTATCGCACTATATGAATATCTAATAGTTAACATTTAATATTAATCTGAACACCTACTAAAATAATGAGAGTAATGCTATGACCACTACGATCCAGCCAGAGCCAACCAATGAACAGCGACGTGTCATTTATCAAGCCCGTCGTGGCTTAAAGGAATTGGACTTTTATATTGACCTATATGTGAAAGAGCTTTATTTAACAGCAGATCCCGCTGAGCAAGAAAGCTTTGCCCAAATGCTGACTCATGAAGATCCAGATTTATTGGATTATTTTACCAATCAAAATCGTCCAGATGATGAAAGCATATGGGCGCTAGTGAATAAGATTAAAACATGGCGTCATACTAAGGATATATAGTCGATTTACTTTGAAACAGATACAGGGCGATTGGGATGAATTTTTCGTAGCCTCTGTGATAGCAGGAAGCAAAATTTATACCAGTCGTACCTAACAAGTAATATATCGATTTTATTCCGAACTGACTATATTATAGCTGGGTAGCTTATCAGTTAAGCTATCCATGATTTTGAGTTTCCTTTTATGTGGTTAAATTTGTATTGATGACTGAGACAATCTGATAAATATGACGGTTTTTCCCATATGGCAGTTTTGTATATATGACAATGATTACCTCACCACGGATTGATACTGCTATCAAGACCGCTAGCCATTTGCGTACGTTACTGTATCTTGGTTTGGCGTCAGTCATGCTTGGATTGGCATGGCTTGCTGCATTGGCGCTATGGCAATATGTATTGATATTAACGATCACGGCAGCCGTTGTTAGCTATCTGGCATTGTCGCGTCCTATTTTATTGCATCTAACGCAGCCACCGCTCGACCAGCGTGTCGATCAACAGTGGCAACTTCTGATACGTACGAGTCAAGGTGATGGGCTATGGCAAGCACAATTGAGGACTGTTCAACATAATTATTGGACGATGAGCTTTGATTTTATTATTACAGAGCCTTATCAGCGCCCCTTGTCGGTGACTGTATTTCGCGATCAAGTGAGCCTTGAGCAATGGCGAGAGCTAAATATTCTGGCGAATGTGAATGCTGCAACAACAACTTGATTGGGCACACGAGGTTTCTCCTGAATGTTCAACAGACCCTAGGTTTGTAATGATTTTAATAGGCCAATATGGTGAATAACAAAACACCTATCTCGATAGTAAGATAGATTTGTTATATTGAACTACAAAAGCATATTCAGCGTTTATGCCATCTATTGATTTTATAATGGTCTGGTCAGATGGCATAGCAGCTTAGAACAACAAATAAAGTGAACAAAAAGGAAGAAATTATGAGCTTATTAGGGAATTTAGTCAGTCAAGTAGCACGTAGTGCGATGGCTCCAGATGATGCACAGCGCAATCCTGTCAATCAGCGCACGACATCACGCCGCACTGGCGGGCTGGGTGATATTTTAGGTGGGGTATTGGGCGGTGGCCAAACCGGTGGTTATAACCCACAGCAGTATGATCGTCAGACGGATAATGGATTTGGTCTGGATGACATTATAGGTAGTCTCACTGGCAGCAGTCAACGCGGTGGTATGAGCAATGGTGCGGGTGGCTTGGGCGACATCTTAGGTAGCGTACTGGGTGGTCAAAGTAATAGAAGTGGTAGCGGTGGTAAAGGCATGCTGGTTGCCGCTCTCATGCCCATGGTATTGAGCTGGATTCAGCGTAATGGCGGCTTAGGCGCTGCTCTCTCAAAAATTACAGGTATGGGTCACGACAATCAAGTACGTTCTTGGATGAGTAGCAATGAGGTCAATGACAATTTGGATCCTAATGAGATCAACCAACTATTTGACGAAAACGAGATTCAGCAAGTAGCCGCACAGACTGGTGCTAATGAGACTGAAGTGCGTCAAGGTTTAGCGGAGTTGCTGCCAGAAGTGATGAACCAATTGACGCCAAACGGCAACCTAGACAATGAAGCTGAGGCCAATCAAGAGATTGAGCAAATCATAGGTCAGTTATCGAGTCGACTGGGTATGTTAAAATAACCACGCTAAAATAGCTGCTTTTTAACAAACCAGTATTGATAAAAATGTAATAAAAAAAGAGTATGTCTAATCACGTACTCTTTTTTACGACTAATCAATCGTTAAGAGTCATTAGTCTAAAAGCGCTCATCTAACGTGTCTAGCGTATAGTTGAGCGCAGCAAAACAGATATCACTCTTGAAACCTCTATATTGTAAAAATCGCAGTTGGCGAGCTTTGTCTTTTTGCTCAGTGGGGATGTCGTCACCATATTTTTTGGTGCGGGCGGCAACCGCTAATTTCAGCCAATCAATCCCTTCGACGAGGTTGTCGGCGCTGTCATCTACAAATTCGCTAAACTCATCTGACTCTGCATTCGCCATATCGATTAGCTCGTCGATATTACCAGGCATCACCATCTTTTTACGATAAAACTCCTGCTTGATACGTCCACGTCCTCGACCTTTACGAATATTTTCACGAATAAGCATGAGGGTAGTGCGATAGTCACTTTGATAGCCTTTCTGCTCAAACTCTTCGAGTAGTGCATCGATTTTGGCAGGATTCTGCTCTTTATCGAGCAGCTTTTGTTTTAATTCAGCCTTGCCATGTTCACGGCGTGATAAATAGTAAAATGCCAACCAACGTAAGCGGCTTTCCGCTTTAATGGCATCAACATCGGCCTGTCGTTGTTCAGGAGTACGTAGATAGGCTTTTAATGCGGATGGCAAATTGTCCATTTGATTAACTGCAGCAGTGTCTTTTTCTGGTTCTGATAAATGCTCATCGGTGGAACCAAATGTGGTGTCGTCGATGACGTTATCTGTATCTGAGTTTTCTTTTATATTGGACTTGTCATCTAACGAGTTATCATGAATGTCACGTTTAACTTCCGCTAGCATATCTTTGATACTTTGCGGTTCAGGTGATTGATAAGTAGGTACGTTATTAGGTTCTGGCTCGAAGTTAGCAGCTGGATGAAAGCGTTTCTTACGCTTTTTAGGCTTGGTTTTAGAGGATTTGGATGAATGTTCAGGAGTAAAAAATGAGCTAGTGTCGTTGTCGAAGTGATCAAAGGTTTGAGACGTTTCATCGTCCTCAGAAGTTGAGCGCGCGGGACTAGACTTTGGATATTTTGATTTAACTACAGGCTGTGATCGCTTAGCAGATTTTTTAGAGAGATACTTTTGAGTGGTTGTTTTTTGTTTAGAGACAGGAGTACTAGCTGAATCGGCTTCCGACTCAGCTAGAATTTCGGCTAAGGTTTTAATTTCCATAATAAATCATGGTCATTGATAACGGATACTAATGAAGCCGTTATTGAACAGGTTCAGAAGCAAGTTCTACATCGGCTTCATTAGTATCCGTTGCTTTGGCTTCTTTTTTGGATCCAAGTTTTTCATCACGAATTTTATCTTCAATCTCTTTTGCAATTGCAGGATTTTCTTTCAAGAACAATACAGAGTTGGCTTTACCTTGACCAATTTTTTCATCGCCATAGCTATACCAAGAGCCTGCTTTACCGACTGCGCCAATTTCGACACCCAAATCAATCACTTCGGCTAAGTGGTTGGTACCTTCGCCATAAGTGATTTCAAACTCGGCTTGACGGAATGGCGGTGCCATTTTATTTTTGATGACCTTGACACGGGTTTGGTTCCCGATGATTTCATCACCGTTTTTGACCGCACCGATACGTCGAATATCCATACGGACTGAGGCGTAGAATTTCAGCGCATTACCACCAGTCGTGGTTTCAGGGCTACCAAACATGACACCAATTTTCATACGGATTTGATTAATAAAGACCACCATACAGTTTGAGCGTTTGGCATTACCGGTAATTTTACGTAGCGCTTGGCTCATTAGCCGTGCTTGCAGACCCATGTGTGAGTCACCCATTTCGCCTTCAATTTCTGCACGTGGTGTCAACGCAGCCACGGAATCAATGACAATCATATCAACCGCCCCAGAACGTACTAGCATGTCAGTGATTTCAAGCGCTTGCTCACCATTATCAGGCTGAGACAGCAGTAGGTCATCAGTTCTCACGCCAAGCTTGCGCGCATAAACGGGATCTAGTGCATGCTCAGCATCGATAAAGGCACACACGCCACCTTGCTTTTGGCATTCTGCAATCGCCTGCAGCGTCATGGTGGTTTTACCGGAGCTTTCTGGGCCGTAGATCTCAACGATACGACCTTTTGGCAGACCACCGATACCAAGAGCAATGTCTAGACCCAATGAGCCTGTTGATACCACATCAACATCCATAATGGCTGAGTCATCACCTAAATGCATGATAGTGTTTTTGCCAAATTGCTTTTCAATTTGACCTAGTGCCGCTTTGAGTGCTTTGGCTTTATTGTCGTCCATACTGGATTCCTTATCTTCAATCATTGGTGTAAGACTATAAATTTGGTGTTATAAAGAAAATATTCGTACCATGACAGTTAATGGCTCAATAGTGCTGATAATTATCTACATAGTAACCAGCGTTCAGTTAGATTATATAGGTTGTCATATCGATGAGATAGATAGTAATATTAGATATATCACCTTACTATACAGTAAAATCAAATAATGATAAAAGTAAAATTAAGTCCGTAATTAATGGCTACAGGGGTGACTTCTAAGCTGTATTAGGCTCGTTAATCATGAAGCACTTCTTTGTGCCACTCTTACTTAGGTAGGGCAATTATAACAAAAACCACGGATCATATAGCGGGTTTGATGATGTTAAACGACACTATATGTCGCATGATAAACGACTGAAATTTTATATGAACCATGCTGGAACTTATGTATTATTTTAGACGGGATAATGGGGTAGTTTGTCAATAGATTTATAAGTTGTCCACAACAAATAAATAGCGTTTATTTACCTTATGTGAAACATCGCTAATATTAAAATAATATTTTAAAATATTAAAAATAATTTATTATGATTTAAATTTCCATATAAGTTATTGAATAATATAGGTTTTTAAATTGTACAAAAAATGAACGATTTTACCTAACCCTTTAAGCCACCTAGGAAAATTCTTGTCAAGTAGCGACTTATACACAGGGTTATCCACAGCTTATGGGGAGAACTCGTGCAGCCCTTATAGTACCAATGCTTGCATAGATGTATAGTATCAGCGAATCATTCAATCATACGTTTTGTGCCATCATGCAACTATTTTTTCATCTGGCAATTTCGTCAAAATTGCTATGTTTCACATATTGCTGCTTTGTTAATTTAACAAATAAAATTCTTTAAAGCATCTCAAACAGAGGGTTTGGCTGATTAAATACTGAATATATTTAGATAAAATGAGGATGGGTAATACCAGCTGCATAAAAAAGCGGCTAAATGTCTTAGCCGCTTTGTCAAAAGTCATTAAGGGTAACGCGATAAGGCTTACTCTTTAATATAGATTAAATCCCAGACACCATGCCCGCGCTCTAAACCGCGGCGCTCAAACTTGGTCATTGGACGAAAGTCAGGACGGTCAGTAAAATTGCCTGCGCCCGCTTGATTGGTGAGTCCTGAAAAACCGTCTAAAACCTCAACCATCCAAAAGGCATAATGCTCCCAGTCGGTTGCCGTATGGAACCAGCCACCTTGTTTTAAACTGCGCGTGACAATCGCCATACGCTCAGGGCTGACAAAACGACGCTTATAATGGCGCTTTTTTTGCCATGGATCAGGGAAGTAGAGCTGAATACGGTCGATATGATTTTCTGGAAGTTGCTTGAGCAATTGTATGGCGTCGCCGTTAATGATTTTGACGTTACTTAAACCTTTTGTACCTGCCATATAAGCACATTTACCGATACCTGGCTCGTGTACTTCAACACCCACAAAGTTACGGGTAGGCTCGGCAGCTGCCATCTCAATGAATGAGTCACCCAGTCCAAAACCAATCTCTACAGTAAGCGGCGCATCAATACCGTTGGGCGTATCGGCGAATAGTACGCGCAAATCATCGATACCATCAAGATTGCCGTCACCGAAGCTGTTATTAACCAAGTAATCAGCAAACTCTGGATCAGTGAGAGCCAGCTCGGCGTTCTTATTCATGTGCGTGCGCCGTTTCATAAAAGTATTCACAATACGAATATGTTTATCATTTTGCGAAACGGTCTCGATGGCAGTATTAGGCTCAGCCACTTGATTTATATCATTTGAGTTATCGGGATTAGAGGATTGGTTCATAGGGTTACTAAGACTTTATAAAGTTGCGAATATAAGCGTATTATAGGTTAAATATGAGCAAGTGTGAACGTTCAATTATTAGGCAGTTGCTGATACCGTAAACTGCTTTCACTCTCCTTTCAAACATTTTCTAAGCCTTTGTGCATAATTTTAAACCTGCATCGATGATATCGTCCGTAGAAACTTTGGCGTCAGCAGATGATAAATAGTTTTCATCTGTTTCAGTATATTTGGCAACATCGCGCCAGATTGTATCTTTTGCACTGAGCATTTTCATTGACGGCTTATCAATGTCTACATTTGAAAAGGACAAGAGCTTAGTCGCTCCATGATTGGCTTTTGCATCAGTTTATACTAAAGGTATTCTAGAAATATGAAATATTAATGAAGAGTATAAAGAGTGTATTTAATCTAATTATTCGCTGAAAAAAGTATCTTACAGTGATTATTGATACGCTTTTTATCGAGAGCCTACTGCTATGTTATTTATCGAGACAGATTCACCGCCACCTTTTTACCAAGAACAGCTGACTGCTGCCAAGCGTGAGCAGTTAGATAAATGGTTTATCGGTCATCGTACCCAACGCTATTATCTCAAGCGCTTCGCGGAGTTTGATAAGCAAGGCTATTTATCGCCAAAATGGCACTGGGCCGCGTTTTTTATTACTTTTCCTTGGCTGCTATATCGCAAGCGCTATATGGATGCGATCGTCTATAGCGTGGCAGGCTGGTCTTTTATTCAGCTCAATATTGCGATTGTGTTGGTTGTTTTTGAATTTGTGGCGATGTCTTATATTCCTGATGCGTATCAAATGGCAACGCGGCTAGGTATTGCAGCGATGATTTGGCTGTATTGGGCGTGTATGGTGGCGCGTTGGACAGACGCTTATTATTACCGTATGGCACGGCGCGAAATCGCTGATGCGATTGATGACCATCCACGAGATGACACCGCGCAGCAGGCACATCTGCGCCGAGAGGGTGGGGTGAGCTTATTTGGTTTGGGATTGGGTTTTGGGCTTTTTGCTTTCGCCTTACTGGTGATTAAGGTGCAGTTTTTACCTATTATCGCGAAGCCAAAAGCCAATGAAATATTATTCAATGCTTATGACATCACCAAAACGACGCAGAATCGTGTGGCTGTCATTTACCAACAGACTGGGCAGTGCCCCATTGATTTGCCATCTAACCTAGACGACCCGCAAGTGCTGGTGCGTATTGACACTCAAGTGCCGGGCGTTCCTAAAACAGATTGTGCTGTCATAGGAACGATTCATGATGTTAAATTCCCACTGCGTTATCTCAATGAGCAAACAGTGGTTTTTTATCATGTGGAAGATGGCGATAGTTGGCAATGCACCAGCTCGCTAAACGAAAAACTGGCGCCGCCAAACTGCTCAACGGATTAAAAAAGGTGGTTAAGCTTTGGGGTCAGGAACGATATCGTCTTTTTCATCAACGGGCGTCGCTTGGTTTTTTAGGGCGTCAGAAAACTCACTCAAATCCATCTTACGCGCCTTACCAATATCCTCATCAAACAAGCTTTCAAGCTCTGCCATTGATGACTGTACTGATTCAATCAGGCTGGCTTCATCATCATAGATGGCTTGCTGACGTTCAATCAAATCATCATCATAATCACGGAAAGTCTGTACGGTTTCGCGCGCTTTTTCTGGAGAGATGCCGAGCAGCTGCAAGGACTCACGCGACATATCTAACGACGATAAATAAGTCTCACGCCAAATATGACGCACCCCAACTTCACGGAGGCGATAATAATGCTGACGATCACGCGCTCGTGCCAAGACGATTAAATCAGGGTAGTTCTTACGCAAGTATTGAGCGGTGGTAATAGAGCGCTCTAAGTCGTCAATGGCAAGAATAAACACACGTGCTTTTTTGATACCAGCGGCACGTAATATTTCAGGGTTTTTTGGATCACCATAATAGACTTGGTTACCAAAGCGACGGACAAAATCCACCCGATTGGCAGATCGTTCGATGGCTGTGAATTCAATATTATGCATACGTAATACACGACCGATAATCTGACCGACACGGCCAAAGCCCGCGATAATGACTTGATGCTCATGATCGGGAATGGTGTCGTACTCGCGGCTGGGTTTGCTTTTGGCAAATAATGGCTCTCCTATTTTTTCTAATAGTAAGAATGCCAATGGTGTCAGCGCCATAGAGATGGTCACAATGAGATTTAGGGTGTTTGCTAGCTCAGGTCGCAGAACGTTTTGGGCGGTGGCCACACTGAACAAGACAAACGCAAATTCACCCCCTTGAGCGAGAGTCACCCCCAACCTGATACTGGTTGGCCATCGATTGCCAGATATTTTTGCGATAGCGGTGACCACACCGAATTTGATAAACATCAATGCCATCGCACAGCCGATAATAAAGATGGGCTTGGCCAAAATGAGTTTGACATCAGTCAACATACCGACTGACATAAAGAATAGCCCCAATAGCAATCCTTTAAAGGGTTCGATACTGGCTTCCAACTCGTGACGGTACTCCGAATCTGCCAGCAATACGCCAGTCAAAAATGCGCCAAGCGCCATCGATAGACCAATTTGACCCATCAAGATAGAGACACCCATGACGATAAATAGTGCGACCGCAGTCAGTAATTCTGTCGCACCACTAGAGGCGACAAATTTAAAGAAAGGTCGAACCACATAGCGGCTGGCAAAAATCAGTCCAGCGAAAACGGCGAAAACCTTGCCAAAATAGATTAAGTCATAGCTCTGCTCGCGCACCCCTGACAAAAACGGAATGACCGCTAATAAAGGAATCACGGCAATATCTTGGAATAATAAGATGGTAAACGCTTCACGACCATGGGTACTAGAGAGCTGCTGTTTTTCAGTCAGTATTTGTAGCACAAAAGCGGTGGAAGAGAGCGCCAAGCCGAAGCCGACAATAAAAGCAGTATCGAGTTGTAAGGAGAAAAATTGATATAGGATACCCATCAATAAGGTGCCGGACAGACCGACTTGCAAGCCGCCAAGGACGAATATTGAGCGGCGCAGCGCCCAAAGCCGTGAAGGCTGGAGCTCAAGACCAATGATGAAGAGCAGCATCACCACGCCAAATTCAGAAAAATGTAATAAGCTCTCAGCATCGCCCGCTACATCTAGCGCACTAGGCCCTAATATCAGTCCGGTGATCAAATAACCAAGGACGGTCGCAATACCAAAGCGTTTGCCAAGGGGGACAAAGAGCAGCGCGGCTCCCAAGAAAATCGTAGCTTGTAACATTAAATTTGGTGAGCCGGCGGCGGCAGCGAACATCTGAAATCCTCAAAATTGGCAATAAAATAAGCAATGTAAAACAGTCAATATAAAACAAGAAGGACAATAATAAATAACGCGAGCATACGTTATTTTTTGCGATAAATCTTCCACACGCCATTATCGGCAAGCGGATTGTTATAAGCATCATTACGACGCTTACGCGGTGTCTGCCGACTGTCTATCATTTTAAAATTGGGCAAAGCGTGGACAATGAGCCCAGTACGATAAAAGCGCACGCGCTCAGGATCTAACATCTCACCTTTATTATCGCGACAAAAGACGTACGCACGCAAATCAATAAATTCACGATGAGCGACCAAACGTGCCTCATCATCGTTATCAAATACGGCTGCCATACGCGCAATCTCATCAGCGCTGTAATCCCCGCATTTATCCGTAAGTGCACCGACTGAGCCAAAACTTTTAGATTCTTTAGCGTGAGTTTTGGTTAGATGCAGTCGTTGCACATGATAAATAAACTGCGGTATTTCGAGGCTAGCTGGTAGCGGCAGATAATCAGGTGGTAGATTGGCCGCAGGATAAAAGGCCATCGCGCGTTCGAGCAGAGTCTGCCAACGCTGTTGATAGGCTTTGACTTCGGCTAAATTGCCTTCATAGATAGGCATGTCGCGAACTTGTCGCAAAATATCAGGTGGAAATTGCGCATCACGAAAGCTGGCGATGTCTTCTTGCAGGGTTGATAGCAAAACCTTGGCGTGTTTTTTGCCATCTTTTGAGGTAGGGTCGTCGATATAGTCTGGGGCGACAAAAGGTGCTGAGCGTCTAGACATAGTGGTATATCATCAATGAATAAATTAAAAAGATACTAATAAGTATGTTTGCCAATGTTCAATAGGGTTTGAATTGATCATTTATCATTAATTGATAGTTATTATAACCATATAAACTTACTGGCACTTTATTTTTTTAAAGTGATTGAGCAAATTTTAATGAGAGTTGCCAATATAGCAGCCATATGAAGAGCTGGCTTAGTATTAAATTAGCATCAGCCTTTCAGGGCGGGACTATTTTTTGCCAATACATGGCGAAATTGTCTAACCTAGAATGACTAAGCGTCAAAAATTTCACTGCGTATTGTCTAAAAAATAGCCACCGCCAGTGCCACATTTGAATGTTCAACAGACCCTAATATTAATACAGCATACAGATTTTTCTGAGTAGCGTTATTGACAGACTCTAATATAGCTGCTCAATGATTGTGACCAATATGACTCCCATTATCAACGGCTCGCTCGGAGATCTCACAGACTAACGCATCGCTATGGGTAGCTGTTTGCGGATGCGATAAGCTTTCGACCTGAATAGTCGCATGATGAATGCCAAGTGTTAATAAGCTTTTTTCCAGATCCTCAATCAGCAGACTCGATTCGTGAATACTCATTTCTCCATCGACGACAACGTGACAAGACAGTGCATTTAAGCCGCTGGTGATACTCCAAACGTGCAGGTCGTGTACCTTGTGTACTTGAGGATGAGCGATCAGTTTTTGCTCCACATTAACCAGCGATATACCTGCTGGCGTGCCTTCCATCAATATATGGACGGAATCGCGTACGACACGGTAACCACTGATTAAAATCAGGATGGCAACGATGACTGACGCCGCTGCATCTGCCCACAACCAACCAAAACCTATCATTAGTAACGCGGCAATAATAGCCGCAACCGAACCCATCAAGTCGCTTAAAACATGCAAATAAGCACTTTGCATATTCAAATTCACCGGTGCTTTGCTATCAGATGCTTTGTCTGTACTGGCGCCGTGGCTATGCTCATTTTCAGCGTGGCTACCTCGGTGCATCAACCAAGCGACTAAAATATTAATCAGCATGCCGATGGTCGCAATGATAAGCATCCCTTGAGTAGCAATGTCAGGCGGTGAGTTAAATCGTTTAATCGCTTCATAAAAAATCATCAGCGCGATAATAACCAAAGTAGCGCCATTTACTCCCGCCACCAAAATCTCAAAGCGCTTATAACCAAAGGTCTTTTGATGGGTCGCTGCTTTTTCACCAATTTTGAACGCCATTAACGTCGCGCCCAGTGCTACCGCATCGCTGAGCATATGACCAGCATCGGATAATAGTGCCAAACTACCGGTGAGCCAGCCACCGATCGCTTCGATAAACATGTAGCCAGTGATTATAATAAAGCTAAACAGTAAAGTGCGCTGATAGCCTTTGGTATCGCGCGGTGCCGTGGTCTGTTCTAAGTGTTCATCGTGGTCGTGAGTGTCTTGCTTGTCATGAGTGTAATTGCTCTCATTATCTTTAAGCAGAGGTTCAGGCATATCAGCATCGCTCTGATGAGAATGGTTACTTCGCTCAGGGTTTGAATTATTTTGACTCATAACAACACTCAGGATGATAGAAGGTAAAATGGATGGTTTATAAAGCTGGGTTTGCTGTGCATAAACCAGACAGATATACAGAATTTAGCACATTTAATAAATGCTTGCTGTATCTAGGGCGTATCATCAATTAGCACATTTATATATTTAGTGGTCTTAAAATGGCTAAATTTTGCTAAACATCGTCAGAAATTTTGCCAATATGTTCATATTAGCGGCTATTTCTTCCTTGTTTATCTGCAATTTTTCTCATTTTAAGCCTCACAATCTAATTGATGACACGCCCTAGGCGGTAAACGATGAATGACCGATTTTGAATAGCGTTCTTTAGTAACGGCGAGCTATAGTGTGATGATTGTAGTTAAAGGATCACGATTAGGAATTGGGCATCACCAACCGACAGGATCGATATCCAAAGTAAGCTTCAGATATTTGGCGCTTGGCAAGGCGAGTACCGGTTGCCACCATTGATTTAATACTTGATGTAACTGTCGTCGATCTTTGGCTAGCAGTAGCAATTGTGCATGGTAGCGGCTGTTCTTCTTGCTCATCGGTGCGTCGATAGGACCAAGCACAGCAAGATTATGGCCATTAGGTAGAATGGCAATCGCATCTTTCAATGCTTGCGTCGTAGCGGCAAGCGTTTTGCCTTCGCAGCGTATCAAAGCAGCATGGCTATGCGGCGGTAACCCCATCATTTTACGCTCTTGCAATAGCTCGCGAGCAAAGGACAGATAACCATCTTTTACCAGCTTTAATAACAGCTCATTATCTGGTTGCAAGGTTTGAATTAATACACGACCAGACTTATCACCGCGTCCAGCACGACCAGCCACCTGAATCATCAATTGCGCGGTATGTTCTGGCGAGCGAAAGTCGGCGGATAAAAAGCCACGATCAGCATTGGGCAAGCAGACCAAGGTAACATTGGGAAAGTGATGACCTTTGGCGACCATTTGCGTGCCGACTAAGATAGCAGGCTTGCCTTCATTAATACGCTGATAGATATTCTCCCAGCTGTCTTTACGTCTGGTCGTATCGCGATCGATTTGGATAATGGGATACAACTCTTTACTGGTTTGCGGGTTGGCAAAAATCGCGTGCAGGTTTTCGCTGAGTCTTGTGGTACCCATCCCTTTGGCATCTAGGTTTTGACTGCCACAATCGGGGCAAACGGTGGGAATATAGGCTTGCCAATCGCAATGATGGCATTTTAAGTACGAGTTGCTTGAATAGGAATTAGGTTGCGATTGACTATTATAATGAACAGTTAAATGCGCGTCACAGCGCGGACAATCTGCCTGCCAACCACAAGCCTCGCATAGCAAAACTGGCGCATAGCCGCGACGATTTAAAAATATCAATACTTGATCGCCCGCTTCGAGCGTTTGCCGTATCGCGCCAATTAACGCATCTGTCAGCCCCGTATCATAGCGTGCACCATCATTTTGAGTCTGTTGATGGGTACTTTGCAAGCGCGCATCAATCAGCTGCATGGTTGCAGGCTTTGCATTACCAGGGCGAGTCTGCAGTTGGCATTCTACTAATTTGCCGTTATCTACCAGTTTTAAATGCTCAAGAGACGGGGTCGCGGTACCAAGTACGACGGGAATGTTGCATTGCAGGCCGCGATAAAGCGCGACGTCGGCGGCATGATAACGTAGAGTATCTTGCTGCTTATAAGAGCCGTCATGTGCTTCGTCGACGACGATAAGTCCCAAATCAGCAAAGGGATATAGCACCGCTGAGCGCGTCCCGATAATGATTTGAGCATGACCCGTGCGGCAATCTTGCCAGCCTTGTAGACGATGAGTGTTGGTCATGCCGGAGTGTAGCAAGACAATATGAGCAGCAAAACGACTGGCAAAGCGCGCGCGCGTCTGCGGGGTCAAACCAATCTCCGGTACTAAAATCAAAACCTGTTTGCCCGCTTCTAATACGGCTTGCATCGCTTGCAGATAAACTTCGGTCTTGCCACTACCAGTAATGCCGTTCAGTAAAAACCCCGTGTAGCGCTCAGCTTCGTGCGCCGCAATAATAGCCGCAACGGCAAGCGCTTGCTCATCATTGAGATCGAGTGGCATTTTTGCGAGTTTGACAGGAGCAGGTGCTTGTTTTGGCTCAATATAGCGCTCGATAAGGCCTTTATCTTCCAGCGTTTTTAAAAAACTGCGCTGCATACCTTCTAACAGCAGTACATCTTCACTCGCACCGCGCTCTCCGTGTAGCTTAAGCATATCAAATTGTTGCTTCTGCTTTTTGGCATTGGCACGAAAATCACCATCAGCGATATGCGGCAAAATTCGCCAGTGCGTAATCAGCAAGTCTAGCGGCTTGCCTTGACGAACAAGGCTGGGCAAGATGACTGCTAACACATCACCAAGCGGATAGTGGTAATAGCTTGCCAGCCAATAAGCCAGTTTTAGCATGCTGGCATCTAAAATCGGCTCAACATCTAAGCACTTATTAATAGGTTTGAGTTTTTTCATCGGTACGCTGCTATCCGCTTCAGCGATATGAGCGACCACGATACCGATTAAGGTTTGACGACCAAAGGACACTTCGACGCGGCTACCAATTGGTGGTATCCATGGTGAATTATTATCTGGCAAAGCATTCATATCTGCCGGTAAGCTATAGTCAAATACCCGATAAAGGGGCACGGGCAGAGCAACTTGTACCAACATAAAATACATCTCTATTGTTTGGGTATTTAAATAATGAGAATAATAGTAAGCCCAAATAGTAATATTTGGGCTTACGCTAACAACCGTTATTTTGACTCAATTACTTAAGAATTGAGTGTGATGAGCATCAAGATTATTCAATATATAGAATAGACTCAATTTCGACCACACCGCCTTTTGGTAGAGCAGCGACTTGTACGGCTGCGCGGGCAGGGTATGGCTCAGATAGGTTGGCCACGAACACTTCATTTAAAACGGCAAAATCACTTAAGTCTGTCAAAGATACATTGAATTTAACCACGTCATTTAGACTGCCGCCAGCTGCTTCACAGATAGCTTTGATATTTTCGAACACCTGCTCAGCCTGTGCTTTAAAACCTTCTCTCAACTCCATGGTTTCAGGGTCGAAACCTAACTGTCCTGAAATATAAACGGTGTTACCGACTTTGACGGCTTGCGAGTAAGTGCCAACAGCGGCAGGGGCTTTATCAGTTTGAATGGTTTGACGAGTCATATTATATCCTTAAGGTATTTTTTTCGTTTGATTGATTGGATTTACTGACTAAAAACGAAGTAGCAAAGTTTATCATTGTTTTGGGTTGTTCTGAAAATTCGAGATTAAAAGTAAGGGTATTTAACACTTCTATTTACAGCTGATAAAGTCGCATGATATTGGGAAAGCCCAGCAGCGAGCGCAGTTCGCGAATACCTTGTGCTAAGTGGTTGCGACTACGCACCACAATATGAATGATGGTGTCAGTATGGCGCACATCGACCGTTTCGACACCCATATTCAATTGGCGCAGATGGTAGATAACTTCGCTGATTTGTTCGTCGCTGAGGGCAAGAGACAGCTTCAAATAAGCCGAAAAACGGACTTTGCTAGCGTGCTCGCCGGATTCATTTTGTTTGATGGCCTTGTCATTGCGCCAGCGCAGCTGTATCACTTGATAAGGGTTATCCTTACGAATATCATCGAGCGAGAAGCATTTATGGCGATGTACCACCAAGCCATGACGGGATAAATGACCAACGATAGGGTCGCCATAGATCGGATGGCAGCAATTGGCAAAATCAAGCTCTACCCCTGAGGCATTGACAATCAATTGTTGCGGTTGGGCATCATCATCATTTTGTTCTTTAGCCTGCAAGTCACTGACTTCGTCGCTAAATAAGCGAGTGACCACCAGTTGTGGTAGTAGTGTGCCCGAGCTAATCTGTTCAAATAGAGCATTTTTTTCTGTCAGACCACGCCATTCTGTCAAGTTCTTCCAGTCGCTGTCCGTTAAATCATCGAGGCTTTTTTGATAGGTTTTTAGCGCGCGATCCAAGGCTTGTTGACCATGATGCTGTTTATCAGCAGCAGATAAATCCTTAAACCAGCGTAAAATCTCTTCACGGGCTTTATTGGTCACGACAAACCCGAGCCATTCTGCCTTTGGCTCTGAGTGGCTATTTACTTCAATTTCGACCAATTGCCCGTTTTTGACCACCGTGCCCAGCTTGGCTTTGTTGCCATCGATATTGGCACCGACGGCCACATTACCGACCATAGGTCCAACAGCATAAGCAAAATCGAGCGCTGTGGCTCCTTGCGATAGCTCATAAGCGCGACCTTTGGGACTATAACAAATAATTTTGCTTGAATGCAGGTAATCCATCAGCTCGCTAATCGTCGAGACAGCAGCAGTAAAGTCAGGACTATTTTGATTTAAGCTGTC
Source organism: Psychrobacter sp. W2-37-MNA-CIBAN-0211 (assembly GCF_040309405.1). Lineage (NCBI taxonomy): Bacteria > Pseudomonadati > Pseudomonadota > Gammaproteobacteria > Moraxellales > Moraxellaceae > Psychrobacter > Psychrobacter sp. W2-37-MNA-CIBAN-0211. The sequence goes on from NZ_JBEOOU010000002.1 coordinate 319,193, forward strand.
TTCATCGACCAAGTCTTTCATATTGCGTAGTGACGCCTGAATGACTGATTGACTGACATCGGAGGCGTGTTCCGCCCCGATAACGCCAAGCCTTGCCGCATTTTGCATTTGCTTGGTCAAAATAGTGACTTTTACAAAATCATTATCCCGCTCATAAATAAGGGTCAGGGATTGATTGCCACCCGGTAGTGGGCGACGAATATTGTCAGCGATATGGGTATCATCGATTTGATATTTTTTGATGAGGTAATAAGCCAGTTTGTCACAAGCTTCAATATTGTCGAGCACAATCTCAAAAGCGTAGTGACGAAGCAGCGCATTAATCTCACCGCGATTGCGGAAAAACTGTCGATATATTACCACGCGATTGTCTAATACTTTGACGAGGCCATTGAGCCCTAAATTGTTTAAGACAATAGTCAGATAGCTATGAATAGCCTCTCTTTGAAAATTACGTCCCAACCCGTGTTGCAGCAGCTTATCCGAAATCTTGTTATACATACCAGAATCAAGATTGCGATAACACAGCACCTCAATATAATCAGCGATGTCATTGAGACCCATCAAACGGGCAAATGGCACATAAAAATCTAATGTCTCTTGCGCTGTCGTGCGCTGTTTTTCAGGACGTACCGCATCCAGCGTCGACATATTGTGTAAGCGGTCGGCAAGCTTGATGATTAACACTCGTGGATCAGCAAGGGTAGCCGTCAGGATTTTATGGAAGGTCGCCGCTTTATTTTGTTGTTTATTATGGGTCGAAGATTTTAATTTGGTGACGCCATCAACCAGTCTAGCAACCACTTTGCCATAGCGTTGCTCGATTTGCTCATCGCTAACGTCGGTATCTTCGACGGTATCATGCAAAATCGCTGCAATAATGGTATCTCGATCTAAACGAAAACCTGCCAATATTTCAGCGACCGCAATCGGATGAGTGATATAAGGCTCCCCTGATTTACGCTTGTCTTTAATATGCGCAATATCACCGAACTCACAGGCATCAACAATATCACGGCGTTCAGCAGCAGTCAGATAGCCAACTGAACGGAGCAAATTATATTGAGCATCATCGACTAGATGATGACTGAGTTTGGGAAGGGTTTGACTCATAAAGTGACGATCCTATTTTCCATTACCTATAATTGATTAAGCCCTGTTAAGGTAAATGGTGACTGAATGAATACTAATCTATCGTTAAAGCAAGATAATATCGATGTATGGATATATAGATAAAAAAGCAACCGAATGCAAGCTGTACCAGCATATCGTTTACAGGGTTAATGCTGTCACGCTTTTAAATTGCAGCGACCATATTATAAAAGAAAACGATCATTGTAAAAAAGAGCAATAATTATAATAGAGAGCAGTAGAAAGGCGAGACCACTCTCTAATTAATCGTAAATCGTATTCAATGTCAACTGCTAAGCGCTGGTGCCAGAAAAAAACTTATAAATTTATACCCAGTGGTATGATTTTGGGCGCAAATGGCTTTCATGATAGCCAAAAGCATACAGTTGTAAACGAAAAACCACAGCATAAGCTGTGGTTTTTATCATCAATATGCATTCGCATGTCAAACAGCTTTTACTAGAAGCTATGATCGCCTGACAGTGCTAAATCCATTGAGCTAGTAGCAAAATTATGCTCTGGCTGATTTAGAATATCGCGAGTGATTTTGCCCGCGGCAATTTCACGTAGAGCCAATACCGTAGGCTTGTCGTTATCGACTTCAACCAACGGCTCAGCGATACCTTTGGCCAGCTGACGGGCGCGCTTACTTGCGACCAAAACCAGCTCAAAGCGATTATCAACATTATCCAAACAATCTTCAATCGTCACTCGTGCCATAAATAGCTACCTCGGTTGTTTTTATTAGTCACAGACATGGTCCGTCACTCAAATAAAAATAATATCAAAAATATAAAGGGGAATAGCTAGACATTGTAGCATTTTTTGCTTAGCTAGGTGGTTGCTTTTTATGTCTGCTTGCCAAATTAAACCCTACTGATAGGCAGTAATAACCCTACTCTTGTACTTTATTGCTTAGCAAGTTGCTAATCGTACGATGATAACGCTGCTGTTGGCGTTTTAGCGTCTGTCTATCAGCGACGATAATGGCTTTTAGCTCAGTCAAGGCGACTTCGAAATTATCATTAATTATGACAAAATCAAAATTCACATATTGCGCCATCTCAGTCACTGCGCCTGCTAAGCGCTGCTCTATGACTTCTATCGTGTCTTGCGCACGAGTTGACAAGCGCTGGCGTAACGTGGCAATGCTTGGGGGCAGAATAAAGACCATCGTCGCGTCAGTAAATATTTTTTTGACTTGTAGCGCCCCCTGCCAATCAATCTCCAAAATCACATCGACACCGGCCTCTAATTGCGCACGTACGCTTTGTTCTGAGGTGCCATAATAATTACCAAACACTTCGGCGTGCTCCAAAAATTTATTGTCGCCGATGGCAGTCACAAATTTATCGACATCGGTAAAATGATAATGATGACCATCAATTTCACCCGGACGCGGGACGCGAGTCGTATGGGAGACACTGACGGTCAAGTCATTGGTGGTGGCAAGTAGCTGCTTCACCAGTGAGGTCTTGCCCGTACCAGAGGCAGCGGTAATAATAAATAATGAACCTGTCATACAAAGTGTCCTAATGGGGTGTGCCCTAATAAAGTGTGCGCTAAGAAAAGACGAAAAGATATGATAGTGAACCGCCAAAGCGTCAAAGGCTGGTAAAAATATAAAATGTCATCATGTAGGGTTAGAGAAACCATAACTACTGCCTAATTATAAACTGCTTTTGACACTTTTGTTTTTTTAAAGACCGACTGCTTCTATAGCGACTGAGACGGTGGTATTTTAAAAGGCAATAAAAGCAAATTATGCTAAAGTAGCGTATTGAATGCATCCCAACTTTTGACGTTAAGCTTTTGACGTTAAGCGATAAATACAAATTATCTAATGATAGGCCATCTTATGCAAATTTATCTTGCCAATCCACGTGGTTTTTGCGCTGGTGTCGATCGCGCGATTGCGATAGTCAACGAAGCATTGACCCGCTTTGAGCCCCCTATTTATGTCCGTCATGAGGTTGTACACAATAAATTTGTGGTCTCGGATTTGGCCAATCGCGGTGCGGTATTTGTCGAAGAGCTTCACGAAGTACCCGATGGCGCAATCGTTATTTTCTCTGCGCATGGGGTTTCAAAAGCGGTCGAAGATGAGGCGACGCGCCGTGATCTAACAGTATTTGATGCCACTTGTCCGCTAGTCACTAAGGTACATATCGAAGTCGCTAAATTTGCTCAAGATGGTATGGATGCGGTGTTGATTGGTCATGCTGGACATCCTGAAGTTGAGGGCACAATGGGGCGATTTAACCGTCGTCATGGTGGAGAGATTCATCTGGTCGAAAATGAAGCCGATGTCGAAAAGCTGACTGTGCAGGATGGCGAGCGTTTGGCATTCGTTACCCAAACGACCTTATCGATGGACGATACGGCACGCGTCATCGATGCACTGCGCGACAAATTCCCTAGTATCGAAGGACCGCGTAAAGATGACATCTGTTACGCCACCCAAAACCGCCAAGATGCGGTCAAAGATTTGGCCAGTCGCTGCGAGATAGTATTGGTGGTAGGCTCACCAAATTCCTCAAACTCAAATCGTTTGCGTGAATTGGCAGAGCGGATGAATTGCCGTGCTTACTTGATAGACAATGCCAGCGAAATGGACAGTAGCTGGTTTGATGGCGTAGAGAATGTGGGTGTCACCGCAGGGGCTTCAGCGCCAGAAGTATTGATTCAAGAGGTGCTACAGCAGTTGCAAGATTGGGGTGGCGACTTGCCAAGTGAGCTGTCAGGTATCGAAGAGAATGTCATATTTAGTCTGCCCAAAGCCTTACGTATTCCGGTCACGCAAGTAGGTAAGTAACATGAAAAAGCACAAAAAAAAGTTCGTATTGGCCGAAGCCACAGTCGATGACATTAATAAGCAATTGAAAATTAATATGTTTGTGATTGTTATTTTGGTATTGATGCTTATTCTTAATACGGCACAATTTATGAAAGATTATAGTGTCTTATATGGTGCCCTCATTGCTATCATGGCTTTTTTCCTTTTTATAATGGCTAAGAGTCGCACGTTGCTCAATATGAGAAAGCAAGAGCTTACTAAATAAACAATAAAGGTAAGCCACGCCTGAAAATTACTAGGAAGTGATTAACACGCTCTAGTAACGCATAACTTTTTTATACAACCATAACCACTTCTCACAACAGTTACAAAATACTGGATGAATGAGCAAGATTTGAGACAACATTAAGGATGGTTAATGTCAGCTTATTACAACTTTATTAAACGTGAACAGCAAGACGATGGTGTGATGATCGCACATTATCAGCCTACCAAGAATGCCCAAGGCGCTTGGAATGAGCACGAGCAGCATATGGCACCAGCGACAGGATTACTGACCGCTGAGCTTAGTAGATTTGCTCCACAAGAGAATATGAGAATTGCCCGTATTAGTCTCGACATTTTGGGGCTCATACCGCTCGATGAGTTTACTGTGACTACCCGTTGTATTCGTCCGGGTAGAACCATTGAGCTGGTTGAGTCGGTGCTGAGCAGTCGTGGCCGTGATGCTATTATTGCTCGTGCATGGCGACTGATGACTCAAGACACCAGCGAGATTGCAGGGCTGGAGGATCAAAAGGCACAGTACCAACCTGAAGACTTGGCAGTCTGGGATGGTATGAAAGGTTGGCCAGGTGGTTTTATTAAAACAGTGCGCTTAGTCACTGATGCTGATCGTCGCGCTGGGCGTGGTATGGTTTGGATCACCAATGATGTTGAGATGGTCGAGGGCGAACCGACGGATGATTTGGTGCATTTATTGGGCATGGTCGATACTGCTAATGGCGTCGTGCCACGGCTTGGTCTCGGACTATCAACGTTGGAGTGGATGTTTCCCAATACTGATTTGCAGATTCATATGCATCGCGCGCCGCAAGGACGTTGGCTCGGCATTGACGCGGTACAACAGTATGGCGCTGATGGGATTGGGGTGACCAGCGCAGTGTTGCACGATATATATGGGCCGTTTGGTCGTAGCGAGCAGATTTTGACCATTCGTCCGATGCCACGTTAAATGTTGAGTAATTTTATTGTTTTAAAAAACAAAACAAAAATATGTATTTAATATATTTTACAGAATTATAGTAATCGGTTGTAATGGTGTCTATCAAGACAATATTACTGCACTGAAGGTTACTATGAACAAGAACAATCGTTTTTCAAAAAAATTGACTACTATTTGGGATTTGTTAATAGAAGCTTACTCAGAATAAAGTTTAATATAGTCAGTTCAATATAATTTCGATACAAGGAAACCGAGTGCAAGTTATACATTAGTATGCTTAGCGAGGATGACGATGTAGCGGATTTATATAGACTTGACTATATGCCTTTTTAAATGATTATGTGAGTATATGGCTCACAAAAAACACCGCCTTAGCAAACTAAGACGGTGTTTTTTATTGAATAACCCTTTTGCGCTTGAAATTTTCTTCTATGCCCCTATTAGTATAAACAGCTTAACGGTATCCAACAGGCTAGCTTTGATAATGATATTAAAGCGGTCTTGGCAGGTTCATCGTTATTTTATAATAAGTACTTAATAGAATTCAAAGGAGTGTTTTATGAGTGAAGCAACTCAAGCTAAAGGTCTGAATCCAGAATTAAAAAAACATACGTTTGAAGCAGAAGTGGCGCAATTGCTACATTTGGTGACGCATTCGCTCTATTCTAATGCCGATATATTTGTCCGTGAATTAGTATCTAATGCCTCTGATGCCTGCGATAAACTGCGTTTTGAAGGCACTAATGATGACAGTCTTTATGAAAACGATGGTGAGTTAAAAATTCGCATCGCCGTCGATGAAGATGCTAAAACGATTACCTTTACCGATAATGGTATTGGTATGAATGAAGCGGATGCCATCGAAAACTTAGGAACGATTGCTAAGTCTGGTACCAAAGCATTTTTAGACAAATTGTCTGAGTCGCAAAAGCAAGAAGGTCAATTAATCGGACAGTTCGGTGTTGGTTTCTATTCAGGCTTTATCGTGGCAGATACGATTAGCGTAGAATCACGCAAAGCGGGTGAGCCTGCAGATAAAGGTGTACGTTGGGTATCCGATGGCACTGGTAGCTTTACCGTTGAGCCTATCACCAAAGACGCGCGCGGTACTGCCATCACTTTGCATCTAAAAGAAGAGTACGTTGAAGGCGAAGACAGCTATCTAGACCGCGCCAAAATTAAGCGCTTGGTGAATAAATACTCTGACCATATCAGCCTACCGATTCAAATGCGTAAAGAAGTTTGGCAAGAAGATGTAGCCGATGACGAAACTGACAGCGCTGATGCACAAGCCTCCGCTGGCGGCGAAATGGTACTGACTGACGAATGGGAAACCATCAACAAGGCCAGTGCTCTGTGGACTCGCTCAAGCTCTGAGATTGAAGACGAGGAATACATCGATTTTTATAAAAACATCTCCTATGACATGGATGCACCGCTGACGTGGACGCATAACCGTGTCGAAGGCCGCGTTCAGTATACGCAGCTGCTATACATTCCTAAAAAAGCGCCTGTAGATTTATATACTCGTGAGCAGCAGCATGGTCTCAAGCTTTACGTCAAGCGCGTCTTTATTATGGACGAGGCCGAGCAGTTGCTACCGATGTACCTGCGTTTCGTCAAAGGGGTTATCGATTCAGCCGATTTGCCATTGAACGTCAGTCGCGAACTATTACAAGAATCGCGTGATGTGAAGTCTATCCGTGATGGTAATGCGCGTCGTATTTTGACCTTGCTGGCAAGTTTGGCCAATAGCGAAGACAGCGATAAGCAAGAGAAGTTCGCGCAGTTCTATGCCGAGTTTGGTGATGTCATCAAAGAAGGTCTGGGCGAGGATATGGGCAATCAAGAACGTATTGCCAAATTGCTACGTTATGCGACCAGCACGCAAGACAGTGTGACGACCAGCTTTGAAGACTATAAAGCGCGCATGAAAGACGGTCAAAAGGCCATCTATTACATAACGGCTGATAATTTGGCAGCGGCAAAGAACAGTCCACAGCTTGAGTTGTTCAAGAAGAAAGGCATCGAAGTTATCTTGATGACCAGCCGTGTTGATGAATGGGCGATGAACTTCTTAACCTCATTTGATGAGACACCGCTACAAAATATCGCCAAAGGCGCGGTTGATTTGGGTGATTTGCAAGATGAAGCCGAAAAAGCCGAAGCCGAAAAAGCCGAAGAAACCATGAAGCCAGTGGTTGATAAGCTAAAAGCAGCGTTAGGCGAGCGTGCGAAAGACGTGAAAGTGTCTACGCGCTTGGTCGATAGCCCAGCCTGTTTGGTCGTTGGTGAAGGTGAGTTGTCGCCGCAAATGATTCAGATGCTCCAGCAAATGGGTCAAGATGTGCCAGCGAGTAAGCCAACGCTTGAAGTCAACCCTGATCATCCATTGATTAAGAAGTTAGAGGGTAGCGAGCAATCTGACACCGATTTTGACAAGCTGGCGCAAGTCATCTTTGATCAAGCATTGCTAGCGGATGGCGGTCAATTAGACGATCCAGCCGCTTACCTAAAACGCGTCAATGAGTTATTGATGAGATAGTATTGAGTCGTTGATATAGAAGGAGGTCTTGTATTCAAGGCCTCCTTTTTTTAATTGATTTTCGGTCAGATTTGAGCGATTTTTTACAAATCAGCCTTATCCTCTTGACCGACAATCCGTTACAATCGCGTTAGATTGGCGAGCCATACTATTGACTCATGCTATTCGTTTTTTTGCTTATTCTATAGTGAATCAAACATAACGTCGCTGTGTGTAAGCCGCGCAAAAAATGTAAATAAATAACATTGAACGGCTGCTGCATCAAAATACTTATCATTGATTCACTTTATTTCTTTCGACTGGCTAGAGGTCTAAGTCTTTGTCACTTACGTCGCTAAAAACCGTATCGCTTCAGCGCTTTTCACTCAATTTCGCTGCCAATATTATCGCAACTTTATGGATGCTAGTGGGGTCAACGCGCGCGTTTTCTTGGGTTAAGCCCACCTTTATTCAGTTTGCGGTGTTCGCGCTATTGGCACTTGGTAGCAACGTGCTTTTCTCATGGCTGGCTGCTGAAGGCGGCAGTATTTTTAATGAGCAAGGATTGGTCAGCTATCTTATCTGGCCGATGATTATTTTATTGAGTGGTATTATTTTGGCACGGCGAGCGGGCAATCAAGCGCTGGTTTTTGTGCCTGTGGTGCTATGGTTGGTTGCTGATACCCTGTCGGCATTGTTACAAAGTCTGGTGCAGTTTTTTGGCAGTTATGGTTGGCTGCCGGATTGGAGTTATTCATTTTTACCCATTCTGTTTTTAGTGCTATTCTTATGGCAGACGCTTGCCTTATTGTGGATTTTTTCTCGTCGCATGCGCACACCATGGTGGGAGCGTATTATTGTGCTGGTAGGCGCAGTGGCGCTATTGACTATCTGGCAGCGTAATGTCGCTGATCAACCTATATTTAAGCAAATTCCTGTAGAGCCGGTGTTAGAAGAAGCCGCATTGTACGAGCAACCACGTCTGTTGCAACAAGCGCTTGATGGCATTGATCCAAGTATCGATGGCAAGACTGACTGGTACTTTATGGGTGTGGCTGGGTTCTCTGATCAAAATGTTTTTCGCTCCGAGATTAATAAAGTACGTGAGCTGTTCGATGTGCGCTTTGGCACCAGCGGTCATTCGCTCTCACTCATTAATAATCAGTACAGCTGGCTCGATGAACCAATTGCGACTAAGACCAGTATTTTGCGCGGCTTAAAAAGAATTGGTCGGCAGATGAATGCCGATGAAGATGTGCTGTTTCTCACGCTATCCTCACACGGCACTGAAGATATCGTGCAATTGGCGAATCCACCACTTGCGATAGATAATTTAGATGCCACCTGGTTGCGCGAATCTTTGGATGCTTCAGGTATTCGCTGGCGTGTAATCGTCGTATCAGCGTGTTACTCAGGCTCGTTTATCGATGAATTGGCCTCACCGACCACAGTGGTGATTACTGCCTCAGCAGCTGATAAAGCTTCGTTTGGCTGCACCAATACGGCAGAAATGACTTATTTTGGGCAAGCGTTCTTTGCTGAAAGCCTGCGTGAAAATACCAGCTTTGAATCTGCCTTTAAAGATGCCCGTTTACGAGTGACTGAGCGCGAGAGTGTGATGGGTTTTGAGCCATCAGAGCCACAGATGGTGATTGGTAGCCTAATGGAAACGGCACTACCTGCATTTGAGCAAGTATTGTTTGATAAAACCCGTCCACCAGTCGCTAGCATTACGAATAATGCGGGTTCTACCACCGTTAATATTTTACCCAGTAATACTGCAAACACCGCTTCCAACAGTACCTCTAACTTGCCAGTGGATGCTACCAGTGATATTGATTAGAATTTGAGCGTTATTTGACTTGTTATCAATGTGCTTTTTGCCTTATAAAGCGCTTTTTATAAGTCATCGTTTATTTTACCTTGGATAAAGAGGAAGTTACTCATGAACAATACTTATAATAAAAGCTTGTCTGCTAACAGCCAGCTCGCACAAAAGAGTGTGAATCGCTGCTTTGACGGCGAGCAGCATTACTATAGTCATCAATCGACAGCGACGAAAACGCCGATGACGTTCAGTATTTATCTGCCTGATGAAGCGCTGGCAGGGCGGTTATGTCCTGCAGTTTTATATCTATCGGGTCTGACCTGTAATGCTGATAACGTCACCCATAAAGCGCATTTTCAACAAAAATGTAGCGAGCTTGGCATGATATTTATCGCTCCAGATACCTCTCCTAGAACTGATGAAGGCAATGACAGTGACAGCAGTGAAGTGCCGAACGATGAGCGCTATTTTGTCGGTCAGGGCGCAAGCTACTATGTGGATGCGACACAGCAGCCGTGGGCAGAGCATTTCAATATGCAAAGCTACATCGTCGATGAGCTATACGATTTGCTGCGCTCAGAATTTCCCATTCATAGCATGGGTATCACTGGACACTCCATGGGCGGTCACGGGGCGTTATTATTAGGTTTTAAATTCCCAAGTAAGTTTGTCAGTGTCTCCGCCTTATCACCTGTCTCTGCCGCTAGTGAATCGGCATGGGGGCAAGCCGCCTATACTGAGTATTTCGGCGATGACCAATCACTATGGTCGCAAGCAGATGCATCAAAGATGATCGAAAAGGTCGGTCAGCAGTATGCCAGCATCTTGATTGACCAAGGCGCTGCGGATAATTTTTTAGCAGAAGGTCAGTTGCAAACAGGCAAACTTCAAGACGCTTGTACAAAAGCCAAGCAGCCTTTAACATTGCGTTATCAGGCAGGTCATGACCATAGTTATTATTTTATTCAGAGCGTTATCAACGACCATATCGAACATCATTGGCGCATGGCACAACTTAGCTAAGCGTCGATATTGAACTCTTTTCACTAAGCTGCTCAACGCTCGCTAATGTTTAAAAGGTAAAATTATGGCAAGTTATCAAGATTTAACAGCATCTAATTCCGATGCGAACTCAATAAGTGATACCCATTCAATAAGTGACACTCATCCAGAGTCTAAAAATGCGCAATCAGCACTCGCGACTATGCAAGCTGATATGGATGCGGCTCTAAAAAATAAACAACGCACCAGTATTACTGAAAATGGCAACCAAGTCTCTAAAGCTAACTCAGATGAGTTCATCGCAAAAAATATCAATGACGCTGGTGATAGAGTGCTTGATGAGACCCAAGTCTCGCGAGTGATAGAGATGGCATGGGAAGACAGAACACCATTTGGCGCGATCGAGCATAGCTACGGTCTTAATGAAGCGGGTGTTATTAAGCTCATGCGCCAAGAGCTAAAGCCGTCGTCCTTTCGATTATGGCGTCAGCGCGTGAGCAACCGTGCTACCAAACATCAAGCGAAACGAGATTTTGGCGTTGGTCGTGCTTATTGTAAAACCCAATATAAACAGCGCTAGAGCATGTCCTCAATCTAAACAGAAATGACTAAAGCTGATAGCAATTTTATTTTATTAATACTTTATTTAAACATCAATTAGGTAGCCAAATTATGATCAGTCCTTCTAAACCATATCTTATTGCACCGTCGATACTCTCAGCTGATTTTGCACGTTTAGGCGAAGAAGTTGAAAAGGTATTAGAGTCAGGTGCCGATGTGATTCATTTTGATGTGATGGATAATCATTACGTACCCAATTTGACGTTTGGTAGTATGATTTGTAAGGCACTGCGTGACTATGGCATTGATGCACCTATCGATGTACACCTCATGGTGTCACCTGTTGATAGTATGATTGAGCAGTTTTTGGAAGCGGGCGCGAGCATTATTACTTTTCATCCAGAAGCCAGTGGACACATTGATCGTTCGTTGCAGCTGATTAAAGATGGTGGTGCCGAATGTGGTCTGGTATTGAACCCAGCAACGCCATTACATTATCTCGACTATGTCATGGATAAAGTGGATCAGATTTTACTGATGAGTGTCAATCCTGGCTATGGTGGCCAGTCGTTTATTGAAGGTACTCTAGACAAGGTGCGCCAAGTCCGTCAGCGTATCATCACCAGTGGTCGTGATATCAGGTTAGAAGTCGATGGTGGTGTCAAAGCCAGTAATATCCGAGCCATCGCTGAAGCGGGCGCTGATATGTTTGTCGCTGGTTCTGCGATATTTAATCAAGAAGACTATAAGGCTGCTATCGATGCCATGCGTGAAGAGCTTGCATTGGCCAATAATAGCTAATTATTAATAACTGCTAATAACTGCCGTATGACGTGATAGCAAAATTGACCCAATACCACTGGGGCAAAAAAGTATTAACATGTGCTGTATAACTTATAATGAGGCCTAACAGCAAGTTCCGTAAAGGTAGGTGAAATATGGACACAAAAAATTCAATCAACTCGTCAGCGTCACCTGAACCAGTGGCAAGCACAGCGCAGCAACGCAGCTTAGTACCCAAAGGTATTACCATTGGCTTGGCTATGTTTGCGCTTGTCTTAAGCTTAGCAGGTTACGGCTTTCGTCTCATGGTAGGTGATGATACTAGCGAAGTATTACGCCACGCTGCGGTCATCGTGCCTGCATTTATGCTGGGTATTCCGCTGTTGTTTTGGATAGGGTCACGCATATTTAATAAGATCAAAGGCACACATATCGAAGGCTGGAATGCGATTAGCTTGGGCTATTTAACCTCTTGTATATCGATACTATGGTTGATGGGCACTTATAGTTAATTCTTTAGTCGCCAAGATGAGGTTGCTGAATAGCTATAACTTTATGAATATAGGGTCTGTTGAACATTCAAATATTAGGACTGCTGATCGCTAAAATCGCACCAAACTAGGCGCAAACCGACGATAATGTCGAGACCTTAGCTAGGTTTACAACAACGTTTGGGGTGATTTTAGCATCAGCCTTTCAGGGCAGGGCTATTTTTTGCCAATACATGGCGAAATTGTCTAACCTAGAATGACTAGGCGTCAAAAATTTCACTGCGTATTGTCTAAAAAACAGCCACTGCCAGTTCCACATTTGAATGTTCAACAGACCCTAATATGGCAATATTTTTTATAAGCGGTTTTTACACACTTTTTCATCATTAAGTCATGCTCTATAAGCATGACTGGAATTTTACATGCGAATCATACCGACCAAGATTGCTAACATTATTTATCCAAAAGACTTACCAAATGGCTTATTTACCAGCTTAATTATCGCGTGTCTGCTGTTAGGGCTGGCATCACTGCGTCATGGTACAGATTTTCAAGGCTGGCTAAATGTCGTCGAAAACTGGCTGCTTATGCTGTTAATATTTCCGACTGCCACCGCCACCGTTGCCTTACCGTTCAAATATCGAGATCCAACGCTAGAGTTAAAGCTCATGTATTACCTTGGCATGTTTGTGGCCTTCTTATTCACCATCGCAAAACTACGCTATTGGCGTTAACTGGTTTGCAGTGTCAGCAGGCGAAAGTTGCATGGATATGTAAGACTTGCGTGACAGCCCTTGAATTCTAAGGTCAAAGCGTCCATTGTATGAGTAAGATAGTTTTACCCGCGTTACTGTCAAATGCTAGCTTTATTAAATGAATTATTAGGGTTTCTTTGCAGCGATAAACGGGATAATAAGGATAACGTGAATGCCATACGACATTGATAATGAAATAGAAGTAGACAACGAAAGTACCGATCAATTTGCAGGATTTGCCAAAGAGACCACACTCGAGCTAGTAGAGGCGGATGATGGTCGATTGTTATTGCGTGACGCTGAACAAGATGAAGCGCCGTTGATGACCATTGATTTTTCTGAGAAACTCAAAGAGTTGCTTGGTAGTGATACGCAAGCGATAGGTCAGCACATGATTCATGCAGCGATTCAGGTCATTATGCAAAAGCAGATGAGCCAATGGCATGCGCATGTCTATGATAAAGAGCCAACACACTACAGTTAATCTGCATGGCTGTTTCTGTATAGCTATTCATAATAGCAAGTAAGTTAGTAAGTTAGTAAGGCAAGTTAAGCACAAATAGTCAAAACGTCAGCAATAAAAAAGGGTATATCAATTGATATACCCTTTTTTTATTCAAATAATAGCAATTATTTGATTTTAGCTTCTTTAAAGATCACATGCTGGCGTACTTTTGGATCAAACTTTTTGATTTCCATTTTGCCAGGCATAGTGCGCTTGTTTTTGGTAGTAGTGTAGTAATACCCAGTACCAGCAGTTGATACTAACTTAATTTTATCTCTCATGATAGCTTTCCTGTAAATGAGGGGTCTTCAAACGATAGGTACGGATCTAAAAAATTAAGTGACTACAATAAATGTAGCAGAATGGCAGCTTAAGTAACAAAGATAATCGATGTCCTTAAGCTACCAGTCGTCACTTATACTTTTTGACCTTGTGCGCGCATATCTGCTAACACTTTATCGATACCAAGTTTGTCAATGGTGCGCATACCTTTGGTAGACACACGTAGACGTACAAAACGATTTTCAGACTCTACCCAAAAACGATGGTTATGAAGGTTTGGTAGAAAGCGACGACGGGTTTTGTTGTTTGCGTGCGAAACATTATTACCCACCATAGGGCGCTTTCCAGTCACTTGGCAAACTCTAGACATGGCGAACTCCTAATCTATGAGGTATGAGTTTTTCTCATACCAGTCTGGGCAAGTTGCACGTATTTGCGGCATGGACACAGCAAGCGGCAGCTTTGCACCAAACAAAACTATATGAAGGTTGAGCTGATATGACTGTCATCTAAAGGCAAATAACAGGCTAACCAATTCAGAAAATTTTAAAGCCGACATTTATACCATAAAAGTAATGAATACTCAAATATTTTTATGATAATTGTCTGCTTCAACGCGAGCTATTATACCTGAAATCAGGGAACTATGTGATTGATTATTTAACGGTAAAGGTTAATTTTTAGTTGTAAGTTATAACAAAAGTCAGTAAAGTTGCTGTTATAAAATTAATACAATCTGTTAATACAACTGGCTTTAATGTAAATCTATGTATCATTGCCAATCTATTATGATTCTGTGTAATGTTATTTTACTTATTTGCTCGAAAAAATTACTGCCGATGCGGAGTTCAAAACATGTCATATAGCTCATTACCACTTAGCTCTAAACTATTTCAATTTACAGCGCTAACATTGGCTTTAACTCTAGCAGGCTGTGGCGGCGGTGGTACTGATACGGTCGCACCAGAACCTGATTTGGGTGTGACGCAGCCTGGAACGGGTAGTGGTACTGACGGTGGGGAACAAGCTATTGGAGACATCAATATTGTTGAAGGTGCACTCTTTAACGCTGATGGCAATGTCATAAATTCAGTTAGTTTAGAAGGCGCATACTATAAGATAAAGGTAATTGATGATACTCAAAATCCTATTATAAATGCAAAAGTTGCTTTTGATATTGATGCAGAGGGTATAGAGCTTTCTCAAACGACATCAGGCTCAGTTCTTACAGATGCAGAAGGCATAGCGCAAATATTCTTGAAACCTAGTAGTGCAGAAGTTTCGGGCGCATATACTATATCAGCAAATGCGACTTATGAGCAGCAGTCTGCCACAGCCAATACCACGTTTTCAGTTCAAGCGACGAACGTCTCTTTATCAGCAATAACAGTTGGATCCAATAGTTTGGCTTCAGGAGGTCAAACGCCTATCAGCTTGAAAGTAACTGATCAGGCGGGGAGTATTTTAAGTGGTGTCTTAGTAAACCTTAATAGCAGCTGTGGTCAAATACCAGAACAAGTCACGTCTGATAGTGAAGGAATGGTTGAAGCAGTTTTTAAAGCTATTAATTTAGATACAACATTATGTAGTGGAAATGTCCGAATATCTGCAACGACTGGCAATTCCACACAGTCAACTACAGTGATTGTCGCATCTGCTGAAGCTACTTCAATTATTTATACTTCTAGTGATGTAAGTCTAGGTATTCGCGGGAGTGGCTCATCCTCTACAGGGCAAGCTGAATTTACTGTATATTCTGGAGCCACTACGCTTGCAAATGAACAAGTAAGAGTATCTTTAGAAAAATCACCTTTTGGTCTTACTTTTGGACCAAATAGAAACCAACAGTCATATGTAACAACAACTGATGCAAGTGGTCAGGTTGTTGTTCCTATCTTCCCTGGTACGACGCCTGGTCCAGTAGAGATCGAAGTATCTTTAGTAGATGACCCCTTAATAAATGCTTTATCAAAAAATATCACAGTAGCAAGCTCACGAGTTACTCAGACAGGCCTTAGTCTCTCATGGGAAAAGAACGTTTTAGACTGGTCTTATGATGGTGATAGTGCTCAAATTAATGCAAGAATGGTAGATCGTAACGGTAATGCTGTGCCAGATGGTACAGTCATTAATTTCACTGCAGAAGGTGGCAAGATTACATCTAGCTGTGCCACAGTTGATGGCAACTGTGATGTCACTTTTACAACGCAAAACCCGCGTCCAGGTGATGGACGAGTAAGTATTTTAGCAGTTGCTGAAGGTGAAAAAGACTATATCGATATGAACGAAAACAATGCTTGGGATGAAGGTGTTGATATACTAGTTCATAATATCGGTGATACATTCCGTGACGATAATGAAAGCGGAGATTTTCAGATTGGTGAGTTTACTTATCCACTGACAACTGGGGCAAGCAATGCATGTGAAAATAATATTGATAAGTACATCAATTTAAAATTTCCATCATTGTCTGATTTGAAAAAACGTCAGTACGAATCTAGGTATATCAATGAGTTTGTTTCACCCAACAAAGTAAATAGCTGTAACACTGATTTAGATACGGTAGTACGTTATCAAGCTGTTACTTTGCTGTCTAACGGTAACGATACGCGTTTTACTGTGGGAAGTTTAGATCAAGGTGGTAATTTTACAGTTCGAACACCTCAAGCTATTTTTAGTACTGACACATCAATATCATTTAGAGTGAATAGCGGTGGTTTTTACGACTTAAATCCTATGCCTTCTGGTACAACGATAACTGGTGCAGGCATTGATCAAACTTCAGCAGATCCAACAGCTAAAATTGTTGCGGTAGAAAATGGATATGTGATTGAAGTAGCAGATGCTAACCCGAGATCAACGGTAATCGTAAAAGTTGGAGAAATAGAGTATACGATAACCACAAACAGTAGAGGTCAAGGTGTTTCTTCAAGGTTTGTAAATCCACCTGTAGGCGACATTAGTGTAGAAAGCAAAAATAATACTTGTGAGGCTACCCTATCAGGTGTTACTAAAGTACCTGCTAACTTAGCAACTGGTATGCCGGGTGATAACTTGGGTACTTTTACAACCTTTAAGCTGAAAAACTGTCAGGCAACGGATGAGGTTAAGATTACTGCCACTTCACCAAATGGCAATGTAACTAGCTATACTTATACTATTGGATAGTTGCTTTAGGCTTTAGAACGAACCCCTAACCTCGCGTTGGGGGTTTTTACGTTATGAATCTTAATAACTAAAAAAACCAACTCAGTCAGCAAAATATCGTAAAAGCGACTAAAATAGCGGTTTTCTTATACTACGAATAGATTCTAAAACCAGTAGTAAATTTTGATTTATTTTTTAGATTGGGCGCACTATGTTAAGTAATAAGACATCAGATACCACAATAACAGCTTCATCTTCTAACAATACCTCTGTTAACCCTGCCATTGATACCGCTACTCTTTTGATTAAATGTAAAGATCAAGCCGGTATCGTGCAAGCGGTATCCGAGTTTATCCATCGCTATGGTGGCAACATCATTACTCTGGATCAGTATTCAACCGCTCATGAAGGCGGACAGTATTTTATGCGCTTAGAGTTTGCGCTATCAGGGTTAAGCGACATCATTGATAATTTTGAAGCCAGCTTTGGGCATACGGTTGCCAAGCGTCACAATATGACTTGGCGCTTACACGATAATGCCATTCAAACCAAAGTCGGTATTTTGGTCTCCAAGTTTGATCATGCTTTACTGGATTTATTATGGCGCCACCAGCGTGGATTGCTCGATTGCGAGATAACCTCTGTCGTTAGCAACCATGAAGATTTACGCCAAGCGGTAGAAAACTTTGGTATACCCTTTCATTATGTGCCAGTGACCAAGGACAATAAGGCCGAGGCAGAAGAGCAGATTCATGAGCTAATGGCAGGCAATGACTTGCTAGTATTGGCGCGCTATATGCAGATATTGTCGTCTGATTTTGTGAAGCGTTGGCCGATGCAAATTATCAATATCCATCATTCGTTCTTGCCAGCTTTCGTCGGTGCTGACCCGTATCGTCAAGCTTATGATAAAGGCGTCAAGCTTATCGGTGCAACTGCGCATTATGTCACTGCAGAATTGGATCAAGGACCTATCATTGAGCAAGATGTGCACCGTGTGACGCATCGTCAAGGTGTGATAGAGTTGCGGGCTATTGGTCGTGATATCGAACGCAATGTGTTGGCACGTGCCGTCAACTGGCATGTGCAAAATCGCGTCATTGTAACTGGAAATAAAACAGTGGTTTTTAATTAGAGCAGTTTTAAAGTTAAAAGAAAGCATTAAAAATAGAGTTAATAAAAAGCCGCCAGTAGTATTAAATAATACTATTGGCGGCTCCGCTTGTAATCACATTACGGTTTTAAAGCTAAGTTTATAAAAGCATCTCTAACACAAATTTGCTGCCGACAAAGCCAATAGCCAGCAGGATAAAGGCATAAATGGTGATGTTGGCCGCACGTTTACCACGCCAGCCAGCGCGCCAATTACCGAACAGTAGCGCGCCAAATAATAACCAAGACAGCAGGCTAAACACGGTTTTATGCACGATATGCTGCGCCATCAAGTCTTCTACATAAATAAAGCCAATGCCCAGAGCAATACTTAGTAGGACGAATCCTACCAAAAGCATATCGAACAATAGACTCTCCATACTTTGCAGTGATGGGAGTTTATTGACCCAAAAACGATGGATAGTTTGATGCTTAAGTTCACGGATTTGTAGCCGCAAAAATAGCGCTTGCAGCGCTGCCATCAGCAGCACACAATAGGCGGCCAGTGATAATAAGATATGCGCCTCAAGACCAACGCTAATATCCGTGAGCGGTTGATAAGGAGCGCGGCCTATATAGCCGATCGTCATGCCTATCAGGGCAGTCGGTGCTGCCAAAATTCCGAGGCTAAGAATGGGGCGATAAAGACAGAACAGCACATAAAAGAATAAGAAAAACAGACTGGTCAGGCTAAACACATTAAATAAATTAAAATTTAGCCCGTATAAGGTGATGACGTACGGATAGAGTAGCGTCGCGTGTGCGAGCATGCCGACCAATAACAAGCCTAAACTGATGCTTTTATGGATAGGTTTATCCTGAATAAGCGCCCAGCCGATGTGGAAGCTGACGATGATATAAGCCATACTAGCAAGTAAGAATGCAAGGTGCACAGGTAAAAAGCCTCATCTCTTTATGAGCGTAAGATAGCCGCTCAATATAATGCTAAAGTGATCGTGTCAGAATGATTAGAATAATCGTCCAATTTATCATAAAATGGCAACCAATTGAGTGTCATCTTATTTATTCCTCATAAATGCTGAGCGATGGCATGATAAATAAGATTTTGTATCGGTAACTGATGAGTTTACCCAGCAACTATTTTGCAAAACCTCTATAAGCTTTTAATCATCTTAATGCTATAGTATTGATAATATGCTGTTTTATTTGCTTGAATTGTGACCATTAACGTAAAAACACACCCTAATATTATTTATAAGCCATTGGCATGGTTTATCTAAGAATTATTTTAATTGCGAATTATTTTAACTGAGAGTTATTTATGTTTGATACCTTAACAGAACGATTATCGTCGAGCCTACGCAATATCGTAGGGACTGGGCAACTGACTGAAGACAATATCAAAGACACGCTGCGTGAAGTGCGCATGGCGCTGCTAGAAGCCGACGTGGCGCTACCAGTCACCCGTGACTTTGTAAAGCGCGTCAAAGAGCAAGCGCTTGGCGCAGAAGTACTCAAAGAGTTGGCGCCAGGGCAAGCCTTTGTCAAAATCGTCCATGACGAGCTGACCGAAATGATGGGCAGCGCCAATCAGCAGCTTGAAATGACAGGTAAGCCGCCAGTGGTTTATCTACTAGCTGGTTTGCAAGGTGCGGGTAAAACCACTACCGCCGGTAAATTGGCCAAATTTTTACAAGAGCGTCATAAGAAAAAGGTGATGCTAGTCTCGGCTGACGTCTACCGTCCGGCAGCGATTGCCCAGCTTGAGCAAGTGGCTGGTCAGGTAAATGCTAAGTTTGTGAATTCAAGTACAGATGAAAACCCCATTGATATTGCACTACGCGCTATCGAAGAAGCCAAGATTCAGTATCAAGATATTCTAATTATTGATACTGCTGGTCGTTTGCATATCGACGACAACATGATGGATGAGATTAAGGCGTTAACGGCAGCGGTCAATCCATCTGAGACCTTATTCGTCGTCGATGCGATGACCGGTCAAGATGCAGCCAATACTGCCAAAGCCTTTAACGATGCTTTGCCATTAACGGGTGTGATCTTAACCAAGACGGATGGCGATGCTCGCGGCGGTGCGGCGCTTTCTGTACGTGCCATTACTGGTAAGCCGATTAAGTTCTTAGGTCGCGGTGAAAAATTAGACGCGTTAGAGCTGTTCCATCCTGAGCGTATTGCTCAGCGTATCCTTGGTATGGGTGACGTACTGAGTTTGGTTGAAGAAGTCGAGCAAAAAATCGACCGTGATAAAGCCGAAAAAATGGCGAAAAAGATGCAAAAGGGCGGTGATTTCGACCTTGAGGATCTTTTGACCCAGTTTCAGCAAATGAAAAGCATGGGAGGCATGGCAGGTTTCTTAGATAAGATGCCCGGTATGGGCGGCTCAGATATGCAAAAAGCGGTTGAAGATGCCAAGCCAGAAGAGAAAGTGCGGGAAATGGAAGCGTTGATTAATTCGATGACACCATTTGAGCGTAAAAACCCTGATAAAATTAACCCAAGCCGTAAGCGCCGTATCGCTGCTGGTTCTGGCCGCGAGATTCAAGACGTCAATCGTTTGCTCAAGCAGCACAAGCAAATGGCAAAAATGATGAAAATGATCTCCAAGCCTGAAGGCATCAGTAAAATGATGAAATCTATGCAAGGGTTAATGGGTGGCGGCGGTGCTGGCGGCGGTGGCGGTCCTTTATTTGGTGGCGGTGGTCAGCAAGGCGGTGCTAAAGACGTTAACCCACAACAAATGGCCAAACAGATGGGTCTGGATCCAAACAACATGCCAAGCACCGAAGAGATGCAAAAGCAAATGCAGGAAATGCAACATCAAGCACCAAAGGATTTTAAAAAGCGTTTTTAATTAATATCTGCTCGGATCAATAAGCCGTTTTAATGACAGCCCCATGGCAAAAATAGCCTTGGGGTTTTTTATGTCTGCTACATTCTGATGGATTAAGTATGAAAAACGCAGAAAGTCATAAAATTTGCTTATCCTAAATGCTATGATAGGCGCTGTTTTATAATGCTAAGCGAATAGGCTGAGGTGAAGATGTTTTTAGCAATGGATACCGTGTTTGATCAGTGTTCGATCGCGATTTTAGATGCCAGTGGTCAAGTGCTATCGAGTCATACGGAGACGGGTAAACGCCAGCAAACCCAGCAAATTCTGCCGATGATTGATGCCGCTTTGTCCGAGGCTAAGCTGAACCTTGCTGATTTGCAAGCCTTGATATTTAACCGTGGCCCTGGTGCCTTTAGCGGTATACGAATCAATACGGCAGTGGTACAAGCGTTGTCTGTCGCCCATGATATTCCTTGTGTGGGTGTCTCAAGCCTACAAGCGATTGCGCAAGCAGCGTATCAGAAATATGGTGTGACCGACGTATATAGCGCCCTTGATGCGCGTATGCAGCAAGTTTATTTTGGGCAATATGTTGCAACAGATAATCTGATGCAGGCGGTTAATCAAGAAAATGGTGAAGATACCGAGCAGCTGCTCGATTATGACAGCCAGACAGTGCTTAATATTCCTATCGCTGGCAATGGTGCATCGCTATTAGCATTACATGACGGTCAGATCATTCAGGCAGATATTCACCCTGAGGCTACCGTAATAGGGCAGCTTGGTATTGCTCAGTTCGTGGCGACAGGCGGCACAGAAGCCTCGCAAGCTCTACCAAAGTATCTTCGCAATCAAGCTTGGAAAACCCTTAAAGAGCAAGGTAAAGCGTAGTCAATCCCTATTATTTTTAACGCTATGTAAAATATAACAACACACTAAAAACTGTACTAACCAATAGGTCTGTATCTAGGAAAGCCATCGTGGATATCATTTTATTAATTCAAGCTGTCATCATGGGTATCGTTGAAGGTATCACTGAATTTTTACCCATCTCTAGTACTGGCTACTTAATTTTATCAGCGGATTTGATGGGCTTTTGGACCAAAGAAAAAGTCGATTTGTTTGTGGTGGTCGTACAGCTTGGTGCTATCTTAGCCGTCATTTATGATTACTGGGACAGACTCTGGCAAGCGCTCATGGGTCTACTGACCGGTAAAGCAGAAGGTATGAGTAATCCAAGACAGCTTGGATTGAGCTTAATTGTTGCGACTATTCCGGTGATGATCGTTGGCTTTACCTTCGCGGACGAAATCAAAGCCTATTTATTTAATCCTATCGTCGTGGCAATTATGCTGATTATCGGTGGTCTGCTGATATTCTATGTAGAAAATCGTCCCAAAGCGACTATTGCGCAAGAAGCAGAAGACGTTAGTTTAAAAACAGCCTTGATGATTGGTCTGCTGCAATGTCTGGCATTGATACCGGGGACATCACGTTCAGGCGCGACGATTATTGGCGCGCTATGGTTGGGTGTATCGCGTAAGGCTTCCGCTGAGTTTTCCTTCTTTTTAGGTATTCCGGTCATTATCGGTGCGGCATTATTGGATTTGCTCAAGCACCACGATGTGTTGACTAATAGTGCAGACTGGTTGGTTTTAGGCATAGGTACGATCGTATCATTTGTGGTGGCTTTACTTTGTATTCGCCTGCTGGTCGCTTGGGTCAGTCGTCGTGATTTCAAAATATTTGCATGGCTACGTATCATCACTGGCGTCATCGTTTTGGTCGCTGCTTGGGGTTTTGGCTATCAAATGGCTGGCTAGATTTTCACTATATTTTTTAGCCTTAGAAGCAGTAAATAGGGTGGAGCAGTTATGACCGTTTTACACCAAGAGTCTAAAGAAGCTAGTACCTTTATGCATTGCCAATTTCTCTACGTTAGCGAGTCTCAGCAAGCCCAAGTCGAGCGCATACAAGCGCTGATTGCGGTACATCAACTGTCAATTATTTTAGACGTTGAGCTGTTTACTGATAAGCTCAATCAGAAACGTCGCCAGCAATTAAGCCAGACATCAATTCAACCTATTCTCTTGTTAGATGAGAAAAACAAGCTTTCATGGCTGAGTGATGGATTAAGCGTTGCGCCAGAATGGGATAAATTACAACGCCGTGTAGTGAGTGCGGGGCGTAAGTCTGAGCTATTATTGCAAGCGGCCAAAGTCACATCGGATAGTATAGTCATTGATGCGACGGCTGGTTTTGGTCATGACAGCTTGATATTGGCCAGCACGGGTGCACAGGTCATTATGCTAGAGCAACAGCCTTTAATGGCATTGTTATTGTTAGTAGAACAGCAGCGTATGAGTGGGCTAGCAAATTGGCAAAAGCTGATGAGCCGTTTGCAGATTATCAATAACGATGCGCTCAGTTATTTTGACAGCTTGAATAATGTATCAGCGGCTGATCAGAGTAAGCTGATCGATGTGGTTTATTTGGATCCTATGTTTCCAGAGAATAGCTATCAAGATAGCAAAACAGGTAAAGGCGCTAAAGTAGGCAAGCATATGCAAGCACTACACCAATTAGCGCTCCCGCCCACAGCAGACGAAGAGCTGCAATTGCTACAATCTGCGCAGGCAGTCGTCCGTCAAAATGGGCGAAACACACAACTACAGGGCCGTGTGGTTGTTAAGCGTCCGCAACTTGCGCCGCAACTTGCGCATCAGCCAGCAAGTGAAAGCTGGCATAATGAAGCCGTACGTTTTGATGGCTATTTTGTTTGATGGGTTTTTGACGATGATAAGTCTACTTATTTAATAAGCTTAATGGACACGCGTAGAGATATTACGCTCAGATACTGAATATTTAGAGATGACACTGCAATGACTAACACTCACTCCGCTTTGAGTTTTAAAGAAAAGCTATATGCCTATATGCAGCTGACGCGCTTTGATAAGCCTGTGGGTATTGAGCTGTTACTGTGGCCGACGCTATGGGGTGTACTGTTGGCGGCAATGGGTCAGGCGCAGCAGAACGGAGCGACGGCAGGTCTGCCAAGTCTTAAAATATTTTTGCTTTTTGCCCTCGGTGCGATTTTTATGCGGGCAGCAGGTTGTGCGATTAATGATTTTGCCGATCGTAAGGTGGATGGTCATGTGACCCGCACCAAGGGACGCCCGCTCGCTGATGGTCGCCTATCAGGTAAAGAGGCTATCGCTGCTTTTTTAGTATTGGTGTTATTAAGTGCCAGTCTGCTGTTTTTCCTGCCCGTTGAAGTGTTCTATTGGTCGCTTGGTGCGATCATACTGGCATTCATTTACCCATTTATGAAGCGTTTTACCCATTTGCCACAAGTGTTTTTGGCAGCGGCTTTTGGCTGGGCGATACCAATGGCTTACGTGGCGGTACAAGGTGCTCCTGATATTTGGTGTTGGTTATTGTTTATCGCCTACATGTGCTGGACAGTGGCCTATGATACTCAGTACGCCATGGCTGACCGCGAGGATGATTTGCAGATTGGGGTCAAATCAACGGCCATATTATTTGGGCGTTATGATGTGATTATCATCTCAATACTTCAAATGCTGTTTTTATTGATCATGGGGGCGGTCATGTGGCATTATTTTGCACCGACAACGTTAGGCATAACACCAGTATTTGGGCTCGCGTTAGTGGCGATGATGTTTTCCAAACAAAACAGTGCTTGTGCCAGTCGCAATACTTTGGCTTGCTTTCAGGCATTTTTAGCCAATATATGGGTGGGACGTTATGTCTTTGCTCTCATAGCAATTGCTTGTATAGGGACGACTTTTAATGGATAACTTTAAGAAGCTCTCAAAGTCAAAAGCGAAAAAGGGCGCTGATATTAATGCACCTATCATCGATTATCAGGCAAAGCTGGCCGAGCATGGGTTGACACGTGAGCAAGTCATCGCGACTGAGCGTAAATTGGCCAAGTTTGCTAATACGATGGATTCGCTTGTACGTGTGCCTTTTACCAAACAAGGAATGGGTGCCGATGCGGCACTTTCGACCATTCCGTTGGCAGGGGATTTAGCAGGATTGGCATTAACCAGCTATGCTTTTATATTAGGTCGTCAACTGGGTGTGCCTGCGCACAAAATGACACCAGCTGTCAGATTGGCACTCATCGATATGGTGGTTGGCATCGTGCCTGGTATTGGGACGCTGCTCGATATCTTTATTCGTCCCAGTCGCAAAACCTTAGGTATCGTGCATGAGCATCTACAAGACGAATACGGCATCACTGAAACCATGCATCTGGATCGGCCGTTTTTGCATCAATCACTAGAAGACAAGCAACAGCGCAGTCGCTTTGGTTTTTTTTGGCGCAATCCAGTCGTTGCTTGGTTGTATTTACATATCCCTGATATGCTCGGCGTAATGGTCATTGTGGTGATTGGCTGGGGACTGTGGGCAATGATTAGCTGGCTCGTAAGTCTGTTTGGTAAGACCACTGGTTTTGGCTAGAGGAAAGTAAACAAGACCAAAAAAGGCGGCACACGTTATTATCTAATATTAACGTACGCCGCCTTTTTCATGACAAATTTTTATAAAAGTGGATGTTCGATTTTTTATCATTCAGTAATGACTTCCGCCTCAGCACTGATTGCATCAAAGCTGGTGACTTTATTATTCCGAATAAGATCAATAGTGCCGCCACCCGCATGACTGACCAGCTGAATACTGCCGTCGCTTGATCGATAAGTTGGGTTATTGCCTTGACCTTCAGGCGCGCTTAAAGTCATTTTCGGTTTGTTCGGTAAGGTGACGATAGCGTTGAGCACGCCCGCTGCCGAGGTCTCAAAAACGACAGAGAGTGATTCGCCAGCCGCATTTTTATAACGAACATCAGTGATTTGCGCGCCTTTAATGGCTTGTTCAGGACTGGGCGCTATGCCAGCATTATTCACTGACGGCTCAGTTGTACCAAGGTCCTTTTCTAGCTCAGTTAAGCTCACATCTTGTTCTGAATTTACTTCAGGCTTTGCGGTATCCTCACTATTATCAGCGGCCGTATCAACATTAATATTGGTAGTCACGGGTATGGTTTGTACTGCTACTTCAGAGATTGTCTCGTTATCTGTCTCAGGTTCTGGTGTTTTTTGACAGGCACTCAATAGTGAGATACTCAAAAAAATAGCAGAAATAGCCTGAAAATAGAGGGTAGGTTTAGTTGGGTTAAATGTAAGGGTTTTCATAAGGAGAGGAATATCCGTAAAGAGAGCTTTATTTAAGCACAGTAAATGGTCAGGAACAATCTACCATTTATTAAGTATTCACGGTAATAATGACTTGTCTATTGCCATTGTATTTTTCAAGATAGTCTCGATGCTCACATAAATAAATGTCTTGCCACGTTCCTAGTCTTAGCGCTCTATTTACCAGCGGCACAGTCAAACTGACTCCAAACAGAATGCTTTAATGAGCGGGTAGATCATTTGGATTTTTCAAGTAAGCGGTGTCTGCAAGCGCGTACGGTTTGGCGACAGTCGCGCAAGCATTGCCATTGAGAAGGGGGCAAATACTCCTAACATCATATCTGTTAGCGCTTCAGCACATATTGGTGCAATGGCATACCCTTTAGCACCCATCGCACTCATGACCCACATCCGTTTGCTTTGATCTAACTGTCCAACGATTGGATGATAATCCGGCGTTTGAGTGCGAATACCTGCCCGTCCTTGCCACAAACTGAGATCTGTTGGAATGATCGAGTCCATCTCAGGAATGGCAGTGACTAGTTTATCGCGGCTAATCTGATGTTCTTCTTTACGGATATCCGTGTCTGTATCATTACGTATAAAGCTCGCGCCTAGTAATAAATAGGGCGCACCCACTATCACATTATTCAAAGTTTCATCACCTGTTTGCGCGGTAAATAATGCACAGTAGCCACTATATTTGAGCGGAATTTTGGGTAGGCTTGTGAGCTGTGCGACTGTGGGCGTAAACCAAGAAAGCTGACCGCGAATTTTACGGCAATCAAAAATACGCTTGTCCAGCTCATGACTCTCAAAAGCAGCGCAAATCACCACATTATCAGCGCTAATAGTTATCGACTGATTATCGTTATCGAATCCTTCAACACAAATATTTGCTTCTGTTTCGCTAATGCTTTTAACGTCTAATTGCTGAAAATCGATGAGCGAATGCGTCAAGATAGTATCTTTCAATGCTTGTGGATTGACCAAGCCAGACTGTGGTAAGTACAAATTCTCTGATAAATCTTGTGTTTTGAGGCCGCTTGCGTTTTGCGCCTGTTCGCAGGATAGCGTGGTTGCCATGTCATCAGGATAATCATCGATTTGCTCTGTACCGATATTGGCTTTGATTAATAAATCGAGCGCGCCAGTCGGTTCCAGTATCGGTGCTCTGCTGAGCTGCATGGCGGTCTGATTGAGCGCTTGATACAGTCTGCTGCTATAGAGATAACCTATGGTATGCAGATGTTCGTCGACATGATGAATGGGTGTCATCTTGGGAGCGAGCAAGGCGCGCGGGTTACCTGAAGCGCCTGCTAAGGGGGCTGATTTATCTAGCAGGGTGACTTGAATACCGCGATTAGCCAGCGACCAAGCCATTAATAGCCCAGAGACACCAGCACCAATAACGATGGTATGGGCGGGCAGGTTGCTAGTGGGTTTGGCAGACCCGCTATCGCTATTATTGTCTTTGGCGGGCGCAGCAGTGCTAGCATGATTGTAAAAGGGTATATCTTTACTATTATCATCGTTTAGATTTATAGTATCCAGCATGATTGCCGTTAGCATTTCGTTCTTACGACCAAAGCCTTTTACTTTTTTAATCTGAAAGCCACAGTTTTGCAGCCCACGTTTTACGATACCGGCACAGCTATATGTGGCAGCGGTGGTCGTTGGTCGCGATAAACGCTGCATTTGTGCAAAAATACTATCTGTCCATAAGGTACTATTGCAGGAAGGTGCAAAACCATCTAAAAACCAAGCATCAACATAAGGCGCATGAAAGCTAGCAGCGTTATTTGCCAGTTTGGCTAAGCTTTCAGCAGCATCACCCAACCATATATCGACGGTCAGATTGTCCTCAAAGAAGTTTAGACGATGACAGCCAGCGATGAGAGGTGGGTATGCTGTTAGTAGTGGCTCAATGAATTCAGCAAGCTCAGGCGCACGCTGTCCCCATAGGGCAAGGATCTGCGTTAAATCTGCAAGCGGGATGGGATATTTTTCAGTCGTTATAAAATGCAGGCGAGCAGTCGCTAATTGAGGGTGCATATCCCGCAGCTGTCGCCATAGCTGCCAAGTCGCTAAGAGGTTCAATCCAGTACCAAAACCCAGTTCAGCGATCGTAAAGCACTGCTTTTCTGCAAGGTTTGCTAGCCGCTCTGGCAGTTGATTGTGCGCTAAAAACACATGACGTGACTCTGCTAAACCATCAGCATTTGAAAAGTAAACATCACCAAACTCACCCGATACAGGCACTTTATTACCCGTATCATCCATCTGCCAGTGAATCTTGGCAGGAGTAATGATGTTTGGCTGTTCAGCGTTATTTAGTTGAGCGTTAGACATGGCGAAGTTCTTAAGAGCGTTGCTAGCTACAGCCTGACCAAAATAAAATCACTACAGCGTTAACCTCGCTGACCATACTCATGTATGGCTTACACTCGGTTTTTGTTGTGGATGTTACTTTAGGTTGACTGTATATGTGAAGAGTCAGAAAAATTGAATTCCATCAAGTGTCGTTAAGCCAAGTGCCGTTAAGTATAGACAGACAATCAAATAATTTTAATCAATAAAAACAGGTATTACCAACGTTCGCGGCGTACAAACACCAACCAAGACACAAAAATACCCACCAATAAGCTGATTAACACCGTGAACGCGCCATATAAAAACAGCTGACCTTTACTCTCATAGACCAAGACATTGGCTTGGGTTTGCAAGTCATTGACCTGTCGTTGGAGTTGGGCATTACGACTGAGTAACTCTTGATTGGCGGTATTTAGCGCCTTGTTGGAGGGTTGCAGCTGTGCCGCCAAGGTATTGTTAATATCAAGGCTTGAATTTGGGGTCGCTACTGGCGCGGTAGCCGCTTGTTCCGCTAACGGATCAGTCGTACCTGTATTCGCACTCGTATTGGTAACGGTGGGGGCAGCGTGCGCTGACATAGCCGCGATTAGCATGACGGCAGCAAGACTACATTGATAGTGGCGACTTTTTGACAAGGATGCGCACTGATTCACGACTGTGCTACTTTGTCTGATACGCTGTCATCGGGCTTGGGTAAGGTATGGATAAAGGGTCTGATATCGACATGACTGTACACACCGTCACGCAAGTAAGGCTCAGCGTTTGCCCATGTCTGTGCTGCTTCAAGAGAGTCAAAGTCAGCAATGATTAAGCTGCCTGACATCTCGCTTTTACCATGCTCAATAGGTGTCGGACCGGCGATAATTAACCGTTGTTCGCGATCTAATGCTTGCAGGCGCTCGACGTGCTCTGCACGGGTAGTCTGCCGTTGTGCGCTACTATTAGCAACGTCATGACCAATAATGGCAAATAAAGACATAATAATTCCTTAATAAATAGTAATAATAAATCGTATCATCATTAATGAGTAATCATTATCAATATTAGGATTTTGCAGTAATGAGTTATTATAAGACAATAAACTTGCATACCGAATGATGAGTGTTAGATCATTCTAGCGACTACTTATCTAGCGCTTATTTAGCCGTTTTATCGGTCAGCGCTGGATTGATATGTTTTTTTAGCAGCGCAAACTGAGCGACTACGAACACCAACATAATAGGAATCCAGCCATAAGTTTTGAAGTTGATCCAAGCTTCATCCGACATGGTAAATGCCGTGATATAATGCAGTACGCCCATAAAGGCAAAAAACAGCGCCCAAGCGACGGTTAGTTTTTTCCAACCGCTAAGCGTCAAGGTAAAGACTTCTTTCATCGCTAGCTGCATCAACGGCTTATTGATAGCGGCACTGACAAATAGTGTCAAAGCAAAAATGCCATTAATAATTGGTGATTTCCAACGCAAGTAAATGTCATCGCGTAGCAAAAGCGTACCGCCACAAAATACGATGGTCAATAATAGAACCACCCATTGCTGCTTATCAAATTTGCCTTTTTGGCGGATAAAATGAATGGCGTAGACAACAATAGTGGCAATCAGTAAAGCGCCTGCTGCCGCCAAAATACCTTGGGTACGGGCGACAATAAAAAAAGCGATCAAGGGAACAAAGTCTAATAGGGCTTTCATAGCGTGTGGCATGTCCAACGAAACGTATGGGGTAGTTTACACGTCTACTGCGCCAAAAAAAAGCAATCAACACGATAATCGTTTTATATGACATCCCTTAGCCATTTTTTGGCATTTTATTGATACCATACTCATAAGCGTTATCACATTCAAAACCTTAAGGCCACTTTATATGAAAATCGACTTACATTGTCACAGTACCTGCTCAGATGGCACTTATGCGCCAACGGAAGTGGTGCAACGCGCCCATGCGGCTGGCGTCGATGTATTGGCATTGACAGACCACGATACCCTAGCAGGTATCGATGACGCAAGAGCCACTGCCACTGCCTGTGGCATGACGCTTATCAATGGTGTTGAAATCAGCTGTGAACATACACTGAGTGGTGGTTACGGTAAAAATAAATCCACCAACAAGATTATTCATGTGCTGGGACTGGATTTCACCGATTTTGATAAAATGCATGAAACATTGCAGCAATTACAGGATAGCCGCGCCACGCGTGGTCAACGAATCACTGAAAAGCTCAGCCAGCTATTAGATATTAATTATGATGAGCTGTGGCAAGCTGTACTGGACAAAGCGAGCGGTAATCCACAAGCAGTTGGGCGTGCACATATCGGTCAAGTGTTATTTGAACGTGGTGAAGTGAAAACGGTACAAAAAGCCTTTGATAAATACTTGGCAGACAATAAACCCGCTTATGTGGCAATCGAAGCATTGACGATGCAGCATGGGATTGAGCTGATTCACGCGTGCGGTGGCAAAGCAGTACTGGCGCATCCAACGCGTTATCAGCTCTCAGCGACGCGAGTGCGTAAGCTTATCGAAGAGTTTGCTCAGCTGGGCGGTGACGCTTGTGAACTGCCTGCGAATAGTGAGCCGATTAGCACTCGTAGAATGGTCGATCGCAGCATAGCCGAGCACGAGCTCGTTACCTCGATAGGGAGCGACTTTCATGGTAGTAATATGCCGTGGCGCCGGATAGGGGATGTGCCGACATTGCAGCCAGAACAACAAGGCATTTGGCAGTCTTTTACGGCATTGGCTTAGTCCAAAATAAGCTATCACTCAGACCCAATAGATAAGCTAAACTACCTTTATTTAATAATGCTTAAATGTTATTTAATATTTTCAAAGTAAAACTCTTGATTATATTAAGTCATGAACGATAATAATCGTTAAAATTTGACTCGCAATTATCAAGTAAAGCCATGACGCAAAGCCACGCCATAAAACAAGATGCCAGATATTGACGTATAAATCACTTAAACAGATTGATAGTTAAAGGAAAGATTGCCACACTAAATGCGACAATTTGGGTTTAATATAAGTTAGCCCCTTTATTTTCTTGTTTGGTCTTAGCTCAATCACTTTTATTATCTGCGGTAGCCCAATTATGGCTGTAAAGATATCTCATTTAGGCTATAAAAAACTCTCCCGAGTTATTTTTGAATGGCAGGCGGCCGATAGGGCGTCGCTGTTGGCCTTATTTGTGTTGATAGAAGTGTTTTCCCATTGGCTATGGTGCTTGATGGTCTGGTGGTGTCGAGATACGCTCAATGATTATGTCAATATTCAACTGTTATATCCACTATGGTTAGGGGTGACGGTAACAGGATTGTTTATTTGGTGGCTAATCGGCTGCTTATCTCGTAGCGGAAACAACGGTAAAGATTTGGATAAATGGCAAATAATGTTCATTGTGCCTTATACCATTTATATTGCCGTGATTATCGTGATGATAGGCTACAGCAGTTTGTTTGCAGGGGTATCGCTGGTTGGTGGTGCGATGCTAGGAATGGTGTTGATCAAGCGTCGTTATGCTTGGCGAGTATTTTTGCTGCAAGTTTTTCTGATTTTGTTGGCTATCGTATCGCCTTATCTTGGTATTGATTTGCCTAGCTTGCGTCAGCTAACGGTGATTTATCCCATGCTTGATACTCCAAGTTATTTGAATTACAACGAAGTCATGGCTATCGAAAATGCCGTTGCCGCCTCCGCTTTTGAAAGTGCGACATTGGACTGGGACAGCATGAGTGAGTTGCAGCTCTCTTCAACATTTTTTTGGCGGTTAACCCATGTGTTTTTGGCATTGCCCAAAGCTATTTTTATCGTTTATATGTTTCGCACCTTGCTATTGATATTGGATGACAGCAAAAAAGAAGTGCTGCTACATGCCAATCAAGACGAATTGACCAAGCTGAAAAATCGCCGTTATGGTTTGACGCAAATGAAGCAAGTGCTGAAGTCAGTAGAAGACCATCAAGATATCAGCGTTATTTTATTGGATTTGGATTGGTTTAAAGAGGTCAATGACAATTACGGTCATGAGATAGGAGACCGAGTTTTAGTGGAGGTCGCACAGACGCTCTTGCAGTCTTTAACTGATGAAACCATCATTAGTCGTTATGGCGGGGAAGAGTTTCTGATTGTATTGCCAGATACGAATCACGACACGGCTATGATCATTGCTGAACAACTACGGTTAAGCATTGCTAAGCAAACCATCATTGTCGATGACAATATAAGTTTTAATGTGACTGCCAGCTTAGGGCTATATACGCTGACGCATGACGAGCGCAATTGCATAAAGCAAGCGTGCAAAACACCCATCCAAAAAGAAGCGTCGCAGTCGCTTGTAATACCGCGGATCATCAAATCGTACAGCAGTAAACGAGCGAATCGTCAAACTCCCACAGCGCAGCTACCGCATGATATTTGCCAGCGTTTAATTTGTATGGCGGATAAAGCTTTATACGAAGCCAAAGGCTGTGGTCGCAATCAAGTGGTGAGTGCCAACGAGATGTTGGCGGCAGAAAATAATAATATTAAGGTGCTCTACGGCACATGACTAGCGACCATAGTCGAAGGACCGCATACGCTTTAGTGTATTAATTGCTTTACTAAGCTTGCCAAGACACTGGTGGCAAAGCTGCCTGTCGTTAAAGTAAAGTTCAGCACCAAGATTTGCGTCTCACCTTTATCCTGCCATTCCCAAGATAGTGCTTCAATAGGTAGGCGTAGCGCACGTCGTTGTGCTTTTACCTCGCGCTGCTCTAAGCCATTTGCCAAGCGACCTAATAGCGGATTTTGCTGAATCAGGTCATTCTCGATATCTGCTGCCACACCGCTGACTTTATCATTGCCTGCACCCCATAGCACAGCAGTGGGATGGATATCACCCGTCTCAAGGCGTGTACGCAACGTATCGTCTATCTCCTCGCTAGTAAATATTGACCCTGAACCATCTAAGTTAAACACTTCGCC
This sequence comes from Psychrobacter sp. W2-37-MNA-CIBAN-0211, assembly GCF_040309405.1. Taxonomy (NCBI): domain Bacteria; kingdom Pseudomonadati; phylum Pseudomonadota; class Gammaproteobacteria; order Moraxellales; family Moraxellaceae; genus Psychrobacter; species Psychrobacter sp. W2-37-MNA-CIBAN-0211. The sequence continues at coordinate 352,742 of NZ_JBEOOU010000002.1, forward strand.
TGCCAATCCAGTATTCCAGCTGCCATCACGCACTCGTGCTGCCAATATCTCATTGAAAATCAGACTACGTGCAGCAGACAGCTCCATGCTGTTTTGCTCTCGTGGTACGCGCTTACTTTTGCTCTTTTTGGATTGTGGTCGGCTTTGTTGCGGTGGACGCGCAAACAGCGATAATGCTTCTCTAATATTATTGCCATTACGTCCGAAGCGTTGAGGACCGAAATAGTTGGGCACGCCAGTGGTGCCGATGTTTGCTAAATGCTGCTCGACGCGTTGCTTAGCAGACAATGACTGCTCGGACGATTCCGTGTTTTCATTATCAATGCTCGCGAACTCAACATCACGTAAGGTAATGATGAATTGGTTGGCACGATGCGTGCCGCGATTGAGCTTTTTATTGTGCCATTGCTGATCGAGGATAGTGACCGATTCATTTTCTCCGATATCTATCGGTGCAAACTCAACAGATGGCAACTGCTTTTTAGGTATTCGTAAGCTGAACCACTGTGTTGTCAACGCATGGCGATCTTTCAGACCTGAATAGCCAACATCGCGCAGAGGAATCTCTGCCCACTCTGACAGCAGTTTTGCCAGATATGCGGTGTTCATCCCTGATTTTTGGATATGCAGCCATAGGTGCTCACCTTCACCTGTGAATTCGAGCGGCAATAGCTCATTAACGATGAAATCAGTTGCGTTGGCTTTATAGGTTGCTTGCTGTACAGGTGATTGAATAGGCTGGGGTAACTGCGCAGTATCCGTCGCTGCGGTAATATCGATGCTTGCTATATCAAACTGCTCATTATCTTGAGTGTTTTCAAGAGGGGATTGAGGGCTAGTATTAATATCTGTGATGGCATTAGAAGAAGTCATAAAATCGTCTTTTATTTTGAGGATAAATTTTAACAAGAAGCGTTAAAGATAGGGATTAAAGGTTAAAGATTACGTTTTGCAACGCAGTAAACATACAAAAAAACAGCGTGTGCGAAAGGGTCTTGCTACTATCAATGCATAGCGTTTTAAAACAGCATTTAAAAAACAGAGAGAAAACAATGTTTTTCGTTGAGACTGACTGATGCGATAGGGTTATTTTCAACACGTTTGATTCAGAAAACCATTATAACTGTTAAGGAAGACTTATGACCAATGCAACGATTCACACAGTGACTATTAATAAGACCGATATTGCCAGTGGCGGCATGAAATCGTACAAGCAAGATGATGATAGTATCATCTTAATTACCCGCGACGACGATGAGTTTCAGGCGTTCGATGGCAAATGCCCGCACGCAGGGGCAGATTTAGGCACAGGTTTGCGTTGTGGCAATCGCGTGGTTTGTCCTTGGCATCATGCGACTTTTGATAGCCGCGATGGCACACTGTTAGAGCCAGTAGCGACAGAAGGCTTGACTCAATATGAAGTGACCGATAATGGCGATAGCCTGACGGTGAATACCTCAGCGAAGATAGATAAACAGATTGCAAATGACAAACTGACAGATACACATACCCTCATCGTGGGCGGCGGTGGTGCAGGGTTTATGACTGCTTATCAGCTACGCAATACTGGCTACGGCGGCAAAATCACCTTGATTAGTGCTGATGACAAAGCCCCTTATAACCGTCCATTATTGTCCAAAGCATTTTTAGCGGGCAATATGCCTGAAGAAAAGCTGCTCCTGGGCGGTGCAGATTGGGCGAGCAAACACGATATTAATTTGCGCTTAAATCAAACCGTCAGCGAAGTAATGCCCAATGACCGTACGATTATCATCAAAGATAAAAATGGTCATAGCGACAGACAAACCGCTGATTTCCTAGTGGTAGCGACAGGTGCTGAGCCAAATATTCCACCCTTTAAAGGGACTGAGCTTGATGGCGTTTATACACTGCGCAGTATGGATGATGCCAAATTGATCAAAGCGGCCAGTCACGATCAGCGTGTGGTGATTGTCGGTACTGGCTTTATCGGTATGGAGGTCGCTTCCGCATTGGCACAAGCAGGCACGACGGCTTCTATTACAGTCATCGGACAAGATCATCGGGTGATGGGAAATATTGTCTCCGAAACGGTCAGTAATGCGCTGATTAAGCTGCATGAGGAAAAAGGTGTTCAGTTTGTCTTTGATGCCAGTGTGACCGAAATCGTTGAGGTCGAAAAAGCAGATGAGACTAGCGACAGCAATTTTTCGCAAGTTGGCGGTATTAAATTAGCAAATGGTGAGCAAGTTGATGCAGATATCGTGATTTTAGGGACTGGTGTAGCACCACGTATAGAATTGTTCGAAGAAGTAAACGCGCCAGATGGCGTGCAAGTGGATGACCATTTGCAGCTACGCGATGGGGTTTATGCATTGGGCGATATCGCTAAAGCTTCTGGACAAATGGGACGCATGCGTATCGAACATTGGCGAGTGGCCTTGCAGCATGGTTTGGTCACTGCTGCCACTATCTTAAACGACCCTAATGTCAACTCACTAGCAGAGCGCATTCCTTTCTTTTGGACGATGCAATATGGTAAGAGCCTACGCTATAGCGGACATGCTGCGATACCCGATCATAATATCTTGTTTGGTTCACCAGATACGTTAGATTATATCGAATATTACTTTGATGATGACGGGGAAGACACACGTGCTAGTGCGGCTAGCACTTTAGGGCGTGATAAAGAACTGGTTGCTTTCTCTGAGCTGCTCCGCCGTGGTCATGCGCCGACGCGTGCGCAGCTCAAGGCAGGATTTAATATTATCGACCAAGCACAGGCGTTATCGCGCTAGCACTATAGACGGATAAGTATTAGTATTTAAACTGGCTTAGGTATCTAAGCCAGTTTTTTTGTAGATAAATAAAAAAGGAAAAATTATAATATGAATAAAAACACTATAAATAAAGATTACTTGAGCAAAGACTCGGTATTTTTGCGTCAGGCGGCTGCAAGTGATATTGACGCACTTGAGCAGTTATTAAACTGCTGTTATCGGGAAACGGGAGGCTGGACCAATGAGGCAAATTTGGTCGGCGGTATTCGTATCACGCCAGATGAGCTGGCTAATACCATCGCAAATCCTAAACACTATCTGTTTGTGTATCCAAAAACAACCAGTGGTGAACGTGAGGCAGAAGAAACGGGTGAGCTACTCGGTTGTATCGCGGTCGATATCAAAACCAATAATGACTCAAACAAAAAAGCCTACATTGGTATGTTTGCGGTACATCCTGTGCTACAAGGGCAGGGCGTTGGCAATGTGATTTTGCAAGCAGCAGAAACTTTCGCTACTCGTCATTTATCGTCAGATGGGCAAGCAGCTGATAAAAACCCTGCACGTTTGACCATGTCTATCTTGAGCCATCGTCCTGAGCTGTTGGCTTACTATCAGCGCCGCGGCTATCAGTTAAATGGTAATAAAATGCCGTTTCCAAATGATGGCAATAATGGCGAGCCAAAGCGTGAGGATTTGGAATTGTTAGAATTAGAAAAAATGGTTCATTAAAAAATCTTGAATGTTCAAAGGCTGATTTTATTAACCCCAAAAATGACCAAAGGTCATAAATAGCCCAACACTTAGCAGGATAAATGCCACGATAATTAAGCGCTTAAACCAGTTAAAAGCGGGCAAGCGCGTGGCATTGTCATCAGACATCAGATAAGCAAACAAAAATAACAAGCTTGCTGCCAATGTCATGATCCCAATACCAATCGGTAATATAAATAAATACACCTGCCACACAGTCATCTCTCAACGGTCAGTATTAATTGCATCATAGCAGTATCGGGATTGTGCTGCCAGTATGAACGTGACTTCGCTTAAATTTCCCAGAGCTATTAGAATAGAGGTGATTCAAGTATAGAAAATAGATATTGAATAAAAATAGGCAAATATCGAGAAACTAAGTTGGATTCTAAGATATAATTCTATATAGTTCGAGTAACTTTATAGATACATTAAGAACGAGGGGATTAGTGATAAATAATCAACGAAAATCTCAATTATCAGTAATAGTCATATAGATATCACATGGCTATTACTGATAATTGAGGCACTTGCAAAACCAGTTTTAAGGTTTATCGAGCGAGTGATGAGTTGGTTTTGACTATTGAAACTGAGCCATGTTCCTATAACTTATTCATAATAAAGTCATTGAAATATATTAGATAAAGCCACCCTTATTCTTAGAGAGATAACATGCTAAAAAAAATCGCTTTTCTAACGATTACATCAATACTATTTGCCGGTTGTGCTTCTGTACCCACTGAAAATGTTGAAGTATCAAACGTACTCAAGCAAGTGAAAGCACCTAGCGGCAACAATGCTGGGCTATATATTTATCGTAGCAATAGTGTGGTAGGTGGGGCTTTAAAGAAAGATGTGTGGGTAGATGATGAATGTATTGGTGAAACTGCGCGCGGCACTTTCTTCTATCATGAAGTACTAGGCAATATGCAGCACAAAGTTTCTACCGAATCTGAGTTTTCTCCTAACGATTTAATGATTGATACTACAGCGGGTAATAATTACTTTGTAAAACAATATATTAAGCCAGGTTTAATTGTTGGTGGTGCGGGTGTTAAGTTAGTACCTGAAAGTGAAGGCAGAGAAGCAATCGCTGACCTCAAGCTCGGAATAAAAGGGACTTGTAGCAAGTAGTGCAAGTCACTATCTATAAAGAAAGGCTACCTCGTTAAGGGTAGCCTTTTTTAATATATTCCAATCTATCAAACTAACGCATCGTCACAAACTCTTCTGAACCAGTTGGATGGATAGCAACGGTATTATCAAAGTCAGCTTTAGTCGCGCCCATTTTGATAGCGACCGCAAAGCCCTGAATCATCTCATCGACACCAAATCCAAGACCGTGTAGACCAATGACTTTTTCATCATCGCCCAAGCACACCAGTTTCATCATACATTTCTGACGATGCTGGGTCACCGCGCTATACATCGAGGTAAATGTTGAGTTATAGCATTTGATATTGTCTTTACCATAGCGTTCAACCGCGTCGATTTCAGACAAGCCAATCGTACCAATAGCAGGGTGGGTAAAGATAACGGTCGGTATCAACGTATAGTCTAAATGCTCATTAGGCTTGTTGTTAAATAGGCGCTCTGACAAGCGGCGACCTGCGGCAATCGCCACTGGGGTCAAATCCACACTATCTTCGATAATATCGCCGACCGCATAGATATTTGCAACATTGGTGTTCTGGAACTTATCGACTTTGATTTTGCCGATTTCGTTCGTTTCTACACCCGTCACTTGCAGGTTGATATTGTCTGTCGATGGCGCACGACCAATCGCCCAAATCAAACAATCTGTCGCGTCTAAGCTGCCATTTTCAGTACATAAAGTCAGGCTGCCATCTTCATTTTTATTGACTTCCGTGAGTGTGGTATTGGTATGTAGTTGAATACCGTCTTGCTCCATCTCTATGAGTAATGCCTCTACCACACTGTGATCAAATGAGCGTAGCGGCGAGTGCTGGCGTACATACAAATGCACCTCAGCGCCCAAACTGTTTAACACGCCTGCGATCTCGACAGCGATATAGCCTGCGCCCACAATCGCCACACGTTTTGGCAAATGGTTCAAAGCAAAAAAGCCATCAGAATCGATGCCGTATTCTGCGCCTTTGATATCTGGCTGAATCGGGTGACCGCCCGTGGCAATCAAAATATGGTCAGCGGTAATCAACTCGCCATTCACTTCTACGGTATTGGTATCGACGAATTTAGCAAAGCCTTTGATGACTTCTACACCGTTTTTGGCCAAATTATTGTCATAAGAGCGGTGAATATTTTCGATATATTGTTGACGGCTCTGCACCAGTTTTTGGAAGTCAAAACCTTTAACATCCACATCGAACCCATAGTCTGGCGCATATTTATGAATAGCCTCGGCAACTTGCGCGCCATACCACATCACTTTTTTGGGTACACAGCCCAAGTTCACACAAGTACCGCCCAATTGGTTGGCTTCGATAATGGCACATTTTTTGCCATAGCTCGCCGCACGGTTGATTGAAGCAATGCCACCGCTGCCGCCGCCAATGGCGATATAGTCATAATGTTTGGTCATAATGAATCTCTTTATTAAGTTGTTATTGGTGCTATCTTGGACTCTACCGTAATGGGTCTTATCATCCATCTTACAAGTTTTTTGTGGTTAGGGTATGTTAAGTCGCTTCGATGTGGTTAGTTTTTCGCTAGAAACAGCCTAACATTTAAATGTCTATACCTGCCTAAATCTACTTAAACCCGCCTAAACCTACTTAAACAATGGCACGCCGTCTATAAAATAACAGTCCGGGAATGGACAAACCTAGTACCAATCCTGAGGTTACAAATAAAGCCTCAAATAAATACACCATCATTTGGCTAAATAATTCGTCCGAAAAACCAAAATAGCCAATCTGTACCATACTCACCATCGCCTTATAAGCGGCGATACCGGGCATCATGCAAATGACACTGGGCGAAATTAATGCTTTAGGCGGTAGGGTGTATTTCTTGGAAAAATATACACCTAAAAAGCTGGCAAGCATCGCCCCAAAAAAGCTAGCAACCACGAGATGCACATGCTGATAAACAAGAGCCGTCTTTAGTCCGAAGCCAAACGCAGTCATCAGCAAGCAAGGCAGGATATAGCGTTTGGGTACGCTAAACATCAGCGTCCAACCAAGGGTAATAATACACGACAGCGCAACGGTTTCAATGAACCACATCTTAAAACCCCCAGTGCTGTATGCGAAGTAAAACCAGTGCCATCACGATGCCAACGCACGCTGATAGGGTCAGCATATAAGTAAAAACCGCACGTCCAATCCCAATATTGACATAGCCTTTTAAGATATCTGAGAAAGAGTTGATCAAAGGAAAGCTTGGTACTAGTAAGAGCACACTAGAGGCAACGGCAATATCGGCATTATTACCAATATCAAAATAATAGGTCGTCGCTCCAATTAAGGAAGCAATAAATGCTGTCACAATGACGGTGATAAAAGGATTGAAATGCTGCTTGGACAGGTAAATACGGGTGAACATCGCTACCATACCAGCGATAAATGTCACTGCGGTAATCGACCAACTGCCACCATTCAGGTAAGCAAACGCCGCACAAGACGCGCCAACAAATATGCCTACTAGCCACGTTGGATACACGGTTTTATCCAGCTCATCGAAGGCAAGAGTGGTGCGGTCAGTCAGCTCAGATTTCAGCTGATTGTTATCTGGCTTGTCGCTATTTGTGTCGGCTTCGGTTTTATTGATAATTTGCTGGATTTGTACCAGTAAATTGACGTTGATGCTTTGATTAATCGTGTCTCTGGTGGTAGTGATACAGCGCTCATCACAGATGGTGGTCAAGGTTATGGCATTAAAATTCAGCGAACATTCTACGCTGTTCATACCCAATGCAAGCCCCAAGCGTTTGCATAAGTCCACCACCACGGCAGACTCAGCGCCATATTGCATAAGGAGTAATCCGCAGCGCACGCATAGTCGAGTAATGTGCTGCTGCTTTACGTAGCTGATAGAGGTCATTGATTAGATACGCATGTTGGCTATTGGGATATTTGTGAATAGTATAAGTATGAGCATTGTGAGTGGTTATGAGGTATCAATACGGCAAGGTAACGATAGCATAACTTGCCGTGCTTATTTGCTACTATTATAAAGCGTAAACCACTGTCGTAAGGAGAATAAAATGCATATCGTCATTCTAACTTTGACCTTTTCTCTACCCGGTTGTGGCTCATTAAAAGAAAAGCGCCAACGGATGGGCGGCTTGCATGCACGCTTTGGCAATACGCCAAGCGTCGCGGTATGTGAGAGCGGCGAGCGTGATCGGTATGATGCTAGTGAATGGACGTTTGTGATCGTTGGATTGTTTAAACGTGAGGTCGAGTCGCAATGCAGTCAAATTGAAGAAAAAATAGAACGGACGGTAGATGCGCGGGTGATGAATGTTGAGAGGGAGTTTGTTTAGGTTAATTGGTAATTATCTCAAGTCTGAAAAATGTTTAACTTGTAGGTTGGGTGGAGCTTGTGACACCCAACATTTACTTTAAAAAAGAATATACTCATCCGCCCCAATTGATAGGAAGCAAACCATCCGTCACAAATCGATGAAATGAAGAATATTGCCAGTCTTTAGCCTGTTTAACATACCCATGTTTAATAGGGTTCATATGAATATAATCAATATGTGCTCGATAGTCTGATTCATCGCGAATGCAATGCTCCCAAAATCGACGTTGCCAAATACCACGCTCGCTTTTTTTAAGTCTACTACTCGAAATAGATTCTGTTTTGGCAATTTTATAAGAAAAATAATATTTAATGAGTTTTATTCGTTTAGAGAAGTCTGCATCATTATTTGGCATAGTACATAACATATGCAAGTGGTCTGGCAAGATAACAATGGCATCAATGTAGAAGGGGTGTTTTTGTTTAACGAGTTTGAAGGCGCGTCTAAGTGTTGCAATTTCTTTGATTAGCAAATCGCTAGACCTATCAGCTAGGTTGATAGTGAAAAAGTAGGTTGCTCCTTTTTGATAGTGCCTTCGATATTGCATGCTATTCTGAAAATGATAATTGTTAGCTGATATTACTTAATTTTGTTGGGTTTCCTTCGTCAACCCAACCTACGGATTGTAGGTAATTTCGGGTTTGGATTGTAGTTTGGTGTCGAAGGATGAGACCTAACGAGTTGGTTTGGATGAATATGAGACAGTTGGGTTTCCTTCGTCAACCCAACCTACGAGCTAATATAAGTCATCAACTACAACGACTTTATGTAAATCTGAAACCAAGGCGAGACCAAATTGAGGTTCAGCACTGATATCTATAGCTCTATCAACATATTCAATATAACCAAATACACTTTGCTTGAAAACTAGATTTGTATTCTTATCTTTATAATAGTGGAACTGACCCTGCGTGCTACAGAAGTCATCTTCCTGCGAATAGGTAAATAATTTTTCACATGTATCTAACAATATATTTCCAAAGGTTGTTCTACTAGAACTATATTCACTCCATGATTTTTGAGCTTCAATGACTGCACGCTTTATAATTGGGACTTCTGAATTATTGATGTTTTGCAATTCATCAATCCAAAAATTAAATTTATCTGTCTTTAATAAATAAGCCGAGTTCTTCAGAATAATTATAAACTCACTAATCAATATTGATTTTTCACTATCTAGAGCACTAATAATAGCAAATTTGGTCTTTTCTAAATGTGTATTGAAATTCATAAGATTATGGGCTTATTATTAATAATTTGGATTATGAAAGCTTATGAGCGTCCATGAGCCATAGCTGTTATGATAGGTTCTGCTCACTCTATTTTACAATGCATACGCATTAGCCATACGGTACCAATTTTGTCATACCAACATTCCGCTAATATTTCTTGATGAAATTTCATGGTATCACGCAGAATATAATCCTCTAGTATTGAATTTCTAGTCAAACCTACTTAAGTCATCTGACCCAAATACTCAACAGAGTTCTCTGATTTGTCACAATCCTTCTTGCTTAAATTTGTCGTATGTATCAGAAAATCTAAGCAGACAATTTCTACCATTTTCATCCAGACTATCGTATAAATCATCTCTCAATACTTTGTAAGCCTTTATAAAAGCAGGCTTATTTTCACGAGTAAAGGGCTGTCTCATATCATGCTCGGTAAATGAATTAATTATATTCAGTAGCGAACCAAGATGGTAAGGATTATGTTTTAAAGCTTGCAAGTAATAGATCAGCCCAGTTTCATCTTCTTCATATTCAGTATGGCATGGAGCAGGTCCTGCAACTATGAATCCTTTTAAATTTAAAGCATCAGCAATCTCAAAATCAGTTGCCCGATCATCAACAATAATTTCATTTAGAATAGCAAAAGCTGTCCCTAAATCTTCTAGTTCAAATTGATGAATGATGTATTCAGCTTGACTGATTTTTTCTTCTATAGTAGGCATGTTTTTGTCTCTTTTTCGCTTTTTGAAATACTTAGTATAACTACGAGGAATTCAATATCAAACACACTGAGTGTAATACAATTTAGTGTTGAGGAATAAAATCCAATAACCCAATTTCAAACATAAAAAAAGGCTACCCCCTAAAGAGTAGCCTTTTATCAATCATGACTAACGGTATTAGCTGACTTCTTTCATACCTTGCTCTAGCATTGGCTTTAAGAATATACCCGTGTATGACTCTTTGACTTCTGCCACTTCCTCAGGCGTGCCTTCCGCAATGATCAGTCCGCCACCTTTACCACCTTCAGGGCCAAGATCAACCACCCAATCCGCCGTTTTGATGACGTCCAAGTTATGCTCAATGACCACGATGGTATTACCCTTATCACGTAGCGCATGCAAGATATTGAGCAGCTTATCGATATCATGGAAATGCAAGCCAGTGGTCGGCTCATCCAAGATATAGAGCGTTTGTCCCGTATCGCGTTTGGCAAGCTCACGCGCTAACTTAACACGCTGTGCTTCACCACCTGATAGCGTCGGTGCAGACTGACCCAAACGAATATAACTGAGACCGACATCCATCAAGGCTTGCAAGCGACGATAAATCGCTGGAATGGCTGAGAAGAACTCAGTGGCATCTTCGACTGTCATATCAAGCACGTCGGCGATGGTTTTGCCTTTATAGTGAATCTCTAAGGTCTCGCGGTTATAGCGCTTGCCTTCACAGGTATCACACGGCACATACATATCCGGTAAGAAATGCATCTCAACTTTGATAAGACCATCACCTTGACACATCTCACAGCGTCCGCCTTTTACGTTGAAGCTAAAGCGACCGGCTTTATAACCACGAGCGCGCGCTTCTTGGGTTTGTGCAAACATTTCACGTACTGGGGTAAACACGCCCGTATACGTTGCTGGGTTTGATCGCGGTGTACGACCAATCGGGCTTTGATCGATATCGACCATTTTATCCAAATGCTCAAGACCGCTAATGCTGTCATGCTTATCCGCGATGAGCGTCGAAGCATTGTTTAACTGAGTCGCGGCAAGTGGCATTAAAGTACGGTTAATCAAGGTCGATTTACCAGAACCAGAGACACCCGTGATACAGGTCATGATACCGATTGGTAAAGACAAATCAACATCGTGTAAGTTGTTACCAGACGCACCTTTTAGCTCAATGGTCATCGGTACTTTCTTGGGTTTGGCTTTGCCTGTAACCTCGACTTCCATAGTTTTGGCTTTATGACGAATCGCTGGAATCTCGATTCTTTTCTTACCAGACATATATTGTCCAGTCAGCGATTCTTTATTGGCCATGATGTCATCGACTGACCCTTGAGCGATGATATGACCGCCATGTACGCCTGCACCGACACCGATATCGATAACGTGATCCGCTTGGCGAATGGCGTCTTCATCGTGCTCAACGACCAATACCGTATTGCCCAAATCACGCAAGCGCGTTAAGGTTTTTAATAGACGATCATTATCGCGTTGATGCAGACCGATTGATGGCTCATCAAGTACATACATGACGCCCATTAGACCCGCGCCAATTTGGCTAGCAAGACGAATACGTTGTGCTTCACCGCCCGATAGCGTTTCAGCAGAGCGGGCAAGCGATAAATAATCAAGTCCGACACTGACAAGGAAGTTTAGACGCTCATTGATCTCTTTAAAGATTTTTTCCGCGACTTCACCTTTGTGACCGCCAATTTTTAGTGTTTTATAATAATCAGCTGCATCACCGATAGACATTTTGACGATTTCAGCAATGGTGTGCTCATCAACGCGGACATTGCGTGAAATTTCATTGAGCCGCGCGCCATCACAGACGTTACAAGTGGTATCAGCTAAGTATTTGGCTAGCTCGTCACGTACGAGGTTACTTTGCGTTTTGGCATAGCGACGTTCTAAATAAGGCAGCACACCTTCAAATGGTACGGTCTTGTTGGTTTTACGACCGCGCTCATCAGTGAAGTTAAAGGTGAGCTTCTCTTTACCAGAACCGTTCATAATAAGGTCTTGCTGCGCGTTTGGCAGGTCTTGCCACGGTGCATCCATGTCGATTTTAAAATGATGACAAACGGTAGAGAGCAAACCAAAGTAATAAGCGTGACGTTTATCCCAGCCATTAATCGCGCCTTGGTTGAGGGATTTTTCGTGATGGGTGATGAGTTTTTCGGCAGAGAAATACTGACGTTTACCAAGACCATCACAGCTTGGGCACGCGCCGTATGGATTGTTAAAACTGAACATGCGCGGCTCAAGCTCAGACACGGCACGATCACAAACAGGGCAAGAATGCTTGGCTGACATGACTTGGTTTTCATCGCCGCCTTCTTTTGGATTGCCATCCATAAAGTGCAGTGTCACCAAACCTTGGCCTAAACGTAGCGCCGTCTCCAAACTTTCAGCGACGCGGTTACCTAAGTCATCACGAACTTTAAAGCGGTCAACGACAACTTCAATGGTATGTTTTTTCTTTTTATCGAGTGTTGGTAGCTCATCAGTATCGTAGACATCGCCATCGACACGTACGCGCACAAAGCCTTGACCAATTAATTGCTCAAGCAAAACCGTATGTTCGCCTTTACGTTCACGAATGACGGGTGCCAAAATCATGATTTTGGTGTCATCTGGTAGAGCCATGACTTGATCAACCATCTCAGTGACTGACTGCGCGACCATTGGCTCGCCATGCTCAGGACAAAAAGGCGTGCCGATACGCGCATAGAGCAGGCGCAGATAGTCATAAATCTCGGTAATCGTACCAACCGTTGAGCGCGGATTATGGTTGGTCGATTTCTGCTCGATAGCAATCGCAGGGGATAGGCCCTCGATGCTATCGACGTCAGGCTTCTCCATTTGCGAGAGGAACTGACGCGCATACGCCGACAAGCTCTCGACATAACGACGTTGCCCTTCGGCATACAAGGTATCGAATGCCAATGAAGATTTACCAGAACCTGATAAGCCAGTGATCACCACGAACTTATCTCGTGGAATGTCTAAATCGACATTTTTTAAATTATGAGTACGTGCGCCGCGTATTGCGATATGGTCATGTGCCATCGGTGATAGGTTTCCTATTTGCTAAAATGGTATTTAAAAAAGATGGTCGTCGTTCAATAATAATATGAGTAACTAATATGAGTAACTAATGACTATGGGTAATTTAAGGTGAGTTTATGGGTTAAACAAAAGCGTGGATAGTTCTCAAATGCATATCGTTTGATAAAAGTTAAGCGTTGTATCGAACAATATAAATGACGGTTTTTATTTTGTGCTTTGTTTTGACTTTAATAAGCAAATCTAAATCAAATCAGTGTTAACTAATAGGGAGGGTTTGTTATAAATTTATCCAAGCTGTATCAGTTCAAGCTGTGTCGCTTTAGGATATGCCTTTTTATAAGGACATGCGTCATAAGTGCTGTTTAGGCAACAATGTCTGCGCTGCCTTGCTTTATTGTCATGATGGAGGGATTATTCAAGGTATGGTGACCCATCAGATGCACTTGGTAACAAAATTATGGTGTCACTCCTACAGGTAAGTGCAGGAATGGTCAAAGGAAGCGTAAAAAGACAAAAGTCTCGGCAACCTGATGGCGAATGTCTTATACTAGTGGGCTTAATTTATAGCTAAAGCCTTGATAGAGTCACAATAGTATAAGCAGCGCAGCAGTGACAAATCAGCAATGACGAACCAGTGAGGCAAGTATGAATAGCGTAGAAAAACGGGCAATTCTCGGGGTCGGTGGTATATTTGCCTTGCGGATGATTGGTTTGTTTATGATTGTGCCCGTATTTTCTGTGTATGGCGACAATTATGCGCATGCGACACCGTTTCTAATTGGCTTAGCGGTCGGTATTTATGGGCTAGGGCAGGCGATCTTTCAGATACCGATGAGCCTTGCTGCTGATAAGTTTCCACGTAAGCCGATTATCTTTTTGGGTCTGGTGCTATTTGCTCTTGGCGGTATCATCGCTGCCAATGCCACGGATATTTATGAAGTCATTATCGGTCGGGCGCTGGCAGGTAGTGGCGCGGTCTCTGCGGTATTGATGGCGCTACTCGCTGATGTGACGCGCGAAGAGATGCGCACCAAAGCTATGGCGACGATGGGCTTAACCATTGCGACTTCCATCATGTTGGCATTTGCTTTTGGTCCGCTATTGGTCGGTTCGCTTGGTATCTCTGGGCTGTTTTGGTTGACCTCAGGGTTTGCTATTCTCGCGATGCTGCTGCTTTTTTTCGTACCGACGCCGCTACGAGTGCTCAAGCATAATTTGGATAATAAATCGATTGGTCAGCAGTTAGCGACGGTACTAAAAATCGGCGATTTAAACCGCTTACATATCGGTATCTTTGCCCTTCATCTGACCATGACGGCGATATTTGTTATATTGCCGCATCAGCTCAATGACGTGATGGGTCTATCCGTACGTCAGCAGGGTTTGGTTTATTTGCCATTGCTATTTATCGGCTTTGCCGTCGCGATACCATTCATTATCATTGCCGAAAAGAAACGCAAAATGCGCCAAGTATTCTTGGGTGCGATTGCCTTGATGACCGTCGCCTTAGCAGTGCTAGCATTGGGTAGTCAGGTCGGTATCGGTATTATATTGGGGTTGCTGCTGTACTTTATGGGCTTTAACTTGCTTGAAGCAACAATTCCTTCGTGGATATCCAAGCGCGCACCAGTTGCCAATAAAGCCACGGCTATGGGGCTGAATTCTTCCAGTCAGTTCTTTGGTGCATTTGTGGGCGGGGCAATGGGTGGCTTGTTACTGAGTCAGCCTAATCTGCTGGCGTGGGGGATACTGGCTATCATTATGGGCATTTCGTTGCTGCTTATTATCCCGATTGCTGATCCACCATATTTATCAAGTACGACCGTTACGATTCCCAAAAACATCAACATACAAGATTGGTCGCGGCAAGTGCTAGCAGTCGACGGCGTTGATGAACTGGTGGTCATGGCAAAAGAACAAGTGGCTTATTTAAAGCTGGATAAGACCCAGTTGACAGAGGATTCACGGCAGCAGCTATCGAGCTTGGCGCAAAGTCCATTAGATCTTTAATAGATTAACTATGCAACAATCTAAAGGTTATAGAAATAAGCCTAAATGGGCAAAACTGAGTAGACAGTAACCGCGTAGACAGACCCTAATAAGTGAAAACTAAAAATTCATCTCTGTTTAAAAGGAATTAATATGAGTCAGTTTAAAATGCTGTTGAATGGTGCTTTTTTTGGTAAAGATGTTGTTCCCCGAGCAATGGTCAAACTTGCGATAGGTTTTGGGCTATCTGCCACGCTTTTGACCTCTGGCTGCGCCACCCAAAATATTCAGGCTTATCAAAACACCTCACCAACGCTCGATATGCATGAATTTTTCTCCGGTCAGATTGATGGCTGGGGCATGTTTCAAGGTCGCAATGGCGAGGTCAAAAAACGCTTTTACGTCGATATTGATGCCACTCACGAAGGCGATAATGTCATTGTATTGGACGAAAAGTTCGCATGGGCAGATGGCACAAAATCGCAGCGTATATGGCGACTGACCAAGCAAGTGGATGGCAGTTGGAAAGGTACGGCAGGTGATGTCATTGGCGAGGCGACAGGGGAAGTGGTTGGCAATACCTTGCATTGGAATTACGTATTAGAGTTGCCCGTTGAAGACAAGACGTACAAAGTGAATTTTGATGATTGGATGTATCTTATTAATGACGATGTCATGCTCAATCGTTCAGTCATGAAAAAGTTTGGCGTAGAGCTGGGTAGCGTCACTCTCAGTATGCATCGTAATAATAAATAATCGTTGGCATTACTGATATTTTATGGTGTTTTTCAGGGCTCTAAGGAGTCCTTTCTATTTGTAATCCTCGCTAAGATGTTGATACTTCAAAATAATGAATAGTATTGCACAGAGGGAAGCTGATTTTTAATAGTGATAAAGATAAAGCCTCAACACTGCACGACGTAGCATGTCGTTTGCTGTATACAGTGACTAGATATTTTAAAAGAAAATAGTTAAAGTAAAGCCATATTACTGATAGAATTAATGGTTTATATTAAAGACTCGATTAAAGCTCGTAATTAAATTATTCATAAGTAAGAGGACGGAACTATGCGCGGAGTTAATAAAGTTATCATCATCGGTAACCTTGGAGCAGACCCTGAGGCACGTCAATTTAGTAACGGCGGTAGCGTGACCAATATCTCGGTTGCGACGTCAGAGCAGTGGACAGACAAGCAAAGCGGTGAAAAGAAAGAAGCCACCGAATGGCATCGCATTTCACTCTTTAATCGTCTAGGCGAAATCGCCGCGCAGTATCTGCGTAAAGGCAGTAAGGTCTATATCGAAGGCAGTTTGCGTACCCGAAAATATCAAGATCCCAATGGTCAAGACCGCTATATTACTGAGATTCGCGCTGAGCAAATGCAAATGCTGGATGGCGCAACGGGTGGTCAGGATAATGGCGGCTTCAGTAATAATAACCAAGGTGGCCAAAATCAAGGCTACGGCAACCAAGGCGGTCAAAGTAACCAGAACAATTTTGGTCAGCAAGCAAACAGTCAGCCTGCTCAGCAAGGTGGTTATAACCAATCTAGCGGTGGTCAAAACAGCTTTAACAATAATCAAGGTGCACCTGCTCAGCAGAATCAGTTTAATCAACCTGCTCAAAAGCCTGCACAATCAAAGCCGACAGCAATGCCAGATGGTCCTGTCGATGATGATATTCCATTCTAGGATACACCTTAGAGGAATACGTAAATAAAGAATGTTGATTAAGTTAGATAGGGCCTATGTGAATAGGCTCTTTTTTTATGGAGAAAATAAAGTAAACGTAAATAGTTAATGAAGAAAATACTTATAATTTTTGCAATTACTTTATTGCTCTCGATAATGTTATACAGCATAAAAAAATGGATTTGAAATACGATAGAATAAGAAAAGCTCCTCATTTCTGTTAGCAATGTATCTTCTTGTTTATCATATCAACCATATCTATAAACGAAATTATCTACAGTCATTTTTATATTTTTTTCGCTAGAACTTATTCAAATGACCACTTATATCCTATATCAACCGTTCATTCTATTAGATTTTAATAATACTAACGCTTCATTAAATGTGTTGATATAATCAAAAGTCGCCAATGATTTAGCAAAAATTACACCTTAAATCTTTTAAAAAAAATGGTTTTGAAAGAATTTATAAAAGTTCAAGGTAGGGTGGATTTATAACCCAAAGTATCAAAAATTATTTAGGCAGCACCGTATTGTGGTCGTGTTTGCTTAAGTATCAGCGTTAGGTTTATCAGATGAATAATAGCGATGTATTTCGAAAAAGCGACTTGGGTCGAGAAGAAATTAAGACGCAAAATCTAGGTGTGTTGCCGCGAGAGGCGAGAACATTGTTAATCATGATTGATGGCAAAAAGACTTATCAACAGTATCTTGATTCGCTTGATAACAGTAAGATGTTCGCTGAGTTTGGCGGGATAGCACCTCTGTTTGAGTTGTTACAAGAGTTTCAGTGTATTGAGTTGATAGCAGATGATAATGCCAGCGTTGCAAGTCAATCGTATGTAACCTCGCAACCAGCGGCACCACATACTGTCACTGAGCAGCAAGTGGCTGAAATACAGCCCACGACGCGAGCAAACGAAGACAGCAAAGCACTTCAGCCTCAATCCATTCAATCGCAGAGTAATAGTGCCGCTGAGTTTGATGCTACCTTTAACGATAAGCCAAAAAAGGCAGCTTCTTTTACTGGCTATTTTAAGCGCAAAGCCGCTGATGTTAATTTTGAGACATTAAAGTCAGAATTGGCGACTTATATCGAAAAAAATGCACCATCTGAAGATGTATGGGGTTACCTGCTAAATCTGGAGCAGTGTACCGATGCCCCGCAATTATTGGCTCTCATACAAAAGATCCAGCGCTCTACCGGTGGTGGTTTATCGCAGGGTGTGGGTGAGTTTTCCAAAAGAATCAAACTCTAAATTTTACTCACTCATCGTAGCGATGCATTGGGCTATTGCTTACAAGAAAATCTAAATAATTTATCGGAGTGCGTTATGGACGTCGCTGAGCTGTCAGAAAAGAACCAGTCAAATATACGACATGGCGAGCATATTATTACACGTTTGACCTATATTAGCCGTTATAACAAAGACAACCCTAATGGGGAGGTCACGCGTATCCTAGCGCAAGCGCAACAGAATAATGAGCATAATGGCATTACGGGTGCATTGGTCTTCAATCACAATTACTTTCTTCAAAGCATTGAAGGAGCGAGACCTGTCATTAATGAGCTATTACGCAAGCTTGTAAAAGACGAGCGGCATTTTTCCTTACAGATTATTGAATGTCGCGAGATTGAGCAGCGCCACTGGAATAAGTGGTCGATGAAATATCTTATCCCAAGTGATGAGAATAAAGGACTGGCGCTTAAATTTTCGACAAGCACTCAGTTCAATCCCTATCTGATGAGCGCCAACCAAATCATGATGCTGATTGATACATTGTCAGAACTTCAAGAGCAAGAAGAAAAAGAGGCTTCTGCCAAGAAGAAGTCTTGGTTTGCTATCAGTTAATTGACGTTTATAAAGGTGCCAACACCCTATCACATTGCATAAGAGATCAGAGATGACATCACCAACTTCAGATGCGCATATTTTAATGAGTATGACGTACGTGAGCCGTGCAAACCCAGACGTATCAGCGAAAGACTTTAATGAGATTTTGCAGCAAGCCCAAGCCAATAATGCGGCAAATGGCATCACGGGTATGTTGACCTTTAATAAAGACTATTTTTTGCAAACGGTCGAAGGACCTAGAGCACAGATTAATCGTTTATTGTACGCTCTCATTGCCGATCAGCGTCATCACGATTTACAGGTGATTGAAACACGCGAGCTCAAGCATAGAAAATGGGCAAAATGGTCAATGAACTATGCTTCTCCAACCGAATCTAACGCCGCGATTTATCTAAAATACTCTACGACAGTTGATTTCAATCCGTATTTATTAAGTGCCGAATCCGCTCTTGATTTGATGACTGAGCTTAGCGCACAACGGGCTTAGTCTGTTGAATTAACATCGAATAATAAGCAGTATGGTACTTAAGTAATATGGCACTTAAGCAGTTCAAAATAAAAAAGGGACATTAAAAATGGCGTTCTGCTGATATAAATTTTTTTCGCCTACCTAGGTCGTGTCCTCGATTTGAACAGAAGCGACTATCTGAAGGTTTATTGTTTATAGCATTAATACGCTTACCTATATTGAGTGGATTGACTAATGTTGTTTAATTACTGCTTTTTATAATATTATTATTTACCGGCTTTATTCCTAAATTGGTCCAAATAAAGGTTTTTTAAGTGGATAAAAGATACAGTATTAAATTGGGCTAATTATTGGCTATTTCGTATGATATAGCCCGATCACCATAAAATTATTACGATGGTTATTTTGATGACTGCGTTGACATAAAACTTATGATTGGTTTTATTGTATTGATATTGTTGCATATTGACTACAAAGTTCATTGATTGCCTATTGTTATGAATACTATTTTTGTTTATATTGTCCCTACTTATTAATGCTACTGGTAATAGCTTATCAACGTCACTAATAATAACGTTTTGATAAACAATAAATGAAATTGACTATTAAATTTCGTGTCACTACTTATTATTTGTGAATTGGCACTCTTTAGCGCTTAATAAATAGTATTATATTTATTAGGTTTATATCCCTTATATAAAAGTTGAATTTATTATGAACAACAATACTGCCCTTGATTTAGACAGTTTAAACGTCGATGAGCTACGTGCCATCACTGAAAACGCCCAACAGTTAATTGCTAAAAAGCAACATCAGCGTTTGTATGATGCTTACATGCAGTTTGAAAAAATTGCCGAAGAGAGTAATAGCACCATCGAAGAGATTTTAAAGGCTGGTGAGACGTTAGAGAAAAAGCGTAACATCAAGTATCGCAACACCGATAATAATGAAGAAACATGGACGGGTCGCGGTCGCAAGCCACTATGGTTGGTTGATGCACTAGCAGCAGGTCGTGACATTGAAGATTTCGCTATTTAATCTATCAAGATTCGAATAGCAATGCTAGGCATTACTTTGTCCTTATGACTTTCATAACGATTGAGTCAAAAGTGCATTAGTAGACAGAAGTCAGTATCTTTATTGCCAATATTTTGGTAAAAAGATACTGGCTTTTTTTCTGTCATCTGTATGCTATTGTTTGTTATGATAATGACGTTTTTACCTTATATAAGAGTTGTGTAACCGTGGCCCAAGTCTCTGCGTCGTCTCATAAGCGTCCCCGTAAGCTGTGGTGGCTATTTGGGTTTATATTATTTGCGCTATTTGCCTTATTGCAAATGCCTGCATCGTGGCTACTTGAAAAATATGCACCTAATAATCCTTATGTGCAGCACGTGTCGGGCAACTTATGGCAAGGCTCAGCGATTTGGCAGCTGCCTTTGTCAGAAACGCCATTGACAGGTGCGGCGAATTGGTCGTGGCAGCCGTGGCAATTATTTTTGGGTAAGTTGGGTGCAGAAGTCGATATCACGACAGAGCAGACCAGATTAAACGGTCAAATAAAGCTGGGCACCAGCGCATGGCAGATTGATGATATGAGCGGCAAGATTGCGCCGGAAACATTGGCCAGTGTGGTCGATTGGCAGCTGCCCAACACACCGATTCAAGTCAATGCGGTATCGTTAAAACGGCAGACCGGTTCGGATAGTGATTCCAATAAAAAGTCCTCTGGTTTCAGTGAGGCCGATGGTCAGTTGACTTGGGTCGGCGGTGAAGTAGGTTATCCGAGTGGTGGTAAGGTTTTTTATATCACTATGCCAGCGATGCGTGCCGAGCTTAGTACGGAACAAAAAAATGATAAAAATCTGCTGCACGTTAATTTATTAAATAATCAAGATAAGCGCTTAGGGGATCTGTATGTCGATGGCGATAATATGCTAGATGTTAGCTTGACCCAGCGTTTATTAGAAAATATGCCTGAATACAAAGGACAAGCCCCGCAAGATACTCCCGTTGTCAGTGTGCGCCAGCCATTGTTAGCCGGTTTGGGGACGCGCTAGATGTCTACTGCTACCTTAAAACCCATCATCAATGTGCTCAATCGCTGCGCTGGTTGGCTGCTACTATTAGCAATTGCTTGGCTGTGCTGGACGGCGGCACGGCTATTGTGGTTGTTGCTAGCTGCGCCTTTGGCACCAGCTTTACCGCTAGCTCCTCTACAAAACGCTAATACATCTGGCGATGATTACAGTGGTCTGTTTGCCATTTTTGCTGACCCCGATCCTGTCGCTGCGGCGGTACAGCCACCCCCTAATATTGGCTTAAAAGGGGTTTTGCTAGCCGTGCCAGAGAGCATGTCGTCCGCATTATTAGACGTCAATGGCGAGGTCAAAAACTATCGCATCGGTGACAGTCTAAAAGACAGTGACTATACTCTGATCGCTGTCGACTGGAATGCCGTCATCATCGCCGATGCCCGTGATCAGCAAACGGTCATTAGAATGGCAGAGGCGATGGCACTCGACCAAAGCGATATGCTAGCAGGTGCCGTGAGCAATCAGCGTTTGCCAAACAGTAACGCATTGCCCAGTGCCCCAATGCCAGCACAAGACAATACTGAGTCCACAGCAGAGACGACTCCTGAGAGCAGCCCGCAATCTGCTATTGATGAGGCCATCACGTCACTGAAAGAAAATCCAGCCAGTTATCTGAGCAGGATGGGTGTCATGGCATCAGGCGAAAACTATCAGGTAACGGCGGCGATGCCTTCAAAACTACGCAATCGTCTAGGACTAGAGCCGGGTGATCAGGTCTTGACCGTTAATGGTCAAAGTGTGGGCAATAATCCTAGCCAAGATGCTGGTATCCTGCAACAAGTACAGCAAGCAGGCGAAGCACAAATAGAAGTCAAACGTGGCGAGCAAGTGATTACGATTCGCCAGCAATTTTAGGCATGCAATGTTTTAGTAAGCTCTTTCTTATTAGGCCGTTTTAAGTAAATAATGACCATCTGGTTGGGGCTATGGTAGCAACACGCCAGCTGACAATATTCAGTACATACTAAGCGACATCACTGTAGGTAATTATCAATATGGTACGTTCTCATAAATTTTCAGTCACGCCTTTGCACCATACCTTACAGCGCTTGATGCGCCTATGCCGTCCTCTTTGCCTAGCCATACCGCTATGGGCGGCCAGTACAGGTCTTGTTAGTGCCGAGAGTTGGAAAGTCAACTTGCAAGATGCCGATATCAAAGCCTTTATCAACGAAGTGGCGACCATTACCGATCAAAACTTTGTTCTTGATCCACGTATCAATGGTAATGTGACGGTCATCTCCAATAAGGCTTTGTCTCGCGATGAGATTTATCAGCTGTTTTTGAGTGTGATGCAAGTCAATGGTATTGCCGCGATTGACTCAGGTACAACTGTTAAACTGGTGCCGGATAATGTCGCCAAACAGTCTGGTGTGGCCGTCGATTTGCGCGGTGATAGTGTCGGTGAAGCACTGGCAACTCGTGTCATTTATTTAACCAATACTCAAGCGGCAGAGGTGTTGGGAGTCATACGACCACTCATGCCACAGTCTGCCCATGCTGCTGCTGTGCCTGGTGTTAATGCGCTAGTATTGTCGGATCGCGCGGATAGCTTGAATCAATTAACCGCGCTCATCCGTGATTTGGACAGCAACGTTAATGACAGTTTGCAAGTGATACCGCTACGACATGTCGATGCAGAGCGCATGATGGAGTTGATCAGTGCTTTGGTGGCGAGTGCCGGTAGTGGGCAAGCACAAGGGGGCAATAATCAGCTTAAAGTCATTGCCGATACGTCCAGTGATAGGCTGCTGGTCAAAGGCAGCCCTGAGATGATCGCCAAAGTCCAAGAAATGGTCAATCAGTTGGATACCACGCCTACAAGACGCCTGAGTGGTTTGCGGGTTTTTCGATTGAAGTATGCCAGTGCTGGTCATATTGCAGATATGCTACGTGGCTTGCTAGCCAATCAATCTATCAATAGCGCTGGCGCGACCTCGACATTAGAGGCCGCCTCGCTAAATGATGCAAGTACGACAGGTGCATCGATTAATGGTGCAGCCAGTGATAGCATTGGTAATAGCAGTACAGCAGTAGTGCCTGCTAGCAGCGCAAGTGGAACAAGTACGGGGGTGGGCGGTCGGCCGTTCAGTATCATCGCTGATGAAACGCAAAATGCAGTGATCGTCAATGCCGCACCCGAGCTGATGTTTGAGATTGAAGACGCGGTCAGCCAATTAGACAGTCGCCGTGCACAAGTATTGATTCAAGCCGCTATTGTCGAAGTATCGGGCGATGATGCGACCCAGCTGGGTGTGCAGTGGGCGCTGGGTAATGCCAACAGTGGTTATGGGGTAGTGAACTTTAACAATGTTGGTGCTAGTGCGACAACCCTTGCGGCTGCCGCCTTAGCAGGTACTGGTACGGCAGGTATCAGCGCTGCTGCCAGCTCTATCGCTGGTGCTTTGATAGGGATTGGAGACAGTCGAAAAGACAGTCAGGGTAATACTGAGTTTTATGGTGCCATCTTACAAGCACTGGATTCTTCCACCAGTGCCAATCTACTGTCTATGCCATCGATTTTGACATTGGACAATGAGAAGGCGAGTATTTTGGTTGGTCAAAACGTGCCTTTTGTGACAGGCTCTTTTACCACCAGTGGCAACAATTCAAACAATCCATTTCAAACGATTGATCGCCAAGATATTGGTATTAATCTCAATGTTATTCCGCATATTGGTGATAATGGCACAGTACGCTTGGAGGTATCGCAAGAAGTATCGTCAGTCGTGCCAGGTAGTACGGGTAATGCCAGTGGTTTGATTACCAATAAGAGCCTTATCAACACGACTATTCTAGCCGACGATCAACAGACCATCGCTCTAGGCGGTTTGATGCGCGATAACACCACGACGCGCCAACAAAAAGTGCCTGGTTTGGGTAATGTGCCCTTTATCGGTCGATTGTTCCGTTCTGACAATGACAACACGCAAAAAAGCAACTTAATCATCTTTCTACAGCCGACTATCCTACGCGATGGCGGTGCAGTGGCGAGTGTGACTGAACGCAAGTTTAACCAAATGCGTGTTCTACAGCTGGTCATTGACAAAAACGGGACGATTAAGCAATTGCCCCTAAGTGGGACAGAAGGCTGGGATGGCAATGTCGATGCAGATTACGAATTGATGCCACTCAATCCGCTCGTGCCGAGGCGCAATCAAGCACCAAAAGCTACGTCACAAGGTTTTACTAAAGTAGATAGTCCAAGTAGTGGTATCACGACCTACCCTCTCAAGCGTTAAACGCAAGCTCAATCAAGCTATCGTATCGTGCGGTTTTATTGAAAATATGACACCGTACATAAGCTTGCGTATTCATAACACAGATAAACACAGCCATTACTATATCCCAGTATACTAAGTAATTTAGATATACCGAATATTGATAAGATAATGTTTTAGTGCACTCTAAAAAACAAACAAGCTGTAAAGGGGTGGAGGTGATGGCGCATCGTATTAGCAAAAAAAAATGGCTTATGTTAAGCGCAGTTGGTACGGCTTTATTACTAATACCGCGTCGTAGCAGCCGCCAAACAGGTAAAAATCGACAATCAGACAGTCACCCACAAAGCGAGATGAAAAAACAAAACGCATCATGATCATTCAGATGCTAAATGTGGACCTTTCTCATGGTGATTTAGCCTATTATGAATATTTTTACGAACAATGATTAAGTTTGGAACCTGTTAATGACTGCTCTTGACTCACCATATATCGCGCCGCATTCATCGTCTGCTTTGCCACTGATTGACACGCATACACATTTTGACGCACCAGTATTTGATAATGATAGAGCGGTACAAGTAGAAAAAGCGTGTGAGCAAGGGGTGCGCCATCTTATGTTGGTGGGTTATTTATATGAGCATTTCGATCGTCTGTATGAGACTAAACGCCTAATTAATGAAGATTTTCAATCGATTACAGCGCAAGCAGCTATAGTGCAATCATCGATAATTAAGGCTGGCAACCAGCATAACTCGTCTCTAGATGCTCATATTGCGCTGGGTTTGCATCCTTTTTATGTCAAGCAGCATACAGAAGCACATCTGGATAATATGGCAAAGATGCTCGCTGACGAACGCCCATTAGCAATCGGTGAGATTGGCTTAGATACTTTTACAGATGAGATGAAACAGCCTGATGTTCTAGCCAAGCAAGAGTATTTTTTTAAGGCACAATTGGATATGGCCGTGACCCATCAGCTACCGGTGATGCTGCATATCCGTAAAGCCCATGCTGAAGCGTTAGCCATATTGAAAGCACATGATTATAATGCGCATAATTTGGGCGGGGTCGCGCATAGTTTTAGTGGTGGTGAGCAAGAGGCAAAAGCCTTTGTAAAACTAGGATTTAAGCTCGGCGTTACTGGACAAGTCACCAATCCAAATGCTAAAAAACTGCGTCGCGCGATTCAAGCAGCCGTTGATAGTTATGGTCTTGAGTGCTTGGTGATTGAGACTGACTGTCCGGATATGACACCCATTATGTGTCAGCATTCAAACAATAGCCAGTCAGCGCTTGGGCAAAATTCAGACAATGAAGGGGATGGTACTTCCGCTCATAATATAAACGTTCCCGCCAATTTGCCATGGGTGCTGCTTAGTCTGAGTGAGTTACTCGATGTACCGTCAGATCGCCTTGCCGAGCAACTATGGCAAAACAGTTGCGATGCCCTACGTACTGACTGGCATTATCCTATACTGTCAAAAGGGTAATGGCTACTAACAGTAAAAATTAACGTGATAGAGAATAAAATAAAAGCAATTTAAGTTATAACCTACTAAAAAGAGTGTTTAATCTGTTATGAGTGAAGCACAACTATTTGACCAGTCGCTTGTAGAGCCTAATACCATTGAGCGTGCTGTCGTTCATGATGACAGCGATAGAGCCAGCGAGCAATATGAGCGGCGTTTCCAAGGAACCCAAACTCTCTATGGTCGCTCAGCCGTTGATACTTTTGCGGCAGCGCATGTGTATGTGATTGGCGTCGGAGGGGTCGGTTCTTGGGCAGCAGAGGCATTGGCTCGTACCGCAGTTGGCACTATTACTCTGATTGATTTGGATGTATTGGTGGCTTCTAATGTCAATCGGCAATTGCCAGCGTTAGACAGTACCTTTGGGCAAAGTAAAATTGCGGCGATGGGGCAACGGCTTGGTGAGATTAACCCCAAGGTCACCGTCAACTTAATTGATGATTTCCTGACAGTCGATAATGTTGCCGCACTCCTGCCGAGCCGTGAAGAAGCGAAGGCTGCAATTGCTCAAGGTCATCCTATTGTCATTCTAGATTGTGTCGATGATATGCAGGCCAAACTTGCTATCGCCCTACATTGTCGTTTCAATAAATTAAAATTGGTCTGTGCAGGCGGTGCGGGTGGTAAGATAGACCCTAGTAAAATTACGGTAAGTGATTTGCGCGATAGCTATCAAGATCCACTACTGGCCAAGCTTCGCAATAAATTGCGTCACGAAAAAGGCATTAATAGCGCTCTAAAAGAAAAGTTCGGCATCAAATGTGTCTATTCTACAGAACCACCACGTGTTGACAAAAGCTGTCAAACGGGCGGTTTACATTGCGGTGGTTATGGCTCAGCAGTAGTGGTGACATCGGTCGTGGCAATGCTGATGGTGAGTGAAGCATTACAATTATTGATAAAGCAGACGAGCGTCTGATTTTAATGAATGGAGTCCATTTTGACTATACCCAAATGCAGCTACCCAGTCGCAGCAGATGAAGTAGATCGTATTAGCAAGCTCAAAAAATATCAGGTGCTCAACAATAATGAGGAGCCTGCTTTTTCTCGTCTGACTGAACTTGCTAAGTTGTTTTTTAACATGCCAGTTGTCACTATTACCTTTATGGATGAGGAGACTCAGTATCTAAAATCTGTACATGGGCTTGTTGATATATGTACGACGGCGCGTGAAGTGGCTATCTGTAACTATACCTTGCTGTCGGATGGAGTGTTTGTGGTCGCAGATTTGTCAAAAGACAGTCGCTTTGATCAAAACCCATTGGTGACAGAATCTACGCATTTACGATTTTATGCGGGTGCGCCCATTATCATGCATGAAGACAATAAGACGTATCGTCTAGGCTCTTTTTGTCTGATGGATACAGAGCCTTATTATGGCTTTGATGCTAAGCAAGAAAAATTATTGGCCCAGTTCGCGATGATGGCTGCCGATGCTTTACAACTACAAGATAAACAACGTGTCGCCAAGCATGCTAATGAGATGAAATCGGATTTTTTGGCCAACATGAGCCATGAAATACGGACACCGATGAATGGCATTATCGGCATGGTAGAGATGCTTAGCGAGACCAAGCTCAGCCAAGAACAACAAGAATACGTGGACAATATAAAAGTCTCAAATGAGCATTTGCTAGCGATTATCAATGGTATTTTGGATTTATCGAAAGTTGAGTCTGGCAAAATGACCATTGATGCCATCCCGATGAACTTGTCCACCTTATGTAATGAAGTAGTCAGTCTCTTTGCTATCAAAGCCCGACAGCGCGGCTTGATTTTAGACTACCATTATATGGAATCGCTATCGCCTTATGTGCAAGGGGATCCGGTACGTCTCAAACAAATCATGGTCAACCTTGTCAATAATGCCATCAAATTCACCCGTGAAGGTGGGCGAGTGAGTATCGATGTTAAGCACGTGCCCAATTGTTGCTATATCAATGACAAGTCTAAAAATGCCAAGTCTAGAAATGATGAATCTGATGATGTTTTGACTGATGAGACCATTAGTGGTGACAGTATCATTGAAGAGAGCACTAGCCAAGAAAACATGACCTTATATATTCAGGTCACCGATACAGGCGTCGGTATCAAGCCTGAATCAGTTGACGCGATATTTGATGCTTACAATCAAGCCGATAAATCGACCCATCGTCTGTATGGTGGTACAGGTCTTGGACTGTCTGTGTGTAAATCTCTGGTGGATCTAATGGGTGGGTGCATTAATGTAGATAGTGTGGTCGGTGTCGGGACTACCTTCACGGTATTGTTGCCGCTACCTACTATCGGTGAGGAGCAGTACGAGAGCTGGCAAGATTCAAACGACTTTACTATGATAGTGCCCACTCAGGAGCGTTCTGGTCATATATTGTTAGTTGAAGATGACAGTGTCAACGCGACGATAGCCAAAAAAGCTCTGAATAATAGTGGTCATACGGTCACGCATGTCACCGATGGGCAGCAAGCGATTGAGACTTTTGCGTTGTACCCTGAGCGTTATGACCTCATTTTGATGGACCATCATATGCCGATTATGGATGGCGTACAGGCGACTATTAAGTTACACGAACTTTATGATCCTCAAGTACTGCCACCGATTATCGCTTTGACTGCTAATGCAATGGATGGCGAGCGCGAAAAATATCTCAATGTGGGCATGCAGGATTATTGCACCAAGCCCTTTAAACAAGAGCAGCTAAACGCCTTGGTACAATATTGGCTGATGCATAAGCAATCGTCAGCTGATTAAGAGAGTAAGGCAGACTTAATTTGCCAAGATATAGTCAGAGCTCTTTTAAACCGCTACGGTGTTACCCATCCTAGATGTACGCAGTGTACTATTTGCGGTTGGGCGCCTTGTAGCGATTCTAAAATTCCTTGACTATAGATCTACTAAATCTCACAAATGCATTCTTTATTGTGCTGATTGTCAAAACCGTTTTAGTGCTTGTGTATGATATTTTTTCGATGACTTTCTGACAAGTAATAAAAAAGCTTAACCATTTAATAATGGTTAAGCTTTTTTTATGCGTTACTAAATCAAGTCGAGCGATTAGTTGACGCGAGTTTGGTAGTCACCAGTACGGGTATCGACACGGACGACTTCACCTTGCTGAACAAACAATGGTACACGCACAACCGCGCCTGTCTCTAACTTAGCAGGTTTGCCACCACCACCTGAAGTATCACCACGTACACCAGGATCTGTCTCCGTGATTTGTAATTCAACGAAGTTGGGCGGCGTTATAGACAACGGACTTCCATTAAATAGAGTGATGGTACATACGGCATTGCTATTTTCTTTTAGCCATTGTACTGAGTCGCCCATTGCTGTTTTGTCAGCTTGGATCTGCTCAAAGCTTTCAGGATGCATAAAATGCCAAAACTCGCCATCGTTGTATAGATAGTTCATTTCAGTGTCCATGACATCAGCCGCCTCTAAGCTATCACCTGACTTGAAAGTTTGCTCCAATACTTTACCACTACGAAGATTGCGCAACTTGACACGGTTAAAGGCTTGACCTTTACCAGGTTTGACAAACTCGTTTTCAAGAATGGCACAAGGATTGCCATCGAGCATGACTTTTAGACCGGCTTTAAATTCATTAGTAGAAAAACTTGCCACAAGAAACTCCTAAAGGTTGCGAATATATGATCAGTATTTGGGTGTGGAGATAACTGTGCTAAGCGCTGTCGTCACGCCAACTATTCATGGATGACTGGTATGCTTTGATAGGGTACTCACTAAGGGCGTATAATGACGCCTTTTAGGCACAGGTACTAGGTTGTCATGATAAACCATTTAATCACACAAAAAAACTGGCAAACGCAATTATCCGAAGGCATTACCAGCATTGATGAGCTGCTTAGTATCCTAAAACTGGAATCCTTGCGTGCTGACGTTTATGTGCCTGAGCATTTTGAGCTAAGAGTGCCGCGTGCTTTTGTCGCAAAAATGACCGTTGGCGATAGCCATGATCCTTTATTAAAGCAAGTGCTACCCGACCAACAAGAGCAAGTCACAGTGACTGGCTACGTGGCAGATCCTTTAGCCGAAAACGACCATAACCCGACCAAAGGCTTATTGCATAAATATCAATCCAGAGTGCTGTTAACGATTACAGGTGCTTGCGCGATTCATTGTCGTTACTGCTTCCGTCAGCATTTTGACTACAGTGCCAATATGCCTACTGCCGATGCCAAACAAAGCATCATCGACTATATCACTGCGCATCCTGAGATCAATGAGGTGATCTTGAGTGGCGGCGATCCTTTAAACGTGACCAATAGACGGTTATTTGCTTGGTTAGATACCTTGGAAGCCATCCCACAACTGACCACCATACGGCTACATACTCGTTTGCCAATAGTGATTCCAGCACGTTTGGATGCGCCATTATTAGAGAGGCTGGCACAAAGTCGCTGTCATATCGTCATGGTCGTTCATTGTAATCATGCTAATGAGATTGATGTGCTCACAGCAGAGTATTTGCAGCGGGCGCGAGCAGCTGGCATGACTTTATTAAATCAGGCCGTACTTCTAAAAGGTATTAATGACAGCGTTGCTGCTCAAATCGCTTTAAGCCAACGCTTATTTGCCGCTGGCGTATTGCCTTATTATCTGCACGTGTTGGATAAAGTGGCAGGAGCTGCACATTTCGATAGCGACGAGCGGTCAGCAGTCGCGCTTTATTGGTCATTATTGGCAGCATTACCCGGTTATCTGGTACCTAAGCTGGTCAGGGAGTTGCCAGATAGACCGTTTAAGGTGCCGATTGACATTTACAATGGGGCTTAAAAGTTGCATGATGATGAGGCAATATTATTTATGGACAAATAATGACCAATAAGTGCATAAGCAGCTGTTATTACGACCTTCTATCGATAGCTAACGCTTACCCGCTTGCTAATAGTTTGTGCAGCTATCACTGCGTAATGACTAAGGATAGTAATGATAACTTTATCGGATTTTCAAGAGCATCTGGCTTCGACAGAGCCGTTACGGCCTGCTTCTAGCCACTCGACCAACGGTCAAGAGCAGCATTTGCGCAAGTGGGTGGCACTTTTGCCATCGCAAACAGAAGCGCAGCAAGCGGAGCAATTGGAAAAAGTACTCACAGAGTTGAGAGTGGCTGACGTAGATGATCAGCAGCGTTTCAAATTAATTCGTATCGTCCTTGATGCTGCCGATCGGCTGATTGCTGCTTTACGTCAGTCTTACGTCCATGAGACAGGAGCGCTGAGTGATGCTCAGTTGGACTGTGTTGCTCAAGTAAAATCTTTATATTATCTTGTTATTTTGGTCTGCGACGGTGTGATACGCCGCGAAATATCGTTGTTAGACAGTCAAAAAACGCCGGCAAGTAGCGGCTGGCAGCGCCGTTTTACGGGCGAAAAATCTGCGCCAATGACGTTAGCTATCGTTATTTACCAGACGATGTTAACGTACCAAAAACTATTGATGGAAGAGGCTATTTGTTATCAAAAGCCACCGTCATATGTCTGGGCTGCACTCAATCGATTGTATTATCTTGCCTGTCAGCGCCATGCTGCAACGCTTGACTTAAGTGCTTATGTCGCTACCAACCGCGCGGACAGTATACATCGATTGTATTATCAAATATGTTTGCACAGCTTGCTCAATGTGCGCGGATTGCGTCGTTCTAATATCTTGCTGGTCCATCGCTTATTACCGGAGTGGGCTGAACCAATCGTTGCGACCATAGAGCCGCAAACTGAGACACGCGTCTTTGTCAATTTGCATAGTGAGAATCCACCTACTTATTTGACCGCCCACTCTAGCATCAATCCCTATGAGAGCCAGTACGACTGTCTCTTCATTGAGCTGGCATCAGTGATCGAGCATCTAAAATCACGCCAGCAAACATTAATCAATGAGGGTAGCGAAGGCGCTGAGTGCTGTTTGCTGAATAAGATAGCAATGGCGATAACCTATCGCTATATGCAGCCGCAATTAACCGTACCGAATAAGTATAGCGCTAAGCAAGATGCCACAATGGTGATTGGATTTAACGATATTCATTATCATGCTAGTCATGCGCAAGGATTGATAAGCTTGATCGGCACCAAAGAGCTGCCGGATGGGGAGCGACCTCGCTATGACACCGTACCAAAAAAACCCGTGAACAGTAACTTATCAATCGTTGAAACTTTTGACAGTAAAAAGGTCATTTCGCCTTTTCGCACGTTGCAGCTGATGGTAAATCCTGTTGATGTTGATGTTCGTCCTACCATTACCGCTCCGCCACCGTTACAAATAATGAGTCTCTCTTTATTATGCCGTTCTGAGACGACGACCGCTGACTGGTCGATTGGGGTTGTACGCTGGCTCAATCTTGATACTCATAATCCAGAGGTAGAGTGGCAAGTCCTTGGTCACAAGTTAATCACTTGCGGGCTGCGTCTAGAGGATAGGAAGTCACGCAGTCAGCATTTTGTGCCAGCCTTCATTCTCGCTGGCGATGATCAGCTACAGACGACTTGCAGCCTAATAGTGCCGACCTTTCACTTTCAGACCAATGATAGAGTGATCATGCGCTTGCATAATAAACAGAAATTGTTACGTTTATTACATCCCTTATTGGTGACCGATGAGTTTAGCCAGTATGAAGTGGTACAACTGTAGTTTACGCAAGTATTTATTTGGATAGTGATATAGTCAATCCTATATAAATCGGCTGCGGTGGCAGCCTCTCTAAGTCTACTATTTGCCATACTTCAGCATGTCCAAGTTAAGTTAATATGCAGTCGGTTAAATTATTGTCTATAATGAGAGATACTGCGACTTACATTTTTATGGTCTAGAAATACCTACCTACCAAGTCAGTCATCCTAGACCGCATCAATAAACCAGTATTTTCAATACCCGCTGAGCCTAATACTTGTAGTGCTTGCTTGCTTGTTTGCTGTGCTATTTTGATGTTAGAAAAAGCAGCAAGGTATCGAAATTAAGCGATAAAAATAAATACGATCATAAGATTCAAAAGGCCTCCTATGCGTACTCAGTCCGTCTTAAATCTACTAGTTATCGATGCCGATCAGCTCTATGCTGAGCGTCTGGTGGATTTGCTAGATTCTTATTATGACAGCATCAATCTAGGCTTTTTGGATGACAAGGAAGAGTTGCTCAAATCGCTCCGCCAGCCGTGGGATGTTTTAGTTTTTGGCCAAGCCTATGATATGAGCTTTACCGACATGGTGGGCATCGTGCAAGAGCAGAGTATTGATCTGCCGATGATCTGTCTGATGAGTGCAGAGACAGCTCCGACTGCTCATAATGAGGACGGTTTGCCTTCTGTGATGAATGGCACGATGGTTAAGGCGCTTAGGGCAGACCAAGAGACAGCAGTGGTGATGGCTATTTGCTTACAGCATGATAATTTGCGTAGCCGCCGCCAGCTAAAAGCTCTGCATCATGTACTGTCTGAGGCAGAGCAGCGCGCTAATATTTTAATCAAAAACTCCAAAAGTGCGGTTGCCTATCTTGACCAAGGTATTCATATCTTTGCCAATGACCCTTATCTTCAGCTATTTGGTTTTGAATCAATGAACGATATCATTGGTGTACCCGTTATTGATTTGATCGCAGGCGGCGACAACGTCAAAGCCTTTAAGCAGTTTTTGCGACAGTTTGATAAGGGTAGCCGTGAAGAGGTTGAGTTCAAATTCGAAAGCCTACGTAAGGATGGCAGTACCTTTGAGGCAAAACTACAGCTGGCAGCAGCCACCTTGGATAGTGAGCCAGTTACTCAAATTATTATCCAACAAAACAATAGTAATAGTGCTGAGGTTGCTAAGCGCTTGGCAGAAGCTGAGCGTAAGGATAGCTTGACAGGAATCAACAACCGCCACGGTTTTGAAGAGCAGTTGATGACGGTACACCAGCAAGCAATCGATGGCGTACTGACTGCAGGGCTAATGTATGTTCGGCTCGATAACATTGGTAAAATTAGAAGTAGCTTGGGTTTGCAGGGTGTCGATACGACGGTCAAGCAGGTAGCTTATACCCTAGACGAGCTGGTGCCAGAGGGTTATGTAAGCCGCTTTAGCGATACAGCATTTACGATACTAGTAGAGAATCAGACAGCCGCAGAGCTCGAACAGCTCGCCGAGCACATTGGCTCACGTATTAGTGGGATGCTCATTGAAGTCGATAAGCGTACGACAAGCACCACCGTTAGTATTGGTATTGTCAAAATCGAAAAAAATACCGCTGAGCCTAAGATTGTATTAGAGCGAGCGATGGATGCCATTGCTCAGATTATGACTGAGACCTCCAATAAAGGTGGCACCTATCATTTGTATGATCCAAGCGAGCATGCCAATAGTGATGACCATGCGCTCGCTGAGTCTTTAGTCGATGCCATTGCCAATAATCGTTTTGAGCTATCGTTTCAGGCGATATATGACATCAATAATGACCGTAGTGACTTTTTTGAAGTCTATCTGCGGCTGCCATTGGCAGATGCTGACAATACCGTGTTGATGCCTCAACAATTTATGGCGGTTGCTAAAGCGCATCAATTGCTAGAAAAAATAGATCGTTGGGTACTGATTAATGCCTGTAAAAAGATAAATGACGTCCGTAAGATCCATCCTGAAGCGCGACTATTGATACAATTGACCAGTGCTTCGCTGGTTGATAAAAAGCTGCCAAACGTTGCCAGTCAGCTAATTAATGCCGTTGGCGGTGCTGCAGGAGCATTGACGCTACAATTTAATGAACAAGATATCGCTGATCATTTAACGGTTGCCAAATCTCAATTTGAAGCACTTGACCAAGTGGGCTGTCAGCTTGGAATTACTAACTTTGGCTCGTCTACTAAGTCTGTTGAGATTGCCAGCGTTGTCCAGCCAGATATCGTACGTTTGGCTCGTAGTTACGTGCAAGATATCGATTCTGCGGATAATTTAGAAGCCGTTAAGTCTCTTATCGTGCGTACCAATGCAGTTAAAATCGATGTGTTGATGCCTTACATTGAAGAAGCGGCAACCATGTCTGTCGCTTGGAGTGTGGGTGCGCGCTATCTGCAAGGGTATTATTTGGAAGAGCCAAGCAGTACAATAAAAGTGGCTAGTGGTACATAAGAGCACCTAATCTTGTGTGACCATACAGGTATAACCTTAGACGTTTCTTAAGCGTTATTTATTGGTTCAGATGCCGATAAATAACGCTCTATTTTTAAACAGCTATCTATGCGTGCCGACCGATTTTGCCTAATTTTGCCTTGCATTATTATCGATATCGTCTTATATAGCTGGTGCTCCTCAACTAAAGATTGTCAAAAATGTCTATTATCAGTAAGTCATCATTGAGCGGTATTTTTACCGCTGTTCTACTGCTCACCGCCTGCGGGGAAAGTATACCACCTGATCATCGCGCGCCTGTCACGCTGCCACTATATACTGGAGGTAACGCTGTCAATGGTGCCCTAATTTATAAAGAGGCTTGTGGTCAGTGTCATCAGCTCAATGCCGGTCTCAATAAAAAAGGCCCGCAGTTGATGAATATATATGGTGCGCCCGCCGCAGAGCTAGAAGATTACACCTATAGTGATGGCCTAAAAACATCAGGTTGGATATGGGATGCAAAAACGCTCGATCCTTATATTGCGGATGCGGAAAAAGCCATGTTAGATTCAAAGATGCTATCAAACCCTATGCCTGATGCTAAAGAGCGTGCGGATGTGATCGCTTATCTGTCAACGCTTCGTGCCGCCGCGCCCCTAGTGGAAGATGAGGCAAAGTAATTCCTGATTTATACTCATTATCTAAAAAACGAGCCAATAATTACTATGACCCATACAGCCATCGATATGTCCCTTTCCTCTACACGCCAGTCAACGTCAGAGATACTCAGTCAATCTGCGCCTAGTGCTAGCGACTATCGCCATAACCAGCAAAAAATCGCCCAGCTTATGGCACAGTTAAACCAAATTGTGTTGGATAAACCTCAAGCCGTTAAGTTGGCGCTAAGTGGTATATTGGCAGGTGGTCATTTATTACTGCAAGATATACCGGGTATGGGCAAGACGACCTTGGCGCAGGGATTGGCACAGTTATTGGGTTTGAGCTTTAGCCGTGTGCAGTTTACTAACGACATGCTGCCAGCAGATATTTTAGGCATGAGTATCTATGACCAAAGTAAACAGCAATTTGAGTTTCGTTCTGGGCCTATCTTTACTCAGCTGTTACTGGCAGATGAAATCAATCGCTCCAGCCCCAAGACGCAAAGCGCATTATTAGAAGCGATGGAAGAGCGGCAAGTCACCCAAGATGGGAAAACCTATTCTTTGCCGCAGCCGTTTTTTGTGATTGCAACCCAAAATCCTTTGCAGCAAGCAGGTGTCTATCCACTCCCTGAATCGCAGCTAGATCGATTCTTACTATGTTTGTCGCTCGGTTACCCATCACCTGCGGCAGAGCGTGAGCTCTTAAAAGGTCAGGATCGCCGCGAGCTATTAAAAGAGTTGGATGCCGTGCTAGATACGGATGCTGTTTTATTAGCCCAGCAAGGGGTCAAGCAAGTTCATGTCGCGGACGTGGTTTTGGATTATCTACAAAGACTGGTGGCAAAAACACGAGCAAGCCAAGAGTATCATGGCTTATCACCGCGTGGTGTGCTGTCACTACAGCGTGCTGCACAAGCTTATGCTTATGTATCGGGGCATATGGAGATGACGCCTGAAGATATTCAAGCGGTGTTCGCTGCGGTCACTGATCATCGTCTCGGTCAGCGTTTTGTGCCCGCGTATGTGACGGGAAGACAAGCGACGCAGACCATCGCACAACGCATATTGGCAGACGTGGCTGTTATTGTTTAACCGTTTGATTTTTCATAACGTGCGTTTATGTCCAAAACTGCTATTCAATTGTGAATGAGAGTATTAATTTTATGGTAAGGATAGGGTAATCATGAGCTTTTTGCCAAAAGCCTTAACCGTACCAGCTACTTCAGCATTAAGCCGTTGGTTTGCCTCGCGTGCGCCTAAAAGTGATAGCGCCACGCTCAATTTGCGCAATGTCTATATCTTTTTTAGCCGTGAAGGGATGCTATTTGCGGTGTTATTGGTCATTACCTTTATCGCTGGCATCAACTATGGCAATAATCTGGTGCTGGGCTTATGTTTTTATTTGGTCAGTGTCTGGCTTATCAGCTTTCATGTGACATTTGCTCATATCTCAGGTCTAAAAGTACAATTAATAGAAGTGACCATAGCAGAAGCGGGTGCGCCTGTTTGGGTGACTTTGCAGCTGCGCAGTGAGAGCCGCCAACCAAGACGGCAGTTGTTATTTGGCTTTGAGCAGATTGATAAAGAGACGGATAAAAAATCCAGTAAGAAAATCAAACATAACGTGGATAGTCAAAATTCTGTGCTCGTTACACGGCTACAAGATGAGCAGATTATTCGTTTGCCAGTACAGACGCATAGTCGTGGGCAGTTTGAATTACCACGATTAAAAATCAAAACCGTTTATCCTTTGGGCATTATGCGGGCATGGTCTTATGTCTATTTTGCGCGTACTGCTTGGGTCTATCCAAAACCTGAAGCATTTGATTGGCAAGCGCAGTATGCAGTTGCCAGTCAGGAGGATTTGCCCACAGGCGGGCAGTATCGTCAAGGTCAAGACGATTTTGAGCGATTGGATAATTATATTGAAGGTGAGTCGCTGGCACGGGTTTCTTGGGGTCATGTGGCGCGCGGTCAAGGTATGTTTACTAAGCACTTTGCTGATCCAGTTGGTCATGAACAAAGCTTAGATTATGCCGATATGCCAGCGGCGCATCATGAGCAGAGGCTGGCTCAGATGACGTATGGGGCGATGAGGTTGGGTGAGCTGGGTGTGCCGTTTAAGATGTGCTTGCCGAGTGATGCCTCTGCTGCTGCCCCGATGGGAGAAGGTGATAGTTTTGCGCAAGCGTGCTTGCTAAGGTTGGCAAAAACGCCATGACCAATATCTCTAAAATAGATGACTCAAAGAAACCGGTAGAAGTATTTACTGGATCTTCTAAATCAGACTTTATAAATTCTGCAAGCTTTGAGCAGTTGGCACTGGGTCAAAATATCGCTTCTCATACTGAGCAGGCTAGCGATACTAAATGGACTCGCAAGCTATTTGCCTTGCCAGCGTATTATTGGGTATTAATCGCCCAAATCATCGTCATTTTACCTCATGCCGCGCATCTGCCTTTATGGCTGATTGGCTTTGCTGTGGTTAGTATCGCCGCCCAACTACCGCGCATCAAAGCTAAGTTCAAAAAATTGCGTCATTTAAAACGCGTCTATCAAGGCATGCAAATGCTCGGCTTCTTGCTGGGTCTTGTCGGTCTATGGCTGACGTACAATACAGCGTTTGGTCTCGATATGGGCGTGGCATTTTTGGTGCTATGTCTCATTAGTAAGCTGTGGGAATTGTATAAGCGGCGCGATGCTTATGTGGTCTTAAATTTATCACTATTCGTGCTTGCCGCGCTGTTTTTGATGGATCAAGGTCTTGTTACGACTTTAGAAGTAATCATCGGTGCTGTCATTATCTTGTTGGCATTTATTGCGCTCAATGACGATGGTAATACTCGCGGTGATGGTCGTCTGCGCACTTTGGGTGTATTAGGTCTTGGGGCACTGCCATTATTGGTTGTATTGTTTTTATTCTTCCCGCGCTTACCACCGCTATGGTCAGTGCAGCTATCGGGTCAGCAAGCAACCACTGGCGTCTCCGATAGTATGTCGCCCGGTGACTTTGCTAATTTGGGACAATCGACTGAGCTGGCCTTTCGGGTAGAGTTTGCAGATAAGCGCCCACCGCAGCAGCAACTGTATTGGCGCGGCTTGGTATTTAGCGATTTTGATGGGGTTACATGGCGTCCTAGCCCTCAGCAACAACAATGGCGGCCTGCACCGCAAATGCCTGTTTGGATGGAGAACGCCTTTGCTACTATCCCTGATGAAGTGAAAGTTGCGCCTACCAGCTATGAGATCATTTTAGAACCCACACAACAAAACTGGCTATTTGGCCTCGATTATCCTTTTGCCCAGCGCCAAGACATCAGTATTACTTCAAACTTTACCTTATTAAAAGACCAGCCAGTTACTCAGCAGTTCCGTTATGACGTATTACAGTTTGCGCCGATGCGCATTGACCCTGTTCTGTCTGAAGCATTACGGCGGCTGAATCTTGCTCTGCCAGCTGATGGCAACCCACAAGCACGCGCACTGGCAAAGCGATTATTTGCGCAATCTGGCTCAGATCCAGTGCGCTATATTGCAGCTATTGAACGCTGGATTAATCAAACAGAATTTCGTTATACACTATCACCGCCACGGCTGAATAAGAACCGTATTGACGAGTTTTTATTTGAGACCAAAGCGGGATTTTGTGAGCATTATTCTTCAAGTTTTACGTTTATGATGCGGGCAGCTGGTATACCTGCGCGGGTCGTGGCAGGCTATCAAGGTGGCGAGCTAAGCCGCAGTGGAAATGTTTGGGAAGTTCGGCAGAAAGATGCACACGCTTGGACGGAAGTTTGGCTTGAGGGTCAAGGCTGGGTACGTGTTGATCCGACGGCTTTTGTTGCGCCTGAGCGCGTTGAGCAAGGAATGGATGCGCTGACGCAGTCGCAGGGAGCGGCGATGTTCGGTGATGGTGCTAGTGCGCAAATCAGCTATCAGCAATATCAAATGCTACAAACCTTACGCCGCCTCTCAGATCAAGCCAGCTACTATTGGCAAAAAGACGTCGTCGGTTACGATCAGGATAAGCAAGCTGACTCGCTACTCAAATGGTTCAACATCCGCTCAGTCATGCAGCAAATTATTTGGTTGGCAGCGAGTGCTATTACTGTCATGGCTATTTTAATCTTTGTCATCTGGCAACGTCGCCGCAAACGCTGGCATCTAGCCGATCTGCCGCTTGCACAGCTATCAAGACGTATTGGTAAAGTGGATAAATCGCTGGCTCGTGATGAGAGCGAAGGACAACTGGCATGGCTTGAGCGCGTGGCACTGGCTATTGATTCAAATGCCGAAGGTGGTGCTGATAGCCGTTTAACAGACAGCGGTCACTCAGAAATTGTCCAAGCCAAAATCATGCAGATTCAACAAGACTATCGTCAGCTACGCTATGGGCGTCTCAGTGCACTTGAAATCAGTGATAAAGAGTATCAAATAGTGCTCAAACAGCTCAAAAAAAATGTCGGTGAGTTATTTTGATGGCTGTTTGTGAAAGCGTGGTTTAGCACATGATAAGATATTAAGGGTAATAAAGGAGGCGGCTCTATGGCAATATATGTGGATTTTGTGCAGGTAGAATTTAAAGGCTATAAATGGTGCCATATGTTGGCTGATACGCTGCAAGAGCTGCATGAATTTGCCTTATTGATAGAAGTAGATCAGCGCTTATTCCACCGTCATGCCAGTTACCCGCATTATGATGTTACGGTACAAATGCGTGCGACAGCGATTGAATATGGCGCTATCCCTGCCGGTCGAAAAAAGATTATCGAATGTGCTAAGAAGTTAAAAATAGAGCTACACGAGCAAATCGCACAGTCTAAGAATGGCTAATAAATTAATCTTTTGAAGATATAAAAAAGGTGGGTTATGCTTTTGCATCCCACCTTTTTTGTGTTCATATTTCCATCTATAGCTTATTTTGCAATAGCTGCCTTACTGACACCATCAAGCGCTTTTGCGATGTTAGCTATCTCGGTATCACAACCTTTGATGTTATGACGCTCTTTCAAATATTCAGGATTGTTGTACGACAACCAGACTTTTTTATCCGCATCTTCACTGATAAGGATTTTTTGTGGTAAGTCGATGGCGACGCTTTGCTCGCAATTCATCAATGGCGTACCCGCTTTTGGGTTACCAAACATAATCACCTGCGTTGGTCTCAATGTTAAATTGGCACCCTGCGCATTTTTTTGATGATCGACGCGCGCAAATACTTTCATACCTTTACTTTCGATAATCGCCGCCAGCTTATCAGCAGTATCTTGGACAGAATAATTACTTTGCATCGTAACCAAACCCTTTTCAGCATTGATAGCAGTCATCGTTTCTGGTGTTGACGGCATTTTATCCGGTGCGTTTAAAATATTTTCAACGCTGGCACACGAGGACATGGCCAAAGCTAAGGCAGCGATAGAGACAATTTTAATCATAAAAATTCCTTTTATTATGGTAATTTATTTAGTGAGTGAGTGATGCTTGGTTTTGTTAAGCGACCTTCTTCTAATATTACAGATATTTCTTAATGATAGTGGATAATATTCATTTTAAGTAAAACCGAATGTTAAGTAAAACCGAATAGTGGCTTTGTATGTTCATGCTAAATGCTCCGATAGATAATCTACCAGTAATCGAATCTTTGGCGATAAATGACGGTTGTGCGGATAGATAGCCCAGATACTTTCTTCAGGCTCTCTATAGTCATCCAGCAAGCTGACCAGCTCACCAGATGCTAGGTATTTTTGCACATAATAATCCGGTAGCTGGACGATGCCCAAACCTTTTAGCGCAGCATCAACTAGGCTATGACCACTGTTATATTTAACGCTGCCCGAAACGCGTAGATTCTTTTCTTTATCAGCATTTTTTCCAGAATCTATTTTGCCATTTTCTATAAAGTGCCAATAGTCACGTGTGCCTAGCAGACAATTATGTTTACTCAGCTCACTCAAAGAGTGCGGTGTACCGTGTCTCTCAAGATAAGCAGGCGCGGCACAGACAAAATTCGTACGACGGCTGAGTTTTTTTGCCATCATCGTTGAGTCACTTAGTTTGCCAATACGAATCGCCAAATCATAGCCACCGTCGATCAAGTCCATTTTTTGATTGCTCAAAAAAGCCGTTACTTCGATATCGCTGTATCGCATCATAAAATCATTGACCAGTGGTAATAATTGCTGCTCACCATAAGTGACAGGAGCGGTCAGTTTAATCCTACCTTGTGGCTTTGACTGTAGGTGGCTCACTGCTTGTTCAGCGGCATCCAAGCCATCAAGCACACCGCGGCAATGCTGATAAAACACGCGGCCTTCTTCGGTGAGTGAGACCTTGCGCGTGGTTCGATATAGCAACTTTATATTCAAGCGCTTTTCTAACGCGCTGATCTGCCGACTGACTTGCGCAGTCGAGAGGCTCAATTCTTTTGCGGCGCGCGTGAAGCTCTCATGTTCTGCCACACAAACGAATTCGCTAATACCATCCCAACGCATGATTGTTACCACTGTGTAAAAGATATTTGCAAATATAGCATATTGTTATCATCTCAGAAACAACTATAATTATCGATATAGCATGAAATGTTTTACAGACTGCTACAACTGTAGCTTGCCTCTACTAAGTAAGCACTATAAGCTGAATAGGTCTGCGCTGAATAAGCGATAAAATTAATTAAAAAGAGAGACTCTTATGTCAGATAAATTTATTAAATCGAAAGCCGCCATTGCTTGGGGTCCAAACCAACCGCTATCTATCGAAGAAGTGGATGTGATGCTGCCGCGTAAAGGTGAAGTATTGGTAAAGATCATCGCTAGTGGCGTTTGTCATACCGATGCCTTTACCTTATCTGGTGAAGACCCAGAAGGCGTATTCCCAGCGATTTTGGGTCATGAGGGTGGCGGTATCGTTGAGCAAATCGGCGAAGGCGTGACCAGTGTCCAAGTTGGCGATCATGTTATTCCTTTATACACCGCAGAATGTGGCGTCTGTAAAATGTGTACCTCAGGCAAAACCAACCTATGCTCAGCAGTGCGCGAGACCCAAGGTAAAGGTCTGATGCCAGACGGCACTACGCGTTTTTATAAAGACGGTGAGCCAATTTACCATTATATGGGTTGCTCAACTTTTTCTGAGTATACGGTCTTGCCAGAGATTTCATTGGCTAAAGTCAATAAAGAAGCGCCATTAGAAGAAGTTTGCTTGCTAGGTT
The DNA here is from genome assembly GCF_040309405.1 of Psychrobacter sp. W2-37-MNA-CIBAN-0211. Classification (NCBI taxonomy): domain Bacteria; kingdom Pseudomonadati; phylum Pseudomonadota; class Gammaproteobacteria; order Moraxellales; family Moraxellaceae; genus Psychrobacter; species Psychrobacter sp. W2-37-MNA-CIBAN-0211. Next base: position 395,618 of record NZ_JBEOOU010000002.1, read on the forward strand.
GTGGCGTCACGACTGGTATGGGCGCGGTCATGAACACTGCAAAAGTCGAAGAGGGTGCTACGGTCGCTATCTTTGGCATGGGCGGTATTGGTCTGTCAGCGGTCATCGGTGCTGCCATGGCAAAAGCCAGCCGTATCATTGCGGTTGATATCAACGAGAGCAAGTTTGAGTTAGCCAAAAAACTGGGCGCGACTGACTGCATTAATCCAAAAGATTATGACAAACCAATTCAGGAAGTCATCGTTGAGCTAACCGATGGCGGCGTTGATTATTCGTTTGAATGTATCGGTAACGTCGATGTGATGCGTTCCGCGCTTGAGTGCTGCCATAAAGGCTGGGGCGAGTCGGTCATTATCGGTGTCGCTGGTGCTGGGCAAGAAATCTCAACCCGTCCGTTCCAGTTAGTGACTGGTCGAGTCTGGAAAGGCTCAGCATTTGGTGGCGTAAAAGGTCGTTCAGAATTACCAGGCTATGTTGAGCGTTACCTAGCGGGCGAAATCCCGTTACAAGACTTCATTACCCATACCATGCCATTAGAAGACATCAACGAAGCGTTTGACTTGATGCATAAAGGCGAGAGTATTCGTACGGTTATTCATTTTTAGAAGTTAATCTTGAGATAGTAGTTTTAAAATGAATATCGTGTCATAGCATTCATAAAAATGCCGCTTCTATTAGTAGAAGCGGCATTTTTTGTTTTATTGCTAAAAAGTTTGATTGCAAAAAATCAGAAGGGTTATTTGCTCAGATTATTGAGAATAATCTGATCGGTAAGCGTACCTAAATCGGATGCTATAAAATCAGGTGTGGGAACATTCGACGCTGATAGCAACGCATTATAAGGTCGCGTGAGAAACGCAGCGTGGCAGCCAGCCGCTTGCGCGCCGATGGTATCCCAAAGGTGGCAGGCGACCAAACACAACTCTGACATTTCAACAGACAACTCTTTGGCTACCATCTGATAGGTTTCAGGTGCAGGCTTGAACTTGCCAACAGTCTCAACGCTGAAGTGCTGCTCAAAAAACTGACTTAGTCCTGCTTTTTCTAATGGTGTTGGCGATGGACTGCTCGCTGAGTTGGTCAACGTCACCAGTCGAAACCCTGCTTCAGTTAGCTTGGTTAACGCTGGCACCGCATCAGGGTGGGCTGGCATTTTGCCCATACGCTCTTTTAACTCATCGATATCGCTTTTTGTCAGCGTGACATTATGAACATCAGCCGTCATCTGTAAGGCAGCGACGCCAAGTTCACCAAAGGGTGTATAAAGACCGGATAAGGTCATGGTTTGAGAATAAAGCACCAATTGGGCAAACCATTCTCTCAGTATTTTTTCATTATCAAATAAGCGAGAAAATAAAGGTGCGAGGGTATCAATATCGAGTAGCGTCTCATTGACGTCAAATATGATAATCGAAGGTGAATGCTCAGAAGACATAAGAGATTCCTTTATTAAGAGACAATGTAAGAGTCAATGTAAGAGCTAATAAAACCTAGTCTGGCATGTCAGCCAACTGCTGCAAGATACTCGTGAAGTTCTCCACGCCTTGAGCACCGCTAACCAAATGACGCTCATTGAATATCACCGCAGGCACGCTTTGGATACCTTGCTGCTGCCAGTGTTGCTCAGCGGCACGTACTTCTTTAGCAAAGCGTTGGTCTTCCAGTACTGCTAGCGCCTCGCTACGATCGAGTCCAGTCTCTGACGCAATATCTGCGAGCACGGAATGATCAGAGATGTTTCTGCCATTGGTAAAGTGGGCGGTGAACAATGCTTGCTTTAACTCATGCATGCGACCTTGCTGATGCGCCCAATGTAAAAGCTGGTGCAAGTTAAAGGTGTTGTGCATACGCATGTCATCACTAAAGTTGAACTCAAAACCAACTTCACTACCAGCTTCCGTCATTCTTGCTCGGCTGGCGTCAGACTCTTGCTTAGTTGAGCCATACTTTTCAGCAATATGCTCCCGAAAGTTTTGACCTTCGCTTGGCATATTAGGGTTTAGCTCGAACGGATGCCAATGAATTTCGTACTCGGTATTGGTTTGCTTGAGTGCTTCAGCCAACTGTCTATAACCAACGACGCACCAAGGACAAACGACATCTGATACGATATCTATGCGTAGGGGCTTCTCGATATTTTTCATATGACCTCTCATTATTTACAAGTTTGTTATTCATGATTTCATTATTTATGATGATAATTATAGTCAGTGAAAAGTAATATCGATACATCACATACTGCTGACATCATTTTTCTTGCTTACTGTGCCTGCGCAGACAGAGGCGACAAAAAATTGATATCAGCAATACCGTAGCGTTTTTAGGATACTTTGACTATAACTACCGTCTTATTCAATAAGATTTTAACTGAAAAAACTGCTGCTCGATTGTTTTCGAACAGCAGTCTCTCTTACAGCAGTATAAAAACACCAGAGGGGTCATTACAACCCCAAATTGGCGGTTTCGTTAGTCTGCTTTGTGCCATTCAAATTTTTGGAACGGCTTATCGATTGGCGTGTTAGCAAGATGGTTGGTGTAATTGCTCATCACTTTTTGCGCCGCAGCAAGGACTACTTCTAGGATTTGGCGTTTGGTAAAGCCAGCATCCAAGAATGCTTGTACAGCAGCATCATCTACGTTACCGCGACCACGGACTACAGAGAGTGTAAAGTCACGTAGCGCTTCTAATTTCTCAGTCGGTAGTGTAGTTTCATTGCGCAATGCTTCGGTGATGGCATCATCCACTTTCATGCTTTTGGCGATACCAGTATGTGCAGGTACGCAATAATGACAAGCATGCTCGACGTTGATGGTTTGCCAGACAACAGTGACTTCTTCGTCATCGAAACTGCTGTCCAAAAACAACTCATGTAGACGTTGATAGCCTTCAAGCAATCCAGGCGCTTCAGCCATCACAGCATGCAAGTTTGGAACCATGCCAAATGCTTTGATAGAAACGTCTAGCAAGTCTTTGCTCTCTGCTGGTGCGCTTTCTTTGTCGTGTAATGTAAATTCGGTCATACAAAATCCTTAAGATAAATAGTTGTTAGGTCGTTTTTAGAGTGTTGTAGCTTAGATTTCTTAGAGTAGATACCTGAAATCAGATCTCTTAAAAAGGACAAGTCAATTTGAGTGAATACTCAATTTAACATGTCAATCTTCTCTAAGTGAATCAACTGCAACCACTATAAACAAATTTGAGTGATTGCTCAACAATGAATTGTGAAGATATATAGCCAATTTGTAACGGCACCAAAAATGTGACTCATGAAAGGATAATGACTGTATTGAAGATTTTACCGAACACATTTAAAACTTGTTTGATTGCCTACTGATAATGTAGAAAACTGAACAATGTAAAAAGGAGTCATTATTATAAATAAGATGCCTGTTAGCAGCATCACTCACGTCTCGACACTCTCTATGATTAAAAACTACCTATGATTAAAAACTACACTGTAATAACTACAAAGTAAAAACAAAACAACTTTTTTCATACGTCATAATAAATTTATTGACGCTGTTATTTTGAAGCGTATTTCACCATTTTATTATATTCATCTGCCAGCGAGAAGCCAGCATGTCTACTTTGACCTTAACAATCAATAAACAGGATTATCAGCTAGATAATCTTGACGCCCGTACGACACTGCTCGACGTCTGTCGTCAGCACTTACGAATCACTGGACCTAAAAAAGGCTGTGACCACGGTCAATGCGGGGCTTGTACGATGCTCATCAATGGACGACGGGTTAATTCTTGTCTGACACTTGCGGTCATGCATGATGGTGATGACATCACAACGATTGAAGGCATCGGGATGCCGGATTCGTTATCGGAATTGCAGCAAGCCTTTAAAGACAACGACGCCTTTCAGTGCGGATATTGCACCCCCGGTCAGATCTGCTCAGCGACGGCATTGATAGAAGAGATAAAGCAAAATTGGCCAAGTCATGTGAGCACAGACTTGCAACATCCTGACGGTCTCCTTGTACAAGAAATCGCTGAGCGCATGAGCGGCAATATATGTCGCTGTTCTGCTTATCCCAATATTATTAAAGCCATCTCGCAAGTGCTGGAGAGTCAATTGTCAGAGTCTAATATTCTAACAACGGACAATACTGCGCAAAATCCAAGCGTAACAGGTATTTGGTCACCACCGCCTAGCGAGGCGCAACTTGGTAAAGCCTCAGTGAATAATAAAATGGCAAATAATAAAACAGCAACTGCTACGACAGGAGGCCGCGCATGAGACGTTTTGAATACAGCCGTGCTGATGCACCAGAGCAAGCCGCGTTATCTGCTAGTAGCAAAGATGCTTCTTTTATCGCAGGTGGTACCAACTTATTAGACTTGATGAAGCTAGAGATCGAGACGCCAGTTAAATTGGTCGATATTACTCGCTTAGAATTAGAACAGGTTGAGACTACTGCCGATGGTGGTCTGCGTATTGGTACGCTTGTGACCAACAGTGATTTGGCAGCGCATCCTGAAGTTATTGCAAATTACCCAGTACTATCCCGAGCAATTTTGGCGGGCGCGACAGGTCAGCTGCGCAATAAAGCAACCACAGGTGGTAATTTCTTGCAGCGTACTCGTTGTTATTATTTTTATCAAACAGACAGCGCCTGCAATAAGCGCGAACCGGGGACTGGTTGTCCTGCTATCAATGGTGAGAACCGTACGCTGGCTATTCTAGGCACGAGCGATGCCTGTATTGCTCAGCATCCATCTGACATGGCAGTAGCAATGCGCTTACTTGATGCCAGTATCGAGACAGTCAAAGCGGATGGCTCGACTCGCGCTATCGATGTAAAAGATTTTTATTGCCTGCCAAAAGATACGCCGCATATCGAAAATGTATTGGAAGCAGGCGAGCTAATCACTCACGTTGTATTACCTGCACCTATCAAGGGTATGCATACTTATGACAAAGTGCGAGATCGCGCTTCCTATGCCTTTGCACTCGTATCCTGTGCTGCAGTGATAGACGCTGATGATAACGGCAATCTGAAAACGGTGCGATTGGCATTTGGTGGCATCGGTACTGAGCCATGGCGTAACGAAGAAGTTGAAGCATTATTAATGGATACCGATGGCAATAGTGACGTTATTAAGCAGGCTGCCGATCTGTTATTGCATGATGCCAAAGGTAATGGTCAAAACGACTTTAAGATACCGTTGACGCGTCGCCTACTAAAACAAGTCATTCAGCGCGCACTAGCGGGCGAGGGAGCATAATCATGTCATTATTTGAATCAATCACTCAGTTAGAACCGACCAAAAAAATGACCATGGATGAGCCTGTCGAGTCTTTGTTTAGCAAAACGGCGAGCAAACTGGTCGGTAAGCCAATCAACCGTATCGATGGCTCGTTAAAGGTTAGCGGTCAAGCGCATTATAGTGCGGAAATCCACTTAGATAATAAAGCCTACGGTGTTTTGGTCGGTGCGACCATTGCCAAAGGTCAAGTCGAGAACATTGATAGTAGTTCTTTAGACGGCATTCCTAATATTATCAAGGTTGTCACAGACCCTAAGCATTTTTTGCGCAACTCTCAGCAAGGCGGTTTAAAAAAGGCACCAAAGCAGGGAGCAACTGAGATTTTTTATCATGGTCAACCTATCGCTGTGGTCATCGCTGAAACCTTTGAAGCGGCAACAGAAGGGGCGAAGGCGCTTAAAGTCAGTTATAAAGATGAGACTGACCAAGCGGCATTGAATTTTACTAAAGAGCTGTCTAACGCCCATGCAGTCGATGAAAAAAAAGGCTCTGACAAAAACTATGTCCAAGGCGATCCAGAACAAGGACTTATTGACTCTGATGTGACGCTCGATCGCTTTTACCATACGCCGAGTCAAAACAGCTCTGCCATGGAGCCACATGTGACATTGGCACATTGGGAAGACGACAAACTTATTCTTTATACTGCCAACCAAATGCTCGCGTCTTGTAAGCAGCAAGTCATGGACGCCTTAAACTTAAACAAAGACCAAGTTCAGTTAATCGCGCATTATGTCGGTGGTGGGTTCGGTAGCAAGCTGGGTATTGCGCCTGAGTCTATTGCCGCTGCGATCGCTTCAAAAGAGCTTGGTCGTCCAGTATTGGTTACCATGACGCGTCCACAAGTGATGGAAGCGACAGTCAGACGCTCAAACACTCGTCAGCGCATTGCGATTGGCTGCGATAAAAATGGCGTTATCGATACGTTGATTCACGATACCGTTTCTAGCAATTTGCCAGATGAGGCGTTCTTTGAGCCAACTGCCTTATCTACGCACTATCTATACAGTGGTAAAAACCGCCGTGTAAATTATGAAATGGTAGACATGAACCAAGTGCTATCAGGCTCAATGCGTGCACCCGGTGAAGCTGTCGGTATGATTGCCGTTGAATGTGCGATGGATGAGCTGGCTTCACAATTAGATCTTGATCCTATCGAGCTGCGTCGCCGCAATGAACCCGAGAAAGATCCTAGCAAAGATATTCCGTTTTCGTCACGTCAGCTGATCGCTTGTATGGAACAAGGTGCAGAGCAGTTCGGTTGGAGTCAGCGCAATGCTAAGCCTGCCAGTCAATTAGAAGGCGATTGGTGGATAGGAACGGGTATGGCAGCTGCAGCACGTGGGAATCAATTACAGCCTTCTGAAGCACGTGCAACTCTGCAAGTAGATAAGTCAAAAGCGCTCGGTGTCAAAGCAGTTATCGAGACAGACATGACGGATATCGGTACTGGGTCTTATACTGTGTTCTCTCAGGTAGCCGCAGATTTACTAGGACTGCCCATTGACCATATTGAGATGAAACTGGGTGATAGTGCATTTCCGCCCGCAGCAGGTTCAGGTGGTAGTTGGGGAGCGGCGAGTGCAGGTAGCGGTGTCTACCTCGCTTGTGAGCAGCTGCGTGAGATGCTAGCAGAAAAAGTGGGTCTATACCCTGATACGATTCAGCTAGATAATGGTCAAATTAAGCAAGTAGGCAAGCACGATCTAACAGCTATAGAGGCAGCCAAAGAGAACAGTCAAGCGTTCGCTGATAGCACTATTGATAAAATATCTGAAACGACTGGAGTTTCATTTTCAGAGAATGTATTAGAAGAACAGTCAGAATCAAAAAAATATGATTTTGAGAAAACAGAGTTTTATGCGCTTGCCGACGTGGTCGCGGATTATGAGGAGCAAAAGCTCAGTGCCAAAGGACAGATAAAGCCAGGTAAAAATGGTAAGAAGTATCGTCAATCCTCTTTTGGCGCGAACTTCGCTGAAGTAGCCGTGCATAAAGTCACTGGTGAAATTCGAGTGAAACGTATGACAGGCGCATTTGCCGCAGGTCGTATCCTTAACCACAAAACAGCGACTTCGCAATGCTATGGTGGCATGGTATTCGGTATTGGTTCAGCGTTGATGGAAGAGGTTATTCACGATAAACGTGATGGTCGCCTGTGTAACCATGACCTTGCCGAGTACCACGTGCCAGTCAATGCCGATGTCCCGCAGCTAGATGTGATATTGGTCGAAGAAGACGACCCTTATACCAACCCAATGCATATCAAAGGTATCGGTGAGACTGCGATTGCAGGTGCTGCTGCCGCGATTGCTAACGCTGTCTATAATGCCGTTGGCGTACGTGTTTATGATTTTCCGATTACCCTCGATAAGCTGCTTTATGAGATGCCAGAGTAATTTTCGTGTTCCATGTTTATGACAAAAACCCGCTTAATGAGCGGGTTTTTACAACTCAATCAGCAGTATATTTCATCATTATCAAAAAAATAACTACCAAATAAGAGGCGTTATGAATCAGGTCGCTGACATTCTTGAGCTGGCAAGTACGGCTAAGCAGCAAGGCATTGATGCTGTATTGGCAACTGTCGTACGTACTGAGGGCTCAGCATATCGCCGCGCTGGCGCGATGATGCTCATCTGTGAAGATGGTCGCTCAGTTGGGATGATTAGTGGTGGCTGCTTGGAGCCGCATATTATCAAACGTGCCTTTTGGCTTACTCGTGATGGTGCCACTGTGCAAGTCTATCAGACAGGCGACGATATTGAATATGCTGACAATGGTCAAGCGAAAGCAGGCGCTAATAAAAATGAAACTAAGCATGATATATATAATGAGCCAGATAGCGATTTAGACGACGTGGACTTTGATGAGTTAAATTTCGGCTTGGGCTGTAATGGGCGAGTGCATGTATTATTTGAGCGACTAACGACAGCAATGCCATTGTTAGAGACAATCCATAATGTTCGACGTACTCAGCAGCCAATTACTGTAGCGACTTTAATTTGTGCTAACGACTATCAGCATCAAGACTCTATATCGCAAAACGGTGATAATTTGCGAACCGGGATGAGGATTAATTTAGATGAATATCGCAGTTTGGGAAGTGTTTCTGCACAAGGGAAAACAGCGTTTTCAAGCATACTTGCTAATACCGTAGAAGAATTAGCACAATATAAGCTGTCTGATAAAAATGCCGAATATGTGATAGTGGAAAACGGTGAGGCAACAACAGAATGGCTTGTGCAACGATTGCAACTACAAGTGCGTTTATTGATTTGCGGGGCGGGTAACGATGTGATGCCACTGGTGACTATGGCTAAACTACAAGATTGGCATGTGACGGTCATCGATAGTCGCGCACAATATGCGACTCGCACGCGTTTTCCTCAAGCGGATGCGGTGATGTCGCTACCTTTAAGTGACAGTGAGACTTTGCTTCAGCTGAGCCATAACGCCGCAGTCGCTCTAATGTCACACAGTTTGAGTCAAGATCGTGCTCGCCTAGCGATACTGATCGAGCATGCAAACAATTATAAATACTTAGGACAGTTGGGGCCGCGCTACCGGACCGAACGTTTAATCAATGAAATTAGCATGAATATCAGCAATCCTACTATTTTAGAAGCTGGTATTCATAAATTGCATTATCCGATTGGCTACAAGCTTGGTGGAGATGGCCCTGAGGCACTCGCGCTCGGTATCATGGCAGAGATAAATACGGTCATGCATAATCAAACTACACCAGTAGGTCTTTCGCATAATAATCTCTCAAATATAGCAGCGGTGAGTAATGACAAAGATGCTGATATTATCCAGAGTGTTGTATGAGCAAGCGTGCATTTACAGAAAGTACTGAACGACAGAGCCAAAATCACGCGGTCATCATCTTGGCAAGTGGCATCAGTCAGCGTCTCGGTCAACCCAAACAGCTACTCATTAAGAATGGCAAGCCATTGATTACTTATATGACTCGACTGGCAATAACTACCAATCCGCAATCCATTGTCGTTGTCATTCCTGATAATCATCATTCAATTGCTAGTGTAATTACAGAGTTGGCTGTGCAGTACCCAACGGTTCAAATAGTAGTGAACCCGAAACCTGAAACGGGTATGGCGGATAGTTTACGTTTGGGTATTGAGACAATTGCGGCTTTTGAATCGATTTCAATCGATCGAGTGCTCATCATGGGAGTGGATCAAGTACTATTAGATGAGTCTCATTTAACATCATTGCTAGCGGGCAAGAAGTTTGTAGTAGCCAGTCGCTATCATAATTGGCAAGGTTTAGAAAAATATCAAAATCTGCATGAAAGTGCATCTGATATCATTGGTCTGCCTTTGGTTATTAACTATAAATTACTTAGACAGTGGCAGACAACGCTAGCAGGGGATAAGGGGCTACGGCATTTGATTAGAGAGCTACCAGCCGATCAAATAGGTAAAGTCGATAATGATCAACTTAGCTATGACATTGATACGCCTGAGCAGCTAGCATATGCAAAACAGCAAGGCTGGCTTGATGATTAGCTTTACGAATATAATTTATTTTAAACCATGAGATGCGAGAGAATAAAATCATAAATACGATAGAAACTGAACGCCTCTACCTCAGACAATGGCAAGCAAGCGACTTTGCGACCTTTGCCGACATGAATGCTGATCCAGAAGTAATGCAATACTTTCCTAAGTTATTAACCCCTAGAGTAAGCGATATCATCGCCAATAAGTGCCAGCAGCTTATTGCAGATAATGGCTGGGGGCTTTGGGCAGTTAGCCTAAAAGTTGATGAAGAAAATAGCGGTGGCTTTATCGGGTTTGTAGGCTTGAATGACACGCACGCAGATATGTCGTTTGCCCCTGCGGTTGAGATTGCTTGGCGGTTACATAGAGCCTATTGGGGACAAGGGTATGCTACTGAAGCAGCTCGTGCGTCTTTGAATTTTGCCTTTACTGAGCTGGGGCTTGAAGAAGTGGTTTCATTTACGGCGGTCATTAATAAGCGCTCGCAACTTATTATGCAGCGCATTGGTATGACGGATACGCAAGACAATTTCTATCATCATGCGCTCAAATCAACTCATCCGCTTGCTGAGCATGTGTTGTACAAGATATCTCGTCAGCAGTGGCAAAATATATAGAAAACTTACTATAAAACTGCTCTGTATTGTTTATTCGTTTTGACCAGTCTCAACCCGCGAAAATGTCAAGATATGCCCCTTAAAAGGTAAATCCAGATAAGTGGTATTCTCAGGCTTGACGTGTTGACTACTAAAGCCAAACTCAGCCATCTTATTAGTCAGTTTGTTTTTGCGACCGCGACCAGGATCGACCACGATGACCTCGCAGGTTGGCATAGCATGACGGTCAATGAACTCAGCCAGTATATCGATGTGCTGATCTTCATAAAGCAAGTCGCTGCCGATAATCATATCAAACTTGCCAAGATGGCTATTGTCTTCTGCCCAGTCTAAACGCTCAAAATTGATCTCTTTGTTATTATTCAGCGTGGTATTTCTATCAAGGAAATACTCAACCGTTGGATGATAGTCAGTCGCTGTGATGTCAGCATGTCTGTGATTGAGTAGTAGACTAGAGAGAGCCATACCGCAGCCAACTTCTAAAATACGTTTGCCTGCGATATCGTAATCGAGCATGTGATTGGCCAGTACCAAGCTTGACGGCCATATCACCCCAAACATCGGCCAAGAAGCCGAGCAAATGCCCAAATTCAACGCTTCATCGTCAGGGTCGCTAAATTGTTGGTTGTCGCGCAGGGTGCAAATATGGATATCGGTGTTGCCAATTTCAATCGTTTGATAACGCACGCGCACAGTGGTCAGCGAAGTCATAAACTGTCCTAAAAATAAGCAAGAATGCAAAGTTTGGCAGAGGTTGCCACTTTCAGTAAGGTAGGACGTTGGACGAAGTGATTTAAATCTTGGAGGCTTTATATTTTGTAGAAGCTAGGGTTTTATAGAGACTTAAACAGCAGTAAGAAAACATCTTACATGCGTGAGAAGAGTATGACCTAAACGTTGACAAGTTGTTGTTAATTCTGAGGGTATTCTTATTACTGTGTGAAATTGACTAGAATTAGAAAGCAGTAGAAAAATGAATGGCATGAGAGGAGTTGGTGTAAGAGATCGCAGTGCGCTTAATTTTATATAAGCGCACTGAGTATTACTCTAGTGTGAAAGGTTGATATTAAGCAGTATATCAATTGGTTCAACTGAATTAATTCAGAAATCTTAACCCAGAAGTTTTTAGTGCCCATACCAGCTCTACAAAGGCGCGGCTATTGGTCAAAGGTTCGCCATCGATGATGAGAACGTAGCCAGCACTATCTATCCATAAAAACACAAAGCTGGTCTCAGGAATGAGTAGATCAACTTGCTGAAAAAAAGAGATAGCTTGGCTTTCTACTGCCCACCCACGTTGCTTTTGTCGTAGCATAAATCCTGAAAAATCAGCCGCCGCCACACTGAGCATATCCGCTTCTTCTTGGCTGTAGCCAATACGTGCCAAGCAAAATCCTTCATCAGAGCCAATGGCAGCACGGCGTTTGCCCGATAAGCTGGCAACGACATAGGGCAAAAACTGATCTAATGGCAAATTGGGCGCTGGCAATAGGAGAGACAGTTTTTCAATCCAGCCATGTTCTATAAAGCACTGTAGCCAAGTGTCAGAATAACGCTGGAGCCAATCAGCAGCGAGCAATGTCTGATCATAAGACAATAAATCCTGTAATGCCAGCTGCTCAGCAGTCGGTTCGTTTTGTGAAAATGCTTCAAAAATACCGGCTGGGGTCAGAGTCAAATATGTTTTAGCAGCATTTAAATAAGAAGACATAGTAACTACCATTATGATGAAGGTTATAGAGTGGCGATAAATTAGTTTTTCATATAGTTGAATTCAAATAATTTCGATACAAGGAAACCGAGCGCAAGTTATACATTAATATGCTTAGCGAGAATGACGATGTAGCGGATTTATATGGATTTGGCTATAGTTTGATCAAGGTGCTGTTGGCAATTATCCCAACGCGTATCGAACTGCCAATCACTTTTGCCCAAGCGAAACCATACTAAGGAAAACGCCAAACGATCATTGCGCGCCATACAGTGGGCAAAGAACTCATTTTCGATTTGCTCAATCGTACCCCAATCTTTGTCATCACGCGCTTGCATTAGCTCCGTCGTGATGTCTTTAGCGATTTCTTTGGCATCATCGCTGCTGATACGCAGCCGTTGTTTTTGCTCATTAAGAGAAGGAGATATCAAAACGCTCCAGCGGGTCGCGAGCATACTATTGCGTTGAATATATCTTTTCTTATCGATACAGTCGCGGAACCCTTGTTGAATGTGAGGGTGCAGGCGATCTTTGACACGAATAAACAAGTTGTTTACATCGTAAGGAATGTCATACCAACAGCCATAAAAGAAGTCTGCCACAGCACCTTGCAGTGGCTCTCTTTCAGTCAATAGTAGCGCCGCATTGATGCGTTGTTCATGAAAGTGACGGTTGTTGGGTGCCAAAAACACTTTGCGCGAGTAAAACCGAAATGCTCGGTGCGCGACTTTCTCATTCTCTTTGATAAGGTCTACATCAGACATAATGGTGTTCCTCAGTCCAGCAAGGTCTGCATCAAATCTATCATAAATTCGGCGTCTTCTTCATTCATCGCCTCAAACCCTTGCGGCATACCAAGTTCAGCTAAGGCTTTTTTACCATCATCATCGTTGTGCAGATTGAGAATGGCTTCTATAAAGATTTGTGCATCAGGGAAGCCGTCTTTGATAAGTAGCACGTGGCTGATGTCAGCCAAGTCACTTTCGATGAGTACGGAGAGCTGGGTCTTGGTCAACCGCGAAAAGCTATGAAAAATTTCTGCCAAAAAGAACGCGGCTTGGGCATCCCCTTTAATGACTTTACGGGCAGCTGCCTGATAGGTTTCCGTGACATCCCAGTTGAGGTCAGACTCTTCGATATCAACCGCTTCTAGCAATCGTAAGCCAATCAGTTTGACATCTCGGTTGTCTGCCATGGCGATGGTAGCGCCAGCCTGAATGTCTTCTAAGTGGTTAATGTCGCTATTTGCAGCAGCGGCAATGACCATTTCATCAGACTTTCCGATAGGGCGGGCAACGGCACGGTAGCCTTGCTCACGGATTAGGGTTGCGGCATCAAAAGGGTTGGCGTAAATGACCTGAATGTCACCCGCATTAATGACTTGCTCTTGCTCAGCATGTGATGCGGGGATGTTCAAGTGCATATTTAAGTTGGCACGTTTTTGGATCAACGTATTGAACATGTGCCAGCCTGCAAAACGCTCAGGCGAAAAATCTGGGGCGATTAACATATTGTGTGTCGTCATGATTCAGCCTTCCTCGTTTTGTTTCATTTGGGCGTATTGCGCCATTGCCGCTTCGATTTTGCTGCGTGATGGCTTGCGTCGTACGGATGTATAGCCTACAGTTTCGCCGTGACGAACGTTAGGTACGACGGTTGCATAGACCCAATAATGACTACCATCTTTGCATAAGTTTTTGACGTAGCCATGCCATTTTTGCCCTGCTTCGGCAGTGTCCCACAGATCTTTATAAGCTGCTTTTGGCATGTCAGGATGGCGCAAAATATAATGCTGCTGGCCAATCAATTCATCGACATGGTAACCGCTAATCTGAACAAAAGCATCGTTGACGTGTGTGAGTATGCCATCCAAATCGGTACGCGATACAATCAATTTTCCATCTGGATAAGGGCGTTCGATGCCCGTGTCATAGACAGTACGCGACGTGCCATCGTGGTAAGTCAAGGTAATCTGTTCGGCAGGCATATCAGGCTTGTGTGCATCAGGGATTGGAGAACCCATGGTCATCTCCTTCATTGGTCGTTATGTAGTTAATCTTCTATAAATTGGATACGGTGTCAGCCTTGCTTAGCCTACTACTTGTAGTACTTTCACCCGGCTTCCTTGTATCCAAATTATATTGAACCGACTATGTTTATAGTAATTAAAAAGCGAATAAATTCGATAAGCAGTTGCCAATCAAATGAGCTTTGCAAGGGCTTCTGAGGCACGTTTGATATCTAAAAATATCAAACCAAGCTTGGCATTGGGTTTTGCCATAATAGTGAGTACCGCCTCATCTCCCGATGACGTCATAATAACGTAGCCTTTTTCACCCTGAATCATAATACGATCGATACTACCACGTGCCAACTCACGACCTGCACGGTCACCCAACGATAATAATGCTGCTGACATAGCACCCACACGGTCTTCATCGACGCCAGTTGGTAGAGCTGAAGCAATCATCAGACCATCGTTAGAGATTAGGGCAGATGCTTCAACATCTGCTGATGAGCTGTTTAGGTCTTCTAGTATCTGTTGAAATGAATCGGTACGCATATCGCTTTCTCTGTACTGGTGATTGGTTTGTATTTATGAACTAGCTGAATTAGCTAGAAATATCCTTGTTGTAAGAAAGGTATTATAATTCCTTTGCTTCAACATCTGCTGATGAGCTGTTTAGGTCTTCTAGTATCTGTTGAAATGAATCGGTACGCATATCGCTTTCTC